>JACIYH010000099.1 GCA_014360055.1 Bacillota bacterium | reverse complement strand
CGCGGCTGGTTGGTCATCCCCACGGTGGGGTCGCTGGTCATGACCCCCGTAGCCCTTTTGGTGGACGGCTACTGGCCATGGGGCCGGCACGTGGGGACGCTGGCGGCGATCACCCTGGCCGCTCTAGTATACGGGCTGGTGGTGCTGCTGGCGGGTGGGGTGAGGAAGGAAGAGATCGCGTCGCTGCCCGGCGGGACCAGGCTGCTCGGGGTGGCGGGCCGGCTGCGCCTGCCCATCCGCTGAGTACGGCGGGTGTGGGGACCCGCGGGGCGGCCGCGCCCAGGGGGCTCGGTGCGGCGGCGTCCTGCGGCGGTCATGGTAGATGCCAATGTGGCCCGGCAGCAAAGGGCGTGTGCAAGGGGTGAAGAAGCGCAGGTGGAGGAGGATACGCGTACGATAGAGGACGGCGGGGTTGCCTCGGACACATGGGTGGAAGTCGGAGGCAAGCGCTACCGCCGCCTGCTGGTGCGCACCCACGTCATCCGGGCGGGGGACGAAATCCCCGCCCTCATGAAGAGATACCTGGGACCCTACGTGCAACCGGGAGACATCGTCTTCATCGGCCAGAAGGCGGCGGCTGCCGCCCAGGGGCGCGCCTATCCCGTCGATCAGATCCGGCCCCGCGCGCTGGCCCGCTTCCTCTGCCGCTTCGTACGCAAGGTGGGGTACGGCATAGGCCTCGGCATCCCCGAGACCATGGAGATGGCCATCCGGGAGGTAGGGGTGCTCCGCATTCTGCTGGCGGCGGTCGTAGGAGCAATCGGCCGCCTGCTGGGTCGCCGCGGTGACTTCTACCGCGTCGCCGGACGGGCGGTGGCGGCCATCGACGGCCCCACACCCTACACGCTGCCCCCTTACAACCGCTACGTGGTGCTCGCCCCGCGGGATCCCGACGGTCTGGCCCGCCAGATCGCGTCCGCGCTCGCCCCCGTGCGCGTGGCCGCTGCCATCATAGATGCCAACGACATCGGCTGCAATGTGCTGGGTGCCACCCCCGGGCTTGACCGGCGCCTGCTGGTGAGCGTAATGAGGGACAACCCGATGGGGCAGGGGGTGCAGCGCACCCCCATCGGCATCATCCGGCCCGCCGCCTGAAGTCCCCCTGCCCGAACCCTGGGGGTCCATGATGCGGCGCGGAATGCCCGGATACGGCCAGTAGAGGGTCTACAGGCGGCGATAGAGGCCAATCACCTTGCCGAGTATCTTGACGTCTTTGGTGCGAATGGGTGACATAGCCGGGTTCTCTGGCTGCAGTCGCACCCCGTCCGGCTCCTTGAAGAAACGCTTAACGGTGGCTTCGTCGCCCATGAGGGCCACTACGATATCACCGTTGTCGGCCGACTCCTGCTGGCGGACCACCACGCGGTCGCCGTCCAGGATACCCGCCCCGATCATGCTGTCGCCGCGTACCGTGAGCACGAATACGTTGCCGTCGGCGGTGAGTTCGGGGGGGAGGGGAACGTAATCCTCTATGTTCTCCACCGCCAGGATGGGTTCGCCCGCCGTCACCTTGCCCACCAGGGGTACCATGGCCACTTTACCGCGGTACCGGGTGGCGCCGGGTCCCAACACCTCGAGGGCGCGAGAGGTCATGCGGCCCCGCTTGAGCAGGCCCATCTTCTCCATGCGGTCAAGCTGGGTGTGCACCGACGCCGGCGACCTGAGCCCCACGGCGCGCGCGATCTCCCGCACCGACGGGGGATAGCCACGCTCTTCCAGCGACCGCTGGATGAACTCCAGGATGCGCTCCTGCCGCTCGGTGAGCCCCTGCCTGTTCCTGGGCATCCCAATTCCTCCCTCCATACATAGATTCATACCACGCCTATTCTACCACCTCGCCGCCCCATTGTAAACATTTATTCGTGGCCAGAGCAGGGAAGGTGAGGCGAGCGCGTTGGCCCCGAGCGTCAGCGGCGTTGACGAGACACGTTAGCCCATCTCCTCTGCGCCGGCCCGTGACCGGGCCAGCCGGAAATAGGAAGCGGCTCTCCTTCAGGGAGAGGGCCGCGAAGCGTGGGACCGCCCGGCAGGGGCGTGGCTGCCTCAGACGGCGCGGGTGTCTGCCGACCGCAGCCGCGTGAGCAGGTAGACCACGAAGGCTATCCCCAGGACCAGCACCAGCGCGAAGACCCCGAACACATCCCACTGGGGCTGCACCTGCCAGGCGGCGGCCTGCAGGTGGGGGGCGAGGTAGGCCTGCCTCACCAGGAGGCGGGCCACGCTACCCGTCCCCAGGCTGAGCACGAGGGCGGCGGTCCCCAGCCAGAAAGCGGGCCCGACCGTGAGCCCATGGCCGATGCGCCCGGCTGCTGCCAGGACGGATGCCACCGCCGCAAGGATCCCCGCCGCCGCCAGCCAGCCCAACCAGCGGGCCGGACCCGCGCCCAGGGCGGCGGGGACCGGCCCGGGCAGGGTCAGGGAGTACCAGCCACCGCCGGCCAGGGCCAGCAGTCCTGCGGCGACGGCCCACCAGGCGGCCGTCCGGCGGGTCAGTCCCGTTTCGGGGAGGTCGGGGTGGCGGCCCGCCACCCAGAGGGCATAGAGAGAGCCGCTCAATCCCGCCAGACCGAGGGCCGTCAGCAGGCGTGGCCAGACACCCGCATCCACGGCCGCCCCTGTGGCCACGAACCCCAACAGCAGGAAGGTCACCACCAGGGCGGCGGAAACACCCAGCGGCTGGCGCCAGGGGCCCAGGTACGCGAGCAGGACGAGAAGGGCGGCCGATCCGATGGCCAGGACGAAGATGATACTGGCGGCCGGGGCACCACCCGCCACCATGAGGCGCGCCCCCGCCGGCACCGTGTCGAGATACCAGACGGCCCCCAGGGGCATGGGCACCAGCCCGGGGAAGAGCCAGCGGGCGGCCGCCCGCCCCACCTTCTCCTTCACCACGGGGTCGCGTTGCAGGTTACCCGTGACCAGGGCGTACAGACCGGCCATGACCAGGCTGGCCAGGGTACGGAGCAGGAGGGAAGGCAGGTAGGAGGGGTTGAACACCCCGTGCCAGAAGCTTCCGGTCGTCAGCCACCGGCCCGGAGTGAGCATGAAGCTGACGATACCGTTGATCATCGCCAGGGTGAGCCACGCCGCCACGGCGTAGCTCCAGCCGAACAACTGGTGAGTGCGGCTGTCGACGCGATCCCAGGTATAGTAATAGAGAAGGGCGGCCGTGACCTCGATGATGAAGAACACCCACTCGATGGCCCAACCCCACACGAAGTTGCGGATGAGGATGGACGTTGCCGCCGGGCTGACCAGTCCGATGGTGAACCAGATGCCCACCCCGGTGATGGCGCCCACCACCATGGTGATGAGGATGAAGTAGCGCGAGTGCTGCTTCAGGTAGCCGCGCAGGTCGGCACCTCCCCGCCGCTCCATCCACGCCAGGAAGAACCCCCCCCACGGCCAGTTGCGCCACGTAGACGTGGGTTATGGCTACCAGCGCGATGAGCATCCCACCTCCCAGCCAGGGCAATTCCAGCCATGCGTAATTCATACACATCATGCCCATACATGATATTCCAACGCAATGATTCCTTCCTGGTATCCGGTCCGCCCTGCTTGAGTACCCCTGGTCGGGTACCCTGCTCGGGTGCGACGGGTGGCGCGGGGGCTTGAGCGTGGCACCTCGGCCCGCGCGCGCCTGCGCAAGGGGGTCTTGCGCCTGGTTGGTGGGCTGTGACGCCCCGGACCGCTGTGATAAGCTGGGGAGGGGGGAGGGAGGGAGTCAGGATGGACGTCGCCGCGCGCCAGGTGGAGGACGCCGACGTGCCCCGGGTGGCAGACATTTTCGCCCGGGGCTTCCCGGCCTCGATCCGCCACTACTGTGGCGACCGGCAACCGCATCCGGTCGCCTTCATCGACCTGTTCTACTTCCTGAGCAGGGTGGAGAGGGACCTCTTCCTGGTAGCCCGGGGTCCCGGAGGACCGGTCGGCTACGTCGTGGCGGCCACGGGCCCGGGCGGCCTCGTGCGCGCCGCCCTCACCACGCCCTACGTCCCCCGAGCCGTCTGGCGCCTGCTCTCTGGTGGCTATCGGGTGTCCTGGCGGTCGGTCATCAGACTCCTGCGGGACAAGATCGCCATGGCTGTATCACCCGCCATCGTGGCCTACCGGGGCGGCGAGATACTTTCCGTCGCAGTGGCCCCTGATCACCGGTGCAGAGGAGTGGGCAGGCGTCTCCTGGAAGCAGCCCTGGCCCGGCTTCAGGGGCGGGGCATCCGGCGCGTCCGTCTGGAGGTGCGGCCGGAAAACACGGCGGCCCTGCAACTTTACGGGAGCCTGGGTTTCGCCGTCAGGGGAAAGATCACCGATTCCCAGGGACCCTGGCTGATCATGATCCGCGAAGTAGCCGGGGCGGAGGGACCGGCGGCGCACGCAGGGGCAGAGGGCGCGGCGGGCCGTTGACAGGCCCTGGTTTCCACCGGTAAGATTGAGCCAAGGGCCTACCGTGACCGGATTCGGCCGAACCGCCCGGGGGGTGACGGCTCTGGAAAACTTGCGCAGGGTGAGGCAAACGGCGCCCGAATACCTGCGGGGCCCAAAGCTGACCTACGAGGATTACTGCCGGATGCCGGCTGGACTGCGTTACGAACTGGTGGAGGGGGACCTGAGGATGACGCCGTCACCGAGCACGACCCACCAGCGCATCTCCCGCCGTCTGGAGCTGGCATTGCACGCGTGGGTGGAGGACCACGACCTGGGGGAGATCCTAGACGCCCCCCTTGACGTGGTGCTGAGCGAGCACAACGTGGTCCAGCCAGACCTTGTCTACGTCGCCCGGGAGCGGCTCGGCATCATCAAAGAGGCGAACATCCAGGGAGCACCCGATCTGGTAGTGGAGATCCTCTCGCCGAACTCGCTGGAATGGGATCGGGTAACCAAGCGCCATCTGTATGCCAAATACGGCGTGCGCGAATTCTGGGTGGTGGACCCCGAGGGGCGTACCATCGAGGTGGCCGTCCTCCGAGGAGGGGACCTGGTCACCCTCCAGGTGTACCCCGTTGGTTCCGTGCTGGTGAGCCCGCTGCTGCCGGGCTTTCAACTGCCGCTCGACCAGGTATTCCGGTAGGTGGTACTCTTGCCAAGGAGGATACTTGCGGAGCACTCCGAACCGGGCTACTACATCGAGCTCAGTGATAACTTCGAGTACACGCTTCGCCACCTCACGTGGCAGAAAGTGCAAACGTTGTCTGAGGAGTTGCTGGACTTCTGCGCGGAGGTTTCCCCGGCCATGCGCTCCGTGCTGGCCGGCTTCCACCTGGAGACACCTGGTCAGGCGGGATGCCTGCCCCCGTGTCTTTCCACTCTCGAGCCCGTGGACGAAGACCTGGTCGAGGAACTGACGGAGAAGATCAACCAGCAGAAGGGGCTGCGGCTACGCCTCTCCCATACCTGCCTGTTGGAAGGAAAGGTCGCCGGCAGGGAGGACTACGTCCGGGACATAAGAGACACCCTCAGTTTCCCCGACGTGCACATCGACCTGCCCCGCCCAATCCTTGACCACAGAGGACGGCTCATCGACGGAGCTTGCTGTGACTTCAAGGGGTCGGCCCAGTTCGAGAGGTCTCGGCTGGGACACAAGTGGGTACAGTCCCACACCGAAAAGTGGCGGAAACTGCTTGAGGGAGTGGATTCCGAACTGCAGGCGGTGGCGAAGTACCTGTTGGACACGCTGCGCCCGGACGCCGTGGCTTCGGAAGACCTGCCGGGATGGTGTCTGCTGTCCCTGTCCGTAAGACATGACACCGCCGAGCGCCTGCTCGGGTTGCTCGAGGCCAGCGTGGAGCACCTTTACCAGAGGTTCCAGTACTGCCTGGAATTGGTGCGCCTCACGTGGCACATACCAGCGCTGCTTGAGAGGCTCGAACGATACGTGGAGGAAGCCCGCTCGACATACACCCCTGAAGCCGTCGAGGCGATGGAGGCCCTCGTCAAAGAGTTGAAGGGGCCTTTGTGGCCATGAAGGTGGCTTCCCTCGAGGTCACCACGGACTGCAACCTCGCCTGCGCTTATTGCCCCCGACCCCGTTCCGCCGACTACATGGAGCTTTCTGTGTTCCGGGACGTACTCTCCAGGTGCAGGCGTGATGGCTTCGATGCTGTTGCCCTCGGCGGGGGAGAGCCCTTCCTGCACCCGGGAATCCGTTTGTTCACCGAGATAGCCTCTGCAGAGGGGTTTTCCGTCACGATCACCACCAACGCCACGCTTCCCGATGTCATCCCGTCCTGCAGCTCCATAAGTTCCCTGTCGGTATCCGTGGGAAAGGGGGAATGGAGGGCGGTCCTGGCGGGCGCCACCCGATACCCCTTCCCGGTGACGGCTAACATTCTTCTCCTGAGGGATGGAATGGCTCAGGTGAAGGACTATACCGCCGACGTCCTCGGGCTCGGATGTGACCGGCTCCTTTTCCTCTCGTATAAGGGTGCGGATGGGCGGTTACGTCCCGCCGACGAAGATCTGCTGAGGCTCGTGGCCTTCTCCCAGTTCCTGGCCGACCGCTTCGGCGTTGCCGCCGGGCTCGACGCCTATGCCTTGCGCAGGCTCGGCCTGGTCAGGCGCTGTCGCGAAGGATTCGTCAGGTACGATGTGCGGGGGAGAACCCATCCCTGCTGTTTTCCCGACTGCGAGTACTACTGCACGTGAACTCCTAACCCTGCCGCGCGAGCATCCAGTGCGGCGGCGGTGCTGCAGACCGGGACATCCTCTGGGAGGACGTACCGGGCGTCGCGGGGCAGCGTCCAGTGCGGCTCAAGTGTTGCGGACCTGGCGCGTGGCAACGTGGCGGGGATCGGGCGTGAGTGTCGGGAAGGCGGTGCGCGGAAGGGGGTAGGGGAGTGGCCATTGTGGAGACCGAGCGGTTGGGGAAGAGGTACCGCAAAACGTGGGCGGTGAGGGATCTCGACCTGGCCGTAGAGGAGGGGCGTATCTTTGCCCTCCTGGGGCCCAACGGTGCCGGCAAGACCACCACGGTGAGGATGCTCACCACCGTAATCCGTCCTCACAGCGGGACGGCCAGGGTGTGCGGGTACGACGTGCGTACCCAGTCGTTCCAGGTGAGACGCAACACAGCCCTGGTCCCCCAGGGAGGGGGCCTCAGCCATCAGTTCAACGTACATGACAATATCTGGCTCTACCTGGTATTGCGGGGCCTCTCGCCCTGGAAGGCCAAACGCCTGACGCGAGAGGCCCTGGAACGCTTCGACCTGGCCGACCACGCCCGCAAACGGCCCTCCGAGTTGTCGGGCGGACTGCGGCGCCGGGTCGACGTGTGCCGGGTGCTTGCTTTGCCGGCACAGGTGCTCTTCCTGGACGAGCCCACCACCGGGCTGGATCCCGTGGCGCGGCGGACGGTGTGGAGCAGCATACGGGAGGTCCGGGAGCGGGGATGCACCGTGTTCCTCACCACCCAGGCCATGGACGAGGTGCAGGAGCTGGCCGACGAGGTTTGCTTCCTGAGGGAAGGTGTGGTGGTGTGGCGGGGCTCCAAGAGGTCTCTACTGGACGAGTTGGGGCAGACCGCTGCCTCCCTCGTACTGGAAGACGCCGGGAATGGGACAGGCGGCGTGAGCGCGTCCGAACTGGCGGAGAAAGTGCGTTTCGTGGAAGGCGTGTTGCGGGCGGAGGTAGTGGGGGAACGGCCTGTCACCCTGCGCCTGCAGCTGCAGGGAAACGGGGCCTGCCTGCCCCAGGTGATCTCTCTCCTGTACGGGTGGGGCCACCGGCTGGCCGGGCTCGAGGTGGGGGCTCCCACCGTGGAGGAAGTTTACCTGCAACTTTTCGGAAGGAGGGAGGCCGATGCTTAGGGAGTTCGGGCTCGTCCTTTACCGGGACCTGCAAGGCTTGCTGAAATGGCCCATGCGGCTCACCGTCCTGGTAGGACCCATCCTGTCCTTCCTGCTGTTTGCCCCGGCCCTGGGCCGGGCGGTGGGGAACATCCGCGTGGGGACGGTGGAGATGAACTACGCCGCCTTCGTCGTACCCGGCCTGCTGGTGGCCAACTCCATGACCCTGGGCCAGCAGGCCTGCTTCTCGGTGTGGCTGGACAAGATCACCGGTCAGCTCGAGGTCCTCTTCGCCCTGCCCCTGCGGCGGGCCACCCTGCTGGCCTCGGGTGCGGCCAAGGCGATCTTCGACGTGATCCTGGTGAACTCCGCCCTCATGCTCATATCCGTCCCCGTGCTGGCCGGCCAGGTGACCTGGTCCCTGCGCG
>JACIYH010000098.1 GCA_014360055.1 Bacillota bacterium | reverse complement strand
CGGCGAAGTGGACCGTGAACCCGTCCCCGACGAGATCCAGAAGGGATACCTGTACCGAGGTGATTTGCTGCGACCGGCCCGCGTGGGGGTCGGCCGCCCGCCGCAGGGGCCGCGGCCCGGCGGCGCCTGAGGCTCGGTCGGCGCAGGGTGATGGGGCGGTGAGCCCTGGTGGAGTTCAAGGACTACTACAAGATACTGGGCGTTTCCCGTAACGCCAGCGACGAGGAAATAAAGAAGGCATACCGGCGGCTGGCGCGCAAGTACCACCCCGACGTCAACCCGGGGGACAGGGCGGCGGAGGAGAAGTTCAAGGAGATCAACGAGGCCTACGCGGTACTGTCCGACCCCGAGCGGCGGCGGCGCTACGACCAGTTGGGGGCGGACTGGCCCCGCTGGTCGCAGTGGCAGCGTGCGCAGCGCCAGGCGGGCGGGTTCGGCCCCACCTTCACGGGGACGGTGGGCGGCGACTTCTCCGAGTTCTTCCGCACCTTTTTCTCCGACCTGGGGGTGGATCTGGAAGACCTGCTGGCCCGTGCCACGGGTGGCGCGAGGGGGCGGACAGGTGGCGCTGGCGGTGGACGTCCTGGGTCCGGCCGTAGCCACGCGGGTCCAGGCACCCGCACTTTCTGGTGGACCTGGCCCCCCGGTGCCGGCGACACGGTGGGCCCTAACGGTGGGGGCGCCACCGGAGCAGGGGGTGCCGCCGGGGAAGGGGGCGTCGCCCGGGAAGCGGGAACCGTGGAGGTCACCCTGGAGGAAGTCGCGGAGGGCACCCGGCGACAGGTAGAACTGGTGCTGCCGGGCGGTCCGCGACGCCTGGAGGTGAGGGTGCCCCCCGGGGTGCGCGATGGACAGTTGCTCCGGCTGCCGGGTGGGGCAGACGGCCAGGACGTCTACCTGCGGGTACACGTCCGGCCCCATGCCGTCTTCACCCGCCAAGGGGACGACCTCGTACGGGAACTGCCGGTCTCCCTCACCGAGGCCCTCCTGGGGGCGGAGGTGGAGGCTTCCACCCTCGACCGGGGCCGGGTGAAGGTGAGGGTGCCCCCGGAGACCCAGAACGGGGCTCTGCTGCGCCTGCGCGGGCTGGGGCTCCCCAGGCGGGACGGGGGCCGGGGTGACCTGCTCCTGAGGGTCAGGGTGGTGCTTCCCACCCGCCTGGGCGAGCGGGAGAAGGAGTTAATCCAGGAACTGGCCCGCCTCCGCCCCGAGACCCCGCCACGTTGATACCGTGCCCGGCGAGCTGCGCGGCGCCGTCCCCGGGATACGCGACGGGTGCGCGACGCCGCCCCGTCCACGGATGCCCGCCCGGCGCGCGGCCCCGCTGACGGTTTGAGCCCCCGCCACGGCGATCCGGCGGGGACTGGCGTTCACTGCGAAAGGAGAAACTGGTGATGCAACCGGAACGGTTCACGGTGAAATCCCAGGAGGCCCTGGCTTCCGCCCAGGCCCTGGCCCGGTCGGGCCAGCGCAGCCAGGTGGAACCGGAGGACCTCCTGTTGGCCTTGCTGCGCCAGGAGGAAGGACTGGTCCCCACGCTGGTGGCCCGCTGCGGGGCCAATCCGTCCGCCCTGGCGACCGAGATGGAAAAGGAGCTGGAGCGCCTGCCCCGGGCCTACGGTGCGGCAGCGGGTGCCTACGTATCCCCGCGGTTGTCGCAGGCCCTGGATCGGGCTGAGGCTGCAGCCAGGCGTTTGCAGGACGAGTACGTGTCTACCGAGCACCTGCTGCTCGGGTTGCTCGACGACGGCGGTGCCGCCGGCCGTGCCCTGCGGGCGGCGGGGCTGAGCGAAGAGGTGGTGATGAAGGCGCTGGCCGGGGTGCGCGGTACCCAGCGGGTGACCGATCCCGAGCCCGAGGGCAAGTACCGCGTGCTGGAGCGCTACTGCCGGGACCTCACCGGACTGGCCCGGCGCGGCAAGCTGGATCCCGTCATCGGCCGCGACGAGGAAATCCGCCGTGTTATCCAGGTGCTCTCGCGGCGCACCAAGAATAACCCCGTCCTCATCGGCGAGCCCGGCGTGGGCAAGACCGCCATCGCCGAGGGCCTGGCCCAGCGGGTGGCCAACGGGGACGTCCCCGAGAGCCTGAAGGACAAGCGGGTGCTGGCCCTGGACCTGGGGGCCCTGGTGGCGGGCACCAAGTACCGGGGCGAGTTTGAGGACCGCATGAAGGCCCTGCTCAAGGAGATCGAGGCCGCCGAGGGGCGCATCATCCTGTTCATCGACGAATTGCACACGCTGGTGGGGGCGGGCGCGGCGGAGGGAGCGGTGGACGCCTCCAACCTGCTCAAGCCGGCCCTGGCCCGGGGCGAACTGCGCTGCGTGGGCGCCACCACCCTGGATGAGTACCGCAAGCACATCGAGAAGGACGCCGCCCTGGAGCGGCGCTTCCAGCCCATCTACGTGGGTGAGCCCTCGGTGGAGGATACCATTGGCATCCTGCGGGGGCTGAAGGAGAAGTATGAAGTCCACCACGGCGTGCGCATCCGCGATTCGGCCCTGGTGGCGGCGGCCACCATGTCCGCCCGCTATATCTCCGATCGCTTCCTGCCCGACAAGGCCATCGACCTGGTGGACGAGGCGGCGGCCCGCCTGCGTACCGAGATCGACAGCCTGCCTGCGGCCATCGATTCCCTGGAGCGGCGCGCGCGCCAGTTGGAGATCGAGGCCCAGGCCCTCTCCCGGGAAGAGGAACCCGCGGCGCGGGAACGCCTGCACCAGGTGCAGAGCGAGCTGGAGTCCCTGCGCGCTCGCATCGCAGAGGCCCGGACCCGGTGGGAACGGGAGAAGCAGCTCATCGGTCGCGTACGGGAACTGAAGGAGAAGATCGAGCAGACCCGCATCGAGGAGGAGCAGGCCGAGCGGCGGGGCGACCTGGGCCGGGCGGCCGAGCTGCGTTACGGCGTGCGCCTCTCCCTGCAGAAGGAACTGGAGCAGGCCAACCGGGAACTGGAGGCCATTCCCCCCGGCCAGCGCCTGCTCAAAGAAGAGGTGGACGAAGAGGACATCGCCCAGGTGGTGGCCCGCTGGACCGGCATCCCCGTCACCCGCCTGCTGGAGGGCGAGATGCAGAAACTGGTGCGCATGGAGGAGCGCCTGCGCCAGCGGGTGGTGGGGCAGGACGAGGCGGTGCGCGCCGTCTCCGACGTCATCCGCCGCGCCCGGGCGGGACTGGCGGACCCCAACCGTCCCCTGGGCTCCTTCCTGTTCCTGGGGCCCACCGGGGTGGGCAAGACGGAACTGGCCCGCGCCCTGGCCGAGTTCCTGTTCGACGACGAGCGCGCCCTCACCCGCATCGACATGTCCGAGTACCAGGAGCGCCACACCGTCTCGCGGCTCATCGGTGCCCCGCCCGGCTACGTGGGGTACGAAGAGGGGGGCCAACTTACGGAGGCGGTGCGGCGCCGCCCGTACTCCATCATCCTGTTCGACGAGGCGGAGAAGGCGCACCCCGAGGTCTTCAACCTGCTCCTGCAACTCCTGGACGACGGCCGCCTCACCGACGGCCACGGTCGCACCGTGGACTTCCGCAATACGGTGGTGATCATGACCTCCAACCTGGGTTCCACCTGGATCCAGGAACTGGGCGGCCGCGACGACGCCGAGATGCGCCGGCGGGTGATGGAGGCGGTGCGGGGCCACTTCCGGCCCGAGTTCCTCAACCGCCTCGACGAGATCATCATCTTCAACAGCCTGGGGCCCGCGCAGATCCGCCGCATCGTGGACCTGCAGCTGGAGCGCCTGGCCCTTCGCCTCAAGGAGCAGGACCTGCGCCTGGAGGTGAGCGAGGGTGCCCGCGACCTCCTGGCGGAAGAGGGCTTCGACCCCGTCTTCGGGGCCCGCCCCCTGCGCCGCACCATCGAGCGCCAGGTAGCCAACCGGGTGGCCAGCGCCATTCTGGAGGGCCGGTTCCGCCCCGGCGACACCGTCCTGGTCGACCGGCAGGGATACGATCTGGTGCTGACGAAGAAGCAGGGCGTGTAACCCGGGGGCCGTCGCGGCGAGCGCTGCTTGTACTGCTTGCCTGCTTACGCCGTGCGAATTTGACGCGGCGGTCTTTGCACCGTATAATGAGCATAGATCGGAAGGTCGGGGCGTGGCCCAGCTTGGTAGGGCGCGTGGTTCGGGACCACGAGGTCGCCGGTTCAAGTCCGGCCGCTCCGACCAGATTTTTAGGGCTTATGATGGCAGCACGCCGGGAACTGCTACGCCATCGCATGCGGGAGGCCGGGGTCCACAAAGAGACAGGACCCCGGGCGTTTTCCAGGGTCCTGGCCCCAACCTTTACTGGACAGCCTCGTGCGGTTCATGCATTGTCGTTGAGCTTGAAGAAGAAGAAGAAGAGCAGTATAACCACGGCGATGATGATTATCCACCACCACGTCCACCAGTTTAACTCCTTGTGTTCCACGGCATTACCTCCCCTCCTGCGATGGTACTGGGCCACGGGGTGTGCGCGTCCCCGGGGATGCTCATCCCTGCCGAGCGGGGACGGTCTACATAATGCGGCCTATTTCAGTCTATGCGGCTCGCGGGTTGGTGCGCACTACCGTCCGAAGATCCAAGGGCCTGCCCGCTCCGGGCCCAACCGCGAGCCGTCCTGCCGGCACCCCTGGCCGGAGCCCCCCGGGGGGTCGGGCCGGGATGGCGAGGGGGTCTGCGCTTGATACGGTTGCTCGCTCTCGATCTGGACGACACTCTACTGGGAAGGGATGGATCGATCAGCCCGGAGAACCTGGCCGCCCTCGAAGAGGCCAGGGAACGGGGGGTCGGGATTACCATCGTCACGGGCCGGAGATGGCTTTCGGCGAGGGATTATGTGGCCCAGGTGAGGCCCACCCTTCCCGTGATCTGTTACTGCGGGGCCAAAGTGGTCGACCCGGTCAGCGAACGTGTGCAGGAGGCGTACCAGTTGCCCGTGCAACTGGTGGAAGACCTGCTTGACTTCCTGGACGGGATATCTGCCCTCTACGCTCTATACATGGATGACGAACTGTACACGCGGGTGTGGCTCACGTTGCCGGGGCGCACCCCCCTCGCTCCGCCTCCCGGGGTACATGTGGTTCCCTCCGTCCCGGACGCGTACCGGGACTTGAGACGGAGGGGGCCGGTGGCGGTCCCGCAGTTCGACATCTTCGGCGAAGAAACGGTGGCGGCGGTGCTGGAGGATTTTTCGGGGCGCGACGCCCGCCTGGTGCCCCTGCGCTCAGGCGACCTCTGCTACCTGAAGGTTCTCCCGCAGCCGGCGGAGAAGGGGCTGGCCCTGGCCCGGCTGTGCGCCCGGGCCGGTATCTCCCGGGAGGAAGTGGTGGCCATGGGTGACAGCCCCCTGGACGAAGGCATGCTACGCTGGGCAGGTACGGGGGTAGCCATGCCCTGGGCGAGTGACTCGGTCAAGGCGGCCGCCGACCTGGTGGCCGACCCAGGGGAACCTCACCCCGTGGCGGCTACCATCAGGGCCCTGCTAGGGGGCTGAACTCGCCCGGCAACTTGCTCCCGGGTGGCGCGGGCGGGCGAGCCGCCCGGCCCCTCAGCTCCACCAGAAGATGAACGTGTCTATTACGGCATGTACGATGACCGCCAGAGCAAGTCCCCTGGTACTGTAGGTTCCCTTACCGAGGAACCATCCCAGGCCAGCCATGACCAGCGCACCGGCCGGGCCGTTCGGGCGGGAGGCCGGGCCTACGTGGATGAGGCCGTACAGCAGCGCCTGGGCGAGCAGGCCCCAGGTCGGGCCCAGGTAGCGGACCAGATGAACCTGGGCCAGGCGCCGGAAGAGGTATTCCTCGGCCAGGCCGTTGGATATCCCGAAGAAAACGCAGATGCCCACCGCATAGGGCCAGTAAGAGGGGAGGTTGGTCACCAGGGGGCCGGGCGGGCGGTACAGGTAGCGGTAGTAGATGAGCACGGCCGCCGCCACGGCCATGCCCTGGCCCCACCATGCCGGAGAGATGCGGCCCCAGGCCGCGCCCAGGTCACGCAGGTTCCAGCCCGCGATCAGGGCAACCAGCACCGAGGTCATCACCCAGACCGCCTTGAAGGCGGCGTTGGCGATTTCGGGGCGGGCGCTGGCGACGGCAGCGGGCAGCACCTCGGGCGTGGTCAGCCCCGCCAGGTAGAGGCCCAGGCACAGCCCCAGCAGGGCGGTGGCCACCCCGCGGAACGGCCGTACCTGCGGTAACAGGGTCGCCAGGCTGGCCAGGAGCAGGGCACCGGACAGGTAGAGCAGGGTGGTGGGGCGGGCCACGCCCATGGCGTACCCCACCAGTGCCACGGTCGCCACGGTGAAGGCGTACTCGGCCGGGCCCGGTCGGTGGTGTTTGGGCAGGCGGGGCAAGCGGGATCACTCCTTCCGGGTACCGCAGCTTGACTCCGGTGTGATTCGCCGGCGCCACCGGTGGCTCCTGCGCCTCGCAGGCAGCCGGTGCCACCGCACACCCCCCGGAGGATGGCGAACTCGTGGCCCGGGCGCACGGCTCTCCGGAGACCGGGGGGCGGCGCACTCCGGCAGCAGGGGGTGGACTGGCGGGCGGCGAAGACCGCAGGATGGGCCGCCCTGCAGGCGAGGGCGGTACGGCGGGCCACCGTGCGGCACGGGCCGGAGGGGCGGACGCACTGGTGGAGGAGCAGGCGACGCAGCATGATGTTCGAAGGACGGTGGGCAGCATGGTGTGGTGGCAGTTGTTTTTGGCCTTCGCGCGCGTGGGCATCCTCGGGTACGGAGGGGGTCCTTCGTCTATCCCGCTGGTGGAAATCGAGGCGGTGGACAACTACCGCTGGATGACCACGGAAGAATTCGCAGACGTACTGGCGATGGGCAATGCCCTGCCCGGACCGATCGCCACCAAGATGGCCGGCTACATCGGCTACAAGGTGGGTGGGCCGCTGGGCGTGGTGGCGGCCCTGGCCGGCCTGGTGCTGCCGTCCCTGGCGGCCATGCTGGTGCTGTATCACCTTCTGGGTATGTTCCGGGCGGTGCCATGGGTGCAGGGCATGATCAGGGCGGTGAAGCCGGTGGTGGTGGTGCTGCTCCTGCTCCTGGTGTGGGACATGGTGCCATCCTCCTTCACCAGCTGGAAAGGGGTGGCCGTGGCCCTGGTGAGCCTTGGCCTAATCCAGTTTGCCCACGTCCATCCGGCGCTGGTCATCGTGGGGGCGCTGGCGACGGGCGCCCTGTTCTTCCGCTGACCGTGGGTGTCGCACCGCCACGGGGTAGTTGTGGTCGGGGCGTCGTCGGCGGAGCAGGTGGCCGGGCGAGGATCGGGGGTAGCCACGGCCGGGGCGGGATCGGGGGGTTACTGTTGGCGGAACGCGGACAGGCCGTAATCGGCACGGCAGGGCACGTCGACCACGGCAAGACAGCGCTGATCCGGGCGCTCACGGGGGTGGACACCGACCGCCTCCCGGAGGAGAAGGCGCGGGGCATCTCCATCGAATTGGGGTTTGCCCCCCTGCGCCTGCCCTCCGGCCGCCGGGCGGGGGTGGTGGACGTACCCGGCCACGAGCGTTTTGTCCATCACATGGTGGCGGGGGCCGCGGGCATGGACGCGGTCATCCTGGTGGTGGCGGCCGACGAAGGTATCATGCCCCAGACAAGGGAGCACGTGGAGGTGCTTTCCCTGCTGGGCGTGCGCCACGGGGTGGTAGCCCTCACCAAGGTGGATCTGGTGGATCGCGAATGGCTGGAACTGGTGACTGAAGAGGTGCGGCGCTATCTGGCGGGCACCTTCCTGGCGGACGCCCCCGTGATCGGGGTGTCCAGCGTGACGGGGCAGGGGCTGGATGTGCTGCTTGGGGAACTGGACCGGCTGCTCGACCGGGTACCGGGACGGGACCCCGGCGGCCCCGTACGCCTTCCCGTGGATCGCGTGTTCACGGCGCCGGGGTTCGGCACCGTGGTGACGGGCACGCTGGTGAGCGGGACGGTTCGGGTGGGGGACACGGTAGACGTGCTGCCGGATGGCCGCCAGGCGAGGGTACGGCAGGTGCAGGTACACGGGGAGCGGGTGGAGGAGGCGGCGGCCGGGCAGCGGGTGGCCCTGAACCTGGCCGGTGTGGAGCACCGGCAGGTGCGGCGCGGGCAGGTGGTGTGCACTCCCGGCGTGTACTCCTCCACCACCCGCCTCGCGGCGCGGCTGGAGTTGCTTCCGGGGGCACCCCCTCTCCGCTCGGGTACCAGAGTGCACTTCCACCTGGGCACCGCCGAGTCTTCCGCCCGGGTGGTGCTCCTGGACCGTGACGAGCTTGCGCCGGCCGGAGATGCCCTGGTGCGTTTCCGCCTGGAAGAGGATTTGGTGGCGGCCCGCGGCGACCGCTTCGTC
>JACIYH010000097.1 GCA_014360055.1 Bacillota bacterium | reverse complement strand
ACAGGGCCTTCCGCCTCCGCCTCAAGGGCTACTCCTGGTACCGGCTGGCCGACGCCATGGGGCAGGTGTCGCTCCGCACCCTGCAGCGCTGGATCCACCGCATTGGCAAGGTGGCCGAGAGGGCCGTCGCCATACTCTCCCGCGACGCCAGGAGGCTTGACCCCGAGCTGGACCTGGACACCCTGCTGCGGCCCTTCGGCGGCGACAGCCTGAGGCTCCTTGACGCCGCAATCGGTGCCTTCTTCCTGGCCTGCCGGCGCCTGGACCCCGACCTGGACTTCCCCGCCTCAAGACGCCTGGCCTGGTGCAACGTCCACCTGAGCACCGCGGCGGCGGCCAACGGCACGCCGCAGGGTGAGGCCCCCGTCTGGCTGTAGCCCGACCCCGAACAGGAGGGGAAATCCCGCCCGCCTTCTACCCAAACTCTGCCTCTTAACCCAGCGCCAGTCTGCCGTGGAACCAGGCGCCTGGGTTGAAGCGGATCTGCTGCCAGAGGACGGGAGGGACTGCCTACCGCGTGTCCCCCACAACCTGACGTTTTCGGTTCTGCACCCCCGGTGGTAGGCTCCGGGCCGGGAGGGTACCGGGGCATGGACGGTGAGGAACGCAGGGTGGAGGTGGCGTTGTTCCGCTACGGCTGCATCGCGGAGCTCCTCCAGAGGAAGCTCCCCCGGGGCGAGCAGGCCCGCATCTTAGAACGCCTGGCCGGCCAGGAGTGGGAGGCACCCGGCGGGGAGAAGGTGCGGCTTTCGGTCTCCACGCTCAAGTCCTGGCTTGCCCGCTACCGCAAGGGTGGCTTCGAGGCCTTAAAGCCCAAGCCCCGGGAGGACCGGGGCAGGCCGCGGGCGCTCGACCCCGCCCTCATCGAGCGGGCAGCCCAGCTCAAGCGGGAACTCGCCGCCCGCTCGGTGCCCCAGGTCATCCGCATGCTGGAGGCGTCCGGGGAGGCGGCCAAGGGGTCCATCTCCCGGGCCACCCTGCACCGGCACCTGCGCGCCCTGGGACTCACCCGCAGGCAGCCGGGATCGCCGCGGGCATACCAGCGCTTCGAGCGGGAGGAACCCGGGGAACTGTGGCAGATCGACCAGACCCCAGGCATCATGCTCCCCGACCCCCGGCGGCCGGGGAAGTGGCAAAAGACCGAGCTGTTCCTCGTCATCGACGACCACAGCCGCTACCTGCCCCACGCCCAGTTCTACCCGGACCAGAAGCTGCCCCGCCTGGAGCACTGCGTGCGCCAGGCCCTGGCCAAGGCGGGCATCCCGGGGGCCATCTACGTGGACCGGGCCAAGATCCACGTCTCCCGCCACTTCCGCGCTGCCTGCGCCGCCCTGGGCATCCGGGTCATCCTGGGCGGCAGGAAGAACCCCGCCGCCCGCGGCAAGGTGGAACGCATCAACCAGACCATCCAGAACGAGGTGTACCCGGAACTGCGCCTGCTGGCGAGCCGGGGCGAGGTGAAGACCCCGGAGGAGGCCACCGGGTACCTCCTGGCCTGGCTGGAGGAGGACTACCACCGCAGGCCTCACTCGGAGACCGGCGAGCCTCCCCGGGACCGCTACTTCCGCAAGCCGCCACGGCTGCCCGACCCCGTGGCCCTGGCCAACCTCTTCCTCACCCGGGAGACCCGCACCGTGAGGAAGACCGCCACCATCTCCGTGGGCGGCAACCGCTACCTGGTAGACCCCGAACTGCGCGAGAAGAAAGTCGAGGTGCGCTACGACCCCTTCGACCTCACCCGGGTCGAGGTGTGGGTCCAGGGCCGCTTCTACCAGGTGGCGACGCCATCCTGCCTCAACAAGACCTCCCTGCGCAGCACGGAGAGCGCCCCAGCGCCCACCGGGCTCAGCATGAGCTACCTCAGGCTCCTGCGCGCACAGCACGACCGCCGGCTGGCCGAGGAGGTCCAGCGCCTGCGCTTTTCCGACCTTCCCAAAACTCCGCTTCCCGGGGCCACAGGGGCAGTGGCCCCGTTCCTCGCCCTCCTGCACCTGGGCCTGGGCCGCGACCTCACCGAGGCCGAAACCGGAGAGGCCCGCGAGTTCTGGGGCACATACGGCCCCCTGGACATCCGGCTCTGCCGCGAGGCCCTGGAGCGCGCCTGCCGCGACCTGGGCACCGGGCGGCACATCTCGACCTACCTCGAGGAGATCAGGAGACGGGCACGGAGGTGACCAGGATGTACGAGACCTTCTTCGGGTTCACCCGCACCCCCTTCGGGCGCGACCTGCCCCCGGAGGCACTCTTCTCCTCCCAGGACCACCTGGAGGCGCTCGCCCGGCTGAACTGGGCCGTCATGCAGCGCGGCCTGGCGCTTCTCACCGGGGACGTGGGCTCGGGCAAGTCCACCTGCCTGCGGGCACTGCGCGCCGCCCTGGACCCCCTGAGGTCGCGCTGGCTCTACCTGCCCAATCCCCTGCTTCCCGCCCGCGGGCTGTACCGCCAACTCCTGCTGGCCCTGGGGGTTGAGCCCCACTACCACAAGTCGGACACCGTAAACCAGCTCGCCCAAACCCTGTGGTCGGTGTTCGAACAGGGGCAGACAGCAGTGGTGGTCATCGACGACGCCCACCTGTTGCCGGAGGCCACCCTGCAGGAGCTCAGGCTGCTCACCAACTTCGACATGGACAGCGCCTGCCCCATGGCGCTCCTCCTCGTGGGCCAGACACCCCTGCGGGACAGGCTCCGGCTATCCTGCTACGACCACATCACCCAGCGGCTCACGGTGCGGTACCACATGCGCGGCCTCACCGCCCCCGAAACCAGGGAGTACATCGCCCACCACCTCAAGGTGGCGGGGCGCACCTCGCCCCTCTTCACACCGGAGGCCATCGAGGAAATATTTCAGTACGCCCGCGGCATCCCCAGGCGGGTCAACCACGTGTGCGCCAACTCGCTGCTCGCCGCTTTCATCGAGCAGAAGGAACTCGTAGACCAAAAGCTGGTATTACGCGTGATCCAGGACCTAAACGGCAACTGAAAACCTTACCTGGCGGCTGTCCCTCTCCCTGGGCAGCCTCTTTCGCTTCCCGAAACAGTCATCTCAATCCGAGACGACTTGGTCACAACACCGTGAGACGGCACAAGCAGCCTCAGACTTGAAGTTGCGCGCCTTCTTCGCCATTCCGAATGCCCCCCTAGCGAAGCAACCCGTTGTCCACCAGGAACGCCATCAGCCCGTACGCAAGCCTCCTGACCTGCGACTCCTTCAGCCCCAGGTCACACTACACGTCCAGCGCGTGAATCACTTCGTGCAGCAACGTCACCGCCGCCTGATCGTCCGCAAGCCTGCCAGCCACCTTGATCACGCACTTGGAATGATCACACTGGCCCCACAGGCTGTCGCCACCATCAACGATGTTCTCCGGCCGCTCAACACGGAATACCTTCGGGCCAACCTTCACCGAATCGAGACTAAGCATGGCATAACCTCCATTTTATGGCTGCGAGCAGGGACGGGAAAATCGCGAGGGGGGGGGTATCCAGCAACGCCCGCCCCCGCGTCTCGGCATACCCCGTCCTACCCCCTCCCCGGTCTGTCGCACATCCGTCCGCCGCCGCACCCGGGCACGCCCGCGACCGGGCCGGCCAGCTGCCGCACGTCACCGGGCTGGGGGCGGGGATCACACAGCCGCCTGAGCGCACCGCCGCCAGCCACCTCCATCACGTCCGCACGCACGACTTTATACACCGCCTATGCGTCCAAGCCCGCTTTCTATGCGACTTATGCACCGCTATGCACAGATTCTGCATGGGTCGCCTTCCCGCCACCCCATCTGCCCCTGATAACTCTTGCCGCCGTAGCATTTGATGCTCCACCTGCCACGTGGAGGCCCGATTTTGGCAGGGGGGATATTACCACCCGCGTCCCCCTCCTTCGTGCGCTCCTGGGGGCCTTTTCGTGGCAGCACGGGCGTTCTACTCGCCCTCCCCCGCCGGCAGTTCGCCCGCCACCGCCGCCCCAGGCACCGCTGCGGCCACCCTCGCGCCCGCACCGACCGCCAGCGCCGCCGCCACACGCTCGGAGATGATGATCCGCAGCCCGGCATCGCCCGACAACTCCACGGCCTGGCTCGGACGCCCCCAGGCGCGGTCGAGCAAGGCCTCGGCGGCCTGAGCGCGGGCGGACTCCTTCTTTCCGGTGAGCGCGATCTCCACCAGGACGCGGATGGCGTCTTCGGTGTACCGGCGAGCCAGTTCCCGGACGTGCACCTCGGCCTTCGGACGCCCATTGGAAGGCGGCGCTGTGCCAGGCAGCCAACGCCCACGTTCGTCTCGCAGCACTCCTTTTTCAGCCCTATTCCCACGTTCCTCAGACACACCGCCACCCCCTTTCATGCGAACAAACCGAACGCAATGTTAAATTTTCGCCGCCCCGCCCAAACCAGGAGGAATCTGTGCGCGCGTGTCGTATACTACCACCAGAAACCCACGGAGGTGATCCCGATGCGCACATGGTACGTCTACTTCTGCCGGGGCGAGTGCTACCGATACCTCGGCCCGTACACCAGCGAGGAGGCCGCCCGTGCCGCCGCAACCCGTATCCGTCCTCCAGCAGGCTGGTCGGTCGGCGTAACCTGGATCGCCGCCTAGCCTGCTCCGCACACCGCCGCCCGGCCCACGTCGGGCGGCGGGATGGGGCGCAGGGAGGCCCCGGAAGGGAGGAATAGCGATGGCCCGCACCAAACTCCACACCTGCCCGATCTGCAAGCAGACCGTCAACCTCGCCCTTGACGAGTACCACGTCCACCGTGACCGCCGCCGCGCTCGCTACTACCACCTGCCGTGCTGGCAGGGGCGGGAGCGCGAGAGCGAGTGGGTCCGCCAAGTGCTGAACACCCTGCGGGCCTAGCCTGCTCCGCACACCGCCGCCTGGGTTCGCTCGGGCGGCGGGATGGGGCGCAGGAAGGCTCCAAGGAGGTGATTACCGCGATGACGTACCACCTGCTCGCCGTCAATCTCCGTAGCGACCTGCGTAATCAGCCGCCCGTCCGCCGCTTTGTCACCATGCTCCTGCGGCGGGTCGCTGCCGACATGCGGGCGTCCTAACCGCCCGCGTACATAGCCCGCAGCCACGCTAAGGTGGCGGGGCAGGGGAGGAGACAACCGTGCTGAGCGACACCGAGCGCCACCTGGTCGCCACGGCAAACGACCTTGTCGACGAAATCAGTGCCCTGCGCGCCGCGCTCCAGCAGCTGCTGGAGGCCGCGCAGTCGGTAGCCGACGACCTCTTTTGCAACTTCTGCCTCAGCGAATGCCGCACGAATTTGCGCGCCGCCATAGAAGCGGCAAAGCGGGCTCTCTCCTGAGCCCGCGTACATACCGCCCACCTGGGCGGAAACGGCGTGGCCCCGGCCAGACGGGGCGGAGGTGATGGACGTGTTGGTCTACCACGGAGGTGCGATGTGGAACATCGCCCGACTCCTCCCCGTACTTGTCGAGCACAAGTTGGGCTGGGCGGGCCTCGATGTCACCGACACACCAGAGCGCGCGTGGCGGTATGCCAACGCCCAGGCCACGGGCGTGGTCGATCCCTGCGCCACTTCCCCTGCCGAGGCCGCCGCCATCGTCGAGATCGACGTGGCTGATGACCTGCGCTGGATTCGTCGGCCCGAGAATCACCCCAGCCTTGACCAGGCCGAAGCCCTACTCGAAGACCGCCACACCTACAAGGTGGCACGCGTGCTTTTCCGCCCCACCGCATACCGCAACAGCGACTGCGCCCTGGCTGGCAGGTGGGGGCGCGCAATCACCGAGTTCTGCGAAGCACGCCGCATTCCATACGTGGTGCTCCGCGAAACCGGGGCCTAGCCGCCCCGGTCGCCCCCAACACCAGCCCGCCGCCGGGGGCCTGATGAGCAGGGCGGGCACAAGGAGGTAAACAAAATGCGGAAACTGAGCGCAAACGAGGTCCGCGAGTACCCCTGGGGCTTTGAGCCCCAGCCGGGGTACGAGTACATCGAGGTGGCTGACTGCTGCTCCGCAGACAGCCACCACGGCCACCCCTACTGCCAGGTCGTCGAGGAGCCACCCGCCGGTGCCGAGCCGGTGAGCAACGCCGTGCTCACCGAGAGCGGGTGGAGGCGGCTGTGGCGTGTCCCCGTGAGCGCCTAGCGCGCTCACCCTACATACCCCGGAGGCCGCCAATTGCGGCAGGGGAGTGAAGGGAGGAATTGCCGTGCCGCTGGAATGTCAATTGCGTTGCCGCTGCCCTGAGTGCGACGAAGCAGCCGCGTGGTTGTACGAATTGCCGGAGGAGCTACAAGCCCGGCACAAAGACGACGATGAGGCGGGATGGTGCTGCTTCTGCCCGCGCTGCGGGGAGAAGCTGTGCTCTGCGTGCGTGTGATCGCCCGCCCGGCCCCGGAACGGGGTGGCGGGAGGGAGGATGATCTCGATGACATTGGAGGAGGCCCAGGCAATCCTGCGGAGACGGCCCGAATACGTGCGCGAGGCGGGCTGCGACAGCGTGCGGGGCTACATCGAGCAG
Organism: Bacillota bacterium; assembly: GCA_014360055.1. Taxonomy (GTDB): domain Bacteria; phylum Bacillota; class Sulfobacillia; order JACIYH01; family JACIYH01; genus JACIYH01. The sequence goes on along the minus strand of JACIYH010000097.1, from coordinate 1,848 downwards.
TACCTCGACCCACACGGCTGGGGCACGCTTCAGCCGGGCGAGGACGCGCACCGGGTCGCAGAAAACGTGCTGGCGGACATGCAGGCGGCCGGCGAGGAGCCGACCCCCGTCAGCGTGGACGAACTGGCGGCCTACTTCCTGGTGGTCACCGCTGAGAAGGGGGTGAGCTAGTGCCCCGCCCGCGCTCCCAACGCATCATCCGACGGCTGAACGTCGAGCTACCGCCTGACCTCGCGGCCCGGCTCGACGAGACGGCCAAGCGGCTCGGGATCACCCGGACGCAACTGCTATGCGATGCCCTGGAGCACTACCTGGCGCATCAGCTTACCGTTGAGCGAACCCAGCCGTAACGCCTGGCCCGCTCTCCGCAGCTAGCCCGCCTCCTGGCGGGCGTCTTCTTTTTGCCACCTGTCCAGCACGTCCGTCACCCGCAGCCACAACTCCCGCAGGCCCGCCTCGCCATCGCGTCCCCACCGCTTGACGTACTCCTCCACTCGGCGGATCAGCACGTCCGCCTCCCTCGCCGCATCGTGGCGGTCGGGACCGCGCTCCTGGGCTGCGCGGATGGCATCGCGTAGCTGGCGGGTGGACCACTGATTGTCCACCGCCTGCGCCAGCCAGTAGTCGGGCTCCTTCGTCTGCGCCGCGATCTGGTGATGGCTCCAGGAGAGATCCGCAACCCGCTCCTCGGGGGCGAAAACGTTTGCGGTGCGCATAAGCTGCTCGATGTACCGAGTGCTGCACCCCAACTGCCCTGCGACGGTGCGGGCATAGCCACGTCCCCCAAACCGCTGGCGGCCCAGCAGGAGAAGATCACCGAGTTCCCACCTCGCCTCCTCCTGCGTCTGCAGCAGGTCGATGCACCGCGCCAGCAATTCCTCCAGCGATTCGATGGCGGGGGCGAAAACGTTTGCGCTCATTCGGCTTCACCCCGCCGTAGCCGCCACCAGTACCGAATACGTTCCCCGCGCAGCCGGCCCAGGTACTGCGTAAAGAACGCATCCCGACCCATGCTGTGGATCTCCCGGTGGTGCCGCCTGCACAGCCACATCACGTTCTCGGGATCGTCGCTCCCGCCCGCGCCACGGGTGCGAATGTGGTGGGCCTCGGCAGGCCTCGCACCGTCAATCTCGCAGCACTGCTCCTCCCACGTATCAATAGGCGCAAAGTGCTCCTGCTTCATCTTAGTCCCCTCAGCAGAAAACCAACCGCGACTCATGCGTTAACAACATGCTCCGCGTAAAAGCATCTAGGATAGCCCGTCGGATCAATTCCCGGGCATCATCCTTGAACGGGGTGTTCAGGACTTCCAAGGCTTGCTGACGTTTTACACTCCAGTAGCGCGAAGGTGGCGCATTAACATAGAGATTAGCCAAAAAACGCAGGGCTTCTATACCCCACCACTCCGTTCTCCAGTACTTGCTACCATGTAGAGTTGCATGTACTAAATGCCCTCGCGCACCCCACTCGCGTTCTACCACATCCCTAAGCCCACTCATAAATGCCTGAGAACCACCAACCACTTCTACCCGTGGATTTGTGTATCCTTTTCTTCTCTCGTAGAAGGACTTCTTGATGCAGCCGTCACCTTCCACAACGCCGCGGAGGAAATCAGCAAGGTATTGCGAGGGCACCGCAGGAAACTCCACGCACTTGGATTTGCGGGGCGGAATCCCCCATCGCTGCGCCGAAGCCCAGAGTCTCGGACTCCATACTATGAGGAGGTGCGATGGTTGCGGGGACTTCGGCCTCGGGGAACGGTTTCTTATTGGGTAATCAGTCCGCAGGAGAGCTTTGATCTTTTCTAGGGGCTCCCTATCCACCTGAGCCCAAGTGATTGCGGGTCGA
>JACIYH010000096.1:7107-8556 GCA_014360055.1 Bacillota bacterium | reverse complement strand
GAAAAGGACCAGGGCCGTGTAGAAACGTGCCACTGACCGCAGGCGCCACTCACCGGCGGACAGACACCGCCGGGCCGCAGCGGCGGATTCATCCCCCAAAAGGCTGAGCGGCACCACGAAAGCCAGCCTTCCACCGGATGCCACGTAATACTGACCGAGCCGGATGAAAGCCAGATACGTGTTTGGGTCGCCCGACAGGACCGGCCGGTAAAAGGGGATATCCTGGAAGCGGTGCTGCAACTCCTGACGCTTGCTGGTGATGTACGGAGGATTGGACACCACGTACATGAAGCCAGACGCGTGCGGGCCCAACCTGGCCTTTACCGGGTACGCCTCGTCCACCTGGGCGACCAGTTGACCGTTCACAATTGCATCGAAAGCATTCTGCCTGCCATCTCCGAGGAGAATGTGGGCTGGAAGATCGAGGCTGTCCGTGCAGTAGATCCCAAACCGCTCGACGCTGTACGGCCGTCCGTGCTGCGCCAGGTAGTGAAGGTCATCAAGTACCTGAACGAACAGGTTAAGTTCCGCCAGGTAACAGGCAAACGGGTCGATTTCCATGCCATACAAGAGATCCTGAACCCCCTCCACGAACCGGGCGGCAAGCTGTATCCTGGCCTCAGGATGAGCAGAGACTTGGTCAACCGTGATACCGTGCCTCGAAGCAACCGCCTCGGACAAGGCGGCGCGGAGGCGCCGTGCCGCGTGAACCAGGAAGGAGCCGCTTCCACACGCCGGGTCCAGGAGCTTGCGGCCAATAATGTCCCGCCCCGAATACCCCGCCAGATCAAGGACAAAATCCACCAGCTCAGGGCGGGTCAGGAAGTGTCCTTTCTCGTTGCGCTTGGCCCGATCAATGTACTGCTCGTACGTGAAGCCAAAAATATCGGTCGTGATGCGCGAAAACTCGTAGCGGTTGAGGTGCCGCAACGCCAGCACCAACAGGTAGTCATCCGGCAAATACCAGTCAAATACAGGTTGTTGGAAGAAGTGACGGTAATATGCCGATACCTGGCGGAAAAGCATCGCTATCAGCGACGCCCCGTGGACATCTCCTGATGGAGCTCCAAATTGCTCCTGTACCATCCGGCGCCATGCTTCGAGCCCCCCGTCCGACACGATACGGCTGGGAAGGATCCTCTTGTCCTCAAGGATGCGAGCCAGCATCAACCGCAGGAAAAACACATAGGCTACCTGCTCCGCAAAACCGTCCTCTGTGGCCCGGTCAGGATCGGGCTGCCGCGATTTCCATATCCGATAGCACTCGCTAACCCGCAGGTGGTATGACTCCTCCACCAGCGAATTTCGATAGGCGACGTCCACGCCTTCGACCCGCTTGCGCCACACCTCATAATGCGTGCGGGAAACCGCTCCCCGGAAATCCGGCCTCAAACTGTCCAGGCGGCCCCTATCCCACTCGCCCAGGTGAGCCTCCAACCACGCCAACTC
>JACIYH010000096.1:0-7097 GCA_014360055.1 Bacillota bacterium | reverse complement strand
TCCAGAAAAGCCTGGTTTGCCCGCGCAAGGAGCGACCGTAATTCTTCAACACACCGCTTCCGCCTATCCGTTTCTTCCAGAGCCCGAACAACACAAGCACGGGCAGCCAACTGCAGGTCCCGAAGGATTGCCCGACTGCCGTTGATGAACTCGGCCAGCGCCGCGGGAGAGTCGAGCGGCACAGGACGCCAGTCTGTTTCAGGAACACAGATCTCAACAAGAATCTGGCCAAGAGAGGTGAATCTTTCCTTGCTTAGCAGCCGGTGGAAAAGAACTAGGTTCTCTTGCTCGATAACTGACGGGTGATCCGGATCGAAAGCAGCAAGCAAGTCAACACTGACGAGCACCTGGAAATCCTGCCGCGGATGGAACCGCAAAAGCAGCAGCTTGCGGCCATTGCACCACACCGCATATCCCGCTGTGCCAGCGGTGTAGCGCTCAAGCTGGGACAGATCACCAGTGCCGAATTCTTCACAGGTGCCCTTGTCTTCCCAAACAAACACAGTCGACCCGCCACAGTGCACTGCAAAATCAGGACGATCACGTCCTATTCTCCCCCGGGCATCGTTGTACGTGAAGTCCAGCCCGGACTCGTAACCCAGCCAGTGAAGCACCCTGCTCGAGATTAACATGTCTACCACAGCAGCCTCATCGCCCGACCTGTCCGGGGAAGGTAGGCCCATGTACTCGTGATAAGACACTTTTCTTCCACCCGAAACCGTAAAAGCAAAAGCCCCAATCACTTGTTGCTCGAAAGACCTAACCACATCTACGGACAAAGCCACCACCTCTACCGGCGGAGATTTCCCGTTCTCGAATACGCCCGGCGTTAGCGAGAGTTCGACGAAGCGGGAGATTCCTCCTCGCGCTCATGCCCCAGCTCACCGCTGGCGCCGGAGTTCGTCGATCAAACCCTTCACTTTCTCACGCCTGGCGTCCGTCTCCCGCCGGTCGATCTCCCACCTGAGGACCAGGACGTCCCCCTCGCGCGCCCCGCGCGGCAGGAAGCGGCGCGGGACGTCCAGCCTGTACTCCTCGTCACCCACCAACACCACCGCCAGGTCACCCTCGAACCGGTCGATCACCGCACGCACGGGGTCCACCTCCTACCTGTCGGGCGGTTTGCAGATCTTGCACGGCACGTACCCGGCCGCCCTAGCCTCGGCGGCGCTCCTGAACTCCACCAGGTTGGCCGGGCTGATCTTCTTGGCGGCGTTGCAGGAGGGGTAGTGATACTTGTCGCTCTTTTTGCTCGCCACGAACTTCGTCCCGCCGCCAGAGGGGGCCGGGGCAACCCCGCCAGGCCCTGCAGGCGCCCGGTACTCCCACGGCTTCTTGTCGACGGAGTACGTCTTGCCGTCCGTGGTCAGCACCACGGTGCCCTGCAGGTCCGTGCGGTAGGTGCGGACGCCGGCGTCCGCCAGCCTCTTGAGGGCCTCCTGGGACGGGTGCCCGTAAGGGTTATCGCCCACGCAGATGACGGCATCACCCGGCTTGACTGCCCTCAGGAAGGCCGATGTGGTGGAACTCTTTGAACCGTGGTGGGCAACCTTGAGCACCTCGGCGGCCGTGGCGATTTTCGGCTCGTAAGCGCCCGGGAGGTCCCCGGTGAACAGTACCCTGACATCCCCCGCGGTGACCAGAAGCACCACAGAGCAGGCGTTGAGGCCTTCCTCGGGAGGCGGCTCCCGGGGCCACAGCACCCGCAGGGCGAGGTCGCCCAGGCGGTAAACCTGGCCCGCCCGACCGGCCACGTACCTGATCCCCTTCTCCTTGATCGTGAGCAGGTACGTTTCAAACGTCCTGGTGGTGTGCGGCACGGCGCTGTCGATGACGGTCCCCACCGGGAAGGTCTCCAGCACCTGGATGAGGCCGCCCACGTGGTCCTCGTGGGGGTGGGTGCCGACCACGTAGGCCAGCTTCTTCACCCCCGGTCCTTCAGGTAGCGGACGACCACGGGACCGGCGTCGCGCGGGCCGCCGTCCACCAGCACGGACTCGCCGGAGGCGGTCTGGATGAGCACGCTGTCGCCCTGGCCAACGGCGAGGAAGTGAACGGAAACGGGAAAAGTCTTGCCCGCAGGTGGCGGCGGCGCGGCAGGCCCCGCGCCGGGTGCGGGCAGAGCCGGCTGCTGGGGAGCAGGGCCGGCCGTCTGCGAGGGTTGAGCGGGCTGTCCCGGGGACGCGGACGGCGCGGTCTGCGACGGCGGCGGCTGGGCCGCTTCCTGCCGGGGCGCCGAGCACGAGGCCAGGGCAACACCCATGACCAGGAGCCAGACGGCCACAGCCACGCCAGACGCCTGCCGCACCAGGAGCGAGACACGGCCGGTCCCCCCTTCGTTGCTAACAAGTGATCCACCGGACCCCCACCGCCACGATAGTATCCAAGGTCAGCCTACACCTTCCAGTCCGATATTTGGTGACGGACCTGGGGCTCGGAGGTCAGCATTCCAACTGCTGCAGCGCCGACCGGTACTTCTCCCACAGCTGCCGTTCGTCTTCCGACGGCTCCGGGATGCGGCTCTCGTCCAGGTTGTCCCGCAGGTCGGCCAGCTTCACCCGCAGCGCCAGGGGATTGGCCTTCACGCGCACCAGGTAGTCATCATAGGTCTCCCCGGCCCGCCGGGTGAGGGCGTCAAGTGCCTCGACCACGTCGGCCGGGAAGCCGGCACGCCTCAACTGCTCCAGCGTGGCGCCGCCGTCCTCCACGACGTCGTGCAGCACCCCGGCCATGACCTCCAGGGGATCGCGGAGAGAAAGCCCGACGCGCAGGGAATGGAGTATGTACGGCGCGCCGGCCCTGTCCTTCTGGCCCCGGTGCGCCCCCACCGCCAGCACTATGGCGGACTCGAGGAGCGCTTGGACGCGTTCGGACACCGCTGCCCGCCCCCTTCCGAACCGAGCCGCCCCGCACCGGGGCGGCTCAAAGCTCTATCACGTCGCCCGGGCGGAAGTCCGGCTTGAGGTCCCAGTATGCCACGTCCCCAAGTCGCCGGCGTTCGGCCCCCAGGGACCGCAGCCGCTCGCGCAGCCGCGCCAGCACGAAGGCGAAAAAGCCATCCCGGTCGTAAAGGAGGACGGCATCCTCCACCATGTCCAGGTACGGCCGATGAAAACAGGCGGCCTCCGCCTCGGTGCGGAGGACCACGGTGAACCCGGCGCAGAGCCCTTGCTCCCACAGCGACCGCAGCGCCGGTTCCAGCCGTTCCTCCACCGGCTCCACCAGGCGCCGCCGCCTGAACGCGCCGGCGGGCAGCTCCCGGCAGACCACGAGCAGGTCGACGTCCGAGCCGGGGCCCGCTTCGCCCCGGGCCACCGAGCCGAACAGCACGACCGAAGTGAGGTTGTCCCCCAGCACCTCCCGGGCGGCCAGGGCGTACGCCTCCGCCAGGCGGCGGAGATCCCGGTTCAGCTCACCCGGCTCCGGCGTCACCGGCCCCCTCCCTCCCCCACGCACCGCGCCGCGGCCAGCAGCATCAGCCGCGGGTGCGTGTGGTCGGTCAGCGCCAGCGGCTTCTCCTGGTACAGCGCCTCGGCCCGGGCCGCCCAGTAGGCGCGGTGGGAAACGTGGCTCGACACCACGACGACCACGTCCGCCTCTGAGACGGCGCGCTCCAGGCCCTCCTCGCGCCAGCCGTCCCAGTGAACCACCCGGCACGGCCAGTCCCCGTCGGGGAAGCGGCTCCACGGCCCGCCCACCACCGCCACCGTCCTGCCCGCAAGGCGCCCAAGCAGCGCTTCATCACCAGGGCCAGGGGTAGGGGTAGGGGCGGGCGCGGGCAATTCGTGCCCCGGCGGAGCGGGAACTTCTTCTCCCAGCTTCCGCTCCAGTTCTTTCACCCGGGTCCGCAGTTCATCGATGAGCGCCTTCCACTCCTCCCGGCGGGATATCCCTCCCGGCCTGGACGCCTGCCCGGCCGCGGCCAGTTCGTCCCGCAGCCGGCGGATCTCGCCCGAAAGCGACGCGATCTTCTTTTCCAGTTCGGCGCGCAGCCGGCGCTCCTCCTCCAGCCTGCGGGACAGTTCCGCAGCCCGGGAACGGGCGCGGTCGAGCTCGCCCTGCAGGGACCTCAGGCGGCGCCACAGGGCGGCTTCCCCCTGCTCGGGCCGCTTAACCAGCCGGCCCAGGGCTTCCGTCCGGACGGACTCCAGGCCCTCCGGCAGGGGGATGCCCGAGAGGACAAACTCGACGGTCCACGGGTCGTGCTCCTCCGGGGCCCTCGCGGCCCACGCCCGCAGGCCTGTACGCTGGATGTCCCGCACGAGCACCCGCGCCCAGGCCCCCATCAACTCGCGGGCGTGCTCCTCCGCCAGCCGCCGGCATTCCACCTCGGACGGGGGCGCCGGGAGGCCCGCCTCCGCAAGCGCTTCCTGCCACGCCTGCCCGTCCCAGCGGCGCCAGACGGACCGGTGCTTGCCCGAGGACACCGCCAGGGTCGCGTACGCCTCGACGAACTCAGCGAACACCTCGGGTGGCCAGCGCGAAAAGACGTAGTGGGCCGCGTCCTCGGCGGCGACTTGCTCCGGGCTCAGCTCCACCGGACCCGACGCGCCCGGCCCGGTCACGGGCAGGACCCACGACCCTATCTCGGTCGCAGGCCCGACCATTTCCCCGTCCACGTACAGGGCGATGTGGGTGGCCGGCGGGCTGACTCCCGGGCCGTCACACTTGGGGCACGGCAGCGAAAGCACCGGGATGTCGTCCTCGGGCCTGTCCGAATCCATCCACTGTTGCACCTCGTCCACGGAGCCGAATTCCCGGTACACGGCGGCCAGCGTGCGGCGGCACACCGGGCATTCCCTCAGCTGCACGATGGCGTGCGGGGGCAGGCGGTCAGCCACGGCGCTCCCTCCCGAACCTCTCTTCGCGCAGCCTGGCATACTCCGCCCACGCCTCCAGGGCGTCGGCCGCGTCGTGCAGAGCCTCGGCCGCCCGGCGCAGCGCGCGGCTGGCCCCGACCGCCTGGCGGGCGGTCGCGCCTTGTCCTGCCGCAGCGAGCAGGAACCACGCCCGGGCAAGGGCCAGCCGGGCAAGAGAAGCCCTCGCCAAAAGATCGTCCACAGGTGCCACCTCCGCTACAAGGGCTTGCCCGCCCCGCACAGGAATTCGCCCTCCGACCGGCGAGTCTCCTTCCGTTCTTCGTCACGCGAGCAGGCCAGCGGTGGTGGAGGCGCTCCCGGCGGACGCGCAACACCGGGGGGCCTCAGGGCAAATTCACCGGTACGGGATACAACCTGTCCACCGTCGTCCCGTCACCCAACATCCCCGAGCTGTTGGTCCCCCAGGCTGTCAGCCCACCATCCGGCACCACGGCGGCACAACTCTGGCCCTTGCCGGTCACCCACACGGCCACGAGTTGCCCGGTCCCCCCAACGCCCAGGACGTAGCCTGGTACCAGCCTGTAAGCACTCGATCCGGACGCGCCGTTCCCGAGCTCACCCCTGTCGTTGCTCCCCCACGAAACGACCCGCCCGTCAGACAGCACCGCCAGCGAGTGGTAGCCTCCGGATGCCACCGCGGTGACGCCTGTAAGGTAGCCGGAACCACCGACACCCCACACGTATCCGGGATACGTACGGTCCGTCGTGCTGTTGTTCCCCAGCTGCCCCGACCCGTTCCCGCCCCATGCTACAACCCTGCCGTCAGCAAGCAGCGCCACCGAGTGCCAGTAACCCGCAGCAACCTGAACCACCCCGGTGAGCGTGCCCGAACCACTGGTTCCCACCACCAGCAGAGGCTTGCCGTTCATCGACAGCTGGCTGTACGTCTTGTTCTGGCCCAGCTGCCCGTTGGTGTTGACCCCCCACACAGCCACCTGGCCATCTGACAGCAGGGCCAGGGTGTGGCGGCCGCCCGGCGCAACCTGCAGGACACCGGTTAGATACTCCGAACTGCCAACTCCCTTGACGAATACGGGCCTGGAACGGTTGGTTCTCGAAGCGTCACCCAGCGTACCGTAGTAGTTGTCACCCCATGCCAGCAGTCGACCGTCACGCAGGAGCGCAAATGAGGAATCTGCGTACGAGGCTACCTGTACCACACCTTCCAGCGGCCTGTCCTCAACCGGATCAAGAACAAACACGGGGAGGCTGCGGTTCACGGTAGTCCCATCGCCCAGTTGTCCGCACTGGTTCCTGCCCCACGCCACCACCCTGCCGTCGGAAAGGAGCGCAAGCGAGTGCCCAGTCCCGGCAGCAACCTGCACCACACCGGTGAGATCGCCACCGCCCGCCGGGTCCTTGACGAAAACCGCAGACGTAGCGGTCTGCACCGTTCCATCTCCAAGCTGACCGTAGTGGTTCGCACCGCGAGCGACAACACGCCCGTCCGGCAGCGGAACGAGGCTGTGCCACGCCCCGTACGCAACCTGACCCGCCCGGAAGGACATCCCCTCCACTACCTCCACCAGTTCACCATCCGGCACCGGAGAGGAAAGCAGGGCAGAAAGGCCACCGCTCCCCGCCTGAGTAATTCCCAGCATCCGCCCGCTCCGGAACACCGCTAGCCGGGTGCCAGGGGCGTAAAACCCGGAACGCGCAGTCACGTCCCACCCGGAGACGACCAGGGGAAACCCCGAAACACCTGCGCGTACCAGGAATTTCTTGCCTACGGCACCGCCGGCCGACCAGACCACCGGGAACTTCAACGCAAGCTCCCCGGAAGAAGACCCGCCCAAGACGCTGCCCGCCAGGAGCAGCAGCACGACCACGGTTGATATAGCTGCAAGCGGCCTGCGCACGCGAATCACCCCTCGTCCTTTGTGGTGTATGGAACAAGAAGGGTCCCGGGGTCTCCGGGCCCCACCAGATCATTCGATTGGCTCAGTCAATCAGTTGTGCCGGGCGGACATGCAGGGATCAACCCCCGGGCGGAGGCAGGCAAGCCCCGGATCACAAACCGGCCTGGCACTACGCGGCCTGAAAGACCGCCCGCAACTGCTCAAGCACGCCTGCCGGCACATCTCTTCGCCCCCGCTCCATGGCGCTGTAAGCGCGGCGCGTGACGCCCAGCCGGGCGGCCATTTCGCGCTGCGTCAGGCCCAGCCTCGCCCGCGCGAAGAGCAACGCCCAAGCCCCCGCGGGCAGCGTGTCCGGGCC
>JACIYH010000095.1 GCA_014360055.1 Bacillota bacterium | reverse complement strand
ACGCGGCCGGGGGCCGCGTGGTTACCGCGGCCGGTGAGCGGGTCCCCTATGATGGCCTGCTCCTGGCCACCGGCGCACGCCCGTTCGTGCCGCCGGTGCCCGGCCTGGAGGCACGGCCCCCGGTGCATGTCCTGCGCACGGCGGAAGAGGCGGAATCCCTGCTGCGGGCGGCCCGGCAGGCGCGGAGCGCCCTGGTGATGGGCGGCGGCCTGCTGGGACTGGAGGCGGCGCGCAGCCTGTCCCGGCTGGGCCTGCAGGTGACGGTCATCGAGGCGGCCCCTCACCTCCTGCCCCGCCAGCTGGACGGCCGGGCGGCCGAGATACTGCGATCCCGACTGGAGGCCATGGGCCTTTCCTTCGCGCTCGGCCGGCAGGTGCAGCAGGTGGCTCCCGCGGGGGCGGCTGGTGGTGTGGCCGTGACCCTCCAGGGAGGCCAGACGATATCCTCTGACCTCATGCTGGTGGCGTCCGGGGTGCGGTCGCGGGTCGAGCTTGCCGCTGCGGCCGGCTGCGCTGTGGAGCGCGGGGTGGTGGTGGACGACCGCCTGGCCACCACCGTGAGCGGGATTTACGCCGCCGGGGACGTGGCCCAGCACCGGGGAATCGTCTACGGGATATGGCCCCCGGCCATGCAGCAGGGGCGGGCTGCGGGGGCAGCCATGGTGGGCAAGGAGGCTGCTTACGGTGGGAGTGTCAGATCCCACCAGTTGAAGGTGGCCGGGATAGACCTGGTGTCCCTGGGAGATTTGGACCTCCGGGGCGAAGGGGAAGAGGAGGTGGTGGAGGACCGCGCGGCGGGGATCTACCGGCGTCTGGTGAGGAAAGACGGTCGCTTGCGGGGAGCCATCCTGTTGGGTGACATCTCCGGGTTCCGCGACCTGGAGAAGCAGATCGCGCAGGGGGGATAGAGCATGGGCAAGATGACGGAGGATAACGTGAAGGCGGCGTTCGCGGGGGAAAGTCAGGCCCACATGCGCTACCTCATCTTCGCCGAGAAGGCGGAGAAGGAGGGACACCCCAACGTGGCCCGGCTGTTCCGCGCCATCGCCTACGCGGAGCAGGTACACGCCACCAACCACTTCAAGGCGCTGGGGGAATTGGGGACGACCACCGAGAACCTGGGTAAGGCCATCGCGGGCGAGACCTACGAGGTGGAAGAAATGTACCCGGCCTTCCTGGCCGTGGCCCAATTGCAGGGGGTCAAGGAAGCCGAACGCAGCATGAACTGGGCGGTGGCGGCGGAGAAGATCCACGCCGCCCTGTACACGGAAGCCCGCGAGAAGGTGGCGGCGGGACAGTGCATCGGTACCGCTCCCATCGTGGTGTGCCCCGTGTGCGGCCACACGGTGATGGGCGAGCCGCCCGATCGCTGCCCCATTTGCGGCGCCCAGGGCAACCGCTACGTGCGCTTCTGAAGCCAGTGCCCGCACGCGCCCGCCACCCGAGCACCGCCGTCAGCCGTGCCTGCGGGGGGCTCGAGCCGCGGGTGCGAGGGACGGGTCGAGCCGGCAGTAGGCGCGGGGCGGGTGGCGGGGCCGTGCCGGACGGGGCGGTGCTCCTGGTGAGAGGAGGCTGGTAATGCAGGACCTGATCGGGTTCCTGAACCGGGATATCGAGGGTGAACACCGGGCCATCGTGCAGTACCTGTACCACGCCTGGCAGGCTCCGGACGAGGCCATGCGCGGGCGACCGGCTCTCCGTTACGTCTCCGTTCGTACCACCTGGGCGACCGCCTCCACGTGGGTGGTCTGGGGAAACATGTCGACGGGTTGCACCTGGAGGGTGCGGTACCCGTGCTCGTGCAGGATGCTGAGGTCGCGCGCCAGGGTGGCGGGGTTGCAACTCACGTAAACGACCCGCCGGGGGCCCAGGCGGGCGATCGCCTCCAGGGTGGCCGCGGGAACGCCTGCCCGCGGCGGGTCGAGGACTACCACGTCCGGGCGGAGGGACCGGGCGTCGGCACCTTTGATCAGTTCCTCTACCCTGCCGGGCAGGAACTCCACGTTGGCGATGCCGTTGCGGGCGGCGTTTCGGCGTGCGTCGGCGACCGCCTCTGGCACTTCCTCGATGCCCGTCACCTTTGCCGCTCCGTGCGCCAGGAAGAGGGCGATCGTACCCGTGCCGCTGTAGGCGTCCAGCACGGTTTCTTCTCCCGTGAGGCCGGCGTAGGCGACGGCCTGCCGGTAGAGGACAAGGGCCTGGGCGGGATTGACCTGGAAGAAGGAGCGGGCCGACACCCTGAAAACGAAGTCGCCCAGTCGGTCCTCGATGGTTGCCCCCCCGCCGAGCACCCTGGTGTCCTCGCCCAGGATCACGTTAGTCCGCCGGGTATTGATGTTGAGCACCACGCTCCTCAGGGCGGGAAGGCGCCGCATGAGGTCGCGGGCGAACTCCCTGCCCCGCGGCAGGCTGCGGCCGTTGACGACCACTCCCGCCATAGCCTGTCCGGTTGCCGCCCCCGTGCGGGCCAGCAGGTGACGCACGAGGCCGGTTCCCGTGGTCTCGTCGTAGGGGGCATACCGGTATCGCCCGATCAGTTCCCTGGCCGCGACCAGGATCTCGTTGTTCACCGGGTGCTGCACGGGACAGTCCGCGACCTCGACGATGCGGTGGGTGCCCCGCGCGTACAGCCCCACGACCACGCCTCCCCCGCCGGGCGCGGCGCCGACGGGGAAGAGGGCCTTGGTGCGGTAGTGCCAGGGGTGGGCGGCCCCCAGCGTATCGTGGACTACCACGTCGCCGAGTCTCCCTATCCTGGCCAGGGCATCGCCCACCAGCCGGGTTTTCCAGCGCAGTTGCTCGGCGTACGCCATGTGCTGAAGCTGGCAGCCGCCGCAGCGTCCGAACACGGGGCAGCGCGGCGGCACCCGGTGGGGTGCCGGTCGGATGATCTCGAGCGTCCGCGCACGGGCGTAGTGCTGCTTGACCTGGATGATCTGCGCCAGGACTTCGTCTCCGGGGATGGCGCCATCCACGAACACGGTGAACCCACGGTAACGGGCTACACCCTCTCCGTGTTCGCCTATGCCCTCAGGGAGCACGTTGATCCTCTCCCCTGGTACTACCGGGGGTTTGGCTTCGTCTTTCGCAGTCATCCCCATCTCCCCGAGGGATTATAGCACGTAGCGAGGTTGCCCCCCGCCCGCAGGTAGGTGACATGAGCGCGGGCAGCGTCGGCCAGAGGAGTACCGCGCCGGGGGCAGGTGCCAGGCGCGGCGGAAGTGAAGTGGGTGGAGGGGCTTTTACGTCTTAACTGGCGGGGGTCCAATGAGGTGGAGTGGACGGACGAGGAGGCGGTGGCCAGGGCCCTGGATGATGACCCCGAAGCTTTCGGGGTCCTGGTGCGCCGGTACCAGGGTATGGTGTACCGCCTCCTCGCCCGCCTGACGGGGTCGGCGCACGATGCTGAAGACCTGGCCCAGGAGGTTTTCCTCCGGGCGTACTGTCAACTCCCCCACCTGCGCGCCCCCGGCGCCTTTCGGCCCTGGCTTTTGCGCGCCGCCCGCAACCGCGCCATCGACCACGCCCGCGCCGCGCGCTCGTCGCGCCGCGCGCCTCCGGGTGGGATGCTCAGCCTGAGCGGGGATACGGGAGGAGCCCGGGGGGAAGGCGACCCTGCGGAGGACGCCATGCGCGCAGAGGAGGTGGCCATGGTGAGGGAGGCGGTGGCAAGGTTGCCGCTGGCCGATCGGGAGGTCATCCACCTCAAGTACGTGGAGGGTTTGACAGTACCCGACATCGCCCGGGTGCTGGGCCTGGGCCCCCGCACCGTGGAAACCAGACTGTACCGGGCGCGGCGGCGCCTGGGGGATCTCCTGGGGGAGATGGGATACCGTGGACGCTGAGGGCACCAGGACAACCCACCTGGAAAGAGCCATCGAAAGCTGGGCGCGCGCCGAGCGGTTGCAGCCGATCCCCGACGTGTGGCCCCTTCTGCGCAACCGTTTGGCGCCGGCCCCAGGGCTCCCGCTAGCGCGGCGCCCGGCGGTGGGGTGGGGGGTCGCTGCGGGGAGGGTGGCGCTGTCTGCGGCCGCTGCCCTGGCCGCCACCTACGTGGCGGGGCCCTGGATTTACGGGTCCGCGCCGGGGGTAATCCCCCGCATGGTGAACTGGGCGGCGGCGGCACCGGCCTGGCTGTTCTCCTGGTGTGGTGGCTGGTGGCAGGTGCTGGTGTGCCGCCTGGTGGGCGGCTGCTGAGGGAAGAGAATCGCGGTGAGTGAGGTGGATGAGGTGACCCAGACTGAGGAGACTGAGGTGGGCGGACTGAGGTGCTACTTGCATCCGGAGGCGGAAGCCCGGTTCGCCTGCGCCGTGTGCGGCCGGGCCCTGTGCGATTCCTGCGCCGTGCACGTGGAGGGAAAGGCGTATTGCCGGCCTTGCCTGAAGGAAGCGGTAGGCGGTGACGGGTCAGGGACCCTGGTGCGGGGGTCGCCCTCTCCCGTACTGGTCTTCCTCTTTTCGTTGCTGCCGGGAGCCGGCCACATGTACATGGGGTTCATGCGTCGTGGTCTGCAATTGATGGTGCTTTTCTTCGGTACCATCTGGCTGGGTTCGCTCAGTATGCCCCTCGGGTTCTCCGACCTGCTGGGGATGCTGGCTGCCCCCGTGGTGTGGTTTTACAGCTTCTTCGATTCCCTGGGCCTCTCGGGCCGGCTGGGCCGCGGGGAAGCGGTGGCTGACCGGGGGATATTCGCCGGCAACGGCGCCTTCACGCCCGCCACCTGGGGGTGGGTGCTGGTGGGCATCGGGGGGATGCTGCTCCTGGGTAACCTCACCCACCTCCTGCCCTCCGCGTTCTTGTTCTGGATGCGCAGGACGGTGCCGCCCCTGGTGCTGATCGCCCTGGGAGCGGCCATCCTGTGGCATCAGAGGAACCGGTGGGGGAGGTAGTGTCATGCGGGCGGGAGTGTTCACGCTGGCGTTGAGCCTGATCGGGATAGGCGGAGTGTTGCTGGCGGGCAACCTGGGTTACCTGCGCCTCACCGAGGTGCTGCGCTGGTGGCCCCTGGTGATCCTGATGCTGGGCGTGGAGATCCTGGTCAGGCATTCATGGGCTCGGGCCCGGGGCGGCCCCGCCACCCTGGTGTGGGATCGGGTGTCCGTGGTGCTGGTGGTCCTGCTCTGCCTGGCCCTGGCCGGCGGACATGCGGTGGCGGTGGCGCTGGACCAGGTGGGGTTCTCCTGGGTGTGGGACACGGGGTGGTTCCCCACGGTGAAGGTGGAAAGGTCGCTGACGGGATCCCTGGACGTGGACGAAGGTACCACCGACCTCGAGATCCCGAGCGACATGTTCAGGAGCGTTCAAATCACAGGGGGCGCCGAGAGGGTGGAGGTCGAGCTATCCGTCACCCAGCCCGGGCGCTCGCAACAGGAGGCCGAGCGTCTGGCCGGCGAGTGGGCTTTGCGGGTGGTGCGCGACGGGTCCACCGTGTCCGTGCAGGTCGATCGCCCGTCGGCGGCCTCCAACCGCCTGCGCGGCAGTTCGCGCCTGCTGGTCCGGGTGCCCTCCCGCCTGAGCGTGAGAGTCAGCAACGAGCACGGGGCCGTGGACGTGCGGGGTGTAGCGGGTTGCCGCGTTTCGGACCGTTTCGGGGAAGTGAGGGTGGAGGACGTGGCCGGGCCGGTCGAGGTGGTGAACGAGCACGGGCCCGTCACCGTGACCGCCTCGGGCACACAGAGGGCCGCGATCAGCGTGGAGAACGGGTTTGGCCCGGTGGGGATCAGCCGGGCGCGCGGCCCGGTGCGGGTGAGGAACCGCCACGGCGAGGTACGCGTCGAGTGGGAGACCGCTCCCGCTTCTGAATGCCGGCTCGAGACAGAGTTTGCGGCCCTGGAGGTGTCCCTGCCCGTGGAGGCGGCAGTGCATCTGGACGCGGAAACCAGGTTCGGCCGCATCGCGGGGCCGCCCGGCTGGAACGTGAGGACGGAAGTGAGGGAACCGGAGTATGCCGCTGCCCGCGGTAGCGTGGGTCAGGGTGGCTTTCCCCTCATCCTGCGTAACCGTCACGGCAACATCACCATCCTTACCCGCTGAGCCCGATCGCCGGGCCCGCGCCTGCGCTACCGCCCCGCGAAGAGCCCATAGGTCGGCGGTTTCCACCCAGTTCATGGCCGAGAGGTAGTAAAAGGGGCGGCAGCCAGTTCCGCCTGCTCGGCAGAGTCGGGGACGCACCACTATTCGCGTCGGGCCCGGCCGATACCTACAGGCGTTCGGTGCTGAGGACCTAGAGGCGGAACCCGGTGATCCTTACCCTGGTCAGCAGGATGGCCGCGAGCAGCGCGGCCAGGATGAGGGCGGTGATCCCGCTCACGCCGCACAGGATGGCGGCGCCCAACCGGAGGCTGACCAGGCCCGGCCAGGGGTTCCCGCCGGTGGCACCGGTCACGGCGGCCAGTACGGGTGTCACCAGGCGGGAGGTGAGCATGCCCAGCGGCCCGAGCAGCAGGGCGGTGAAGAGGGCCGAGTAGCAGGCGTGGAGAAGGCGGGCGGCCACGAAGGGCGCCATGCGGACATCGGACCCCGCCATTACGCTGGCGACCTGGGCGTGCACGGAGAGGCCGCTCCAGGCGATGATGGCCGAGGCCACGATGGCCCGCTGGGTGAGGGGAGCGGGGGCAGTGCTGGTGGCCATGGCCCCCAGGTCAATCTCAAAGAGACCCCGCAGGAGGCCGTCGGAGAGGCTGGGGTCCAGGTGCAGCACAGACAGGAGGGTGCGCACCGGTATGGCGATGGCGGTGACCACTCCCAGGGCTTGCAGGACGCGGATCACCACCGAAAACAGCATGATGAAACCGCATATCATGAGGAGCGTCTTCACGGATTCGTTCACCGCGTCGCTCAGGATGCGCCCGAAGGGCCGGCCGTCCTCGCGCCGGGCCCTGATGAGGGCACGGGCGGCCCGCGCCAGGAGGTTGCGGTGGCGGCCCGGATTGGCGGTGGCCCCGAGCGGTCCTCCCGCCACATGGTTCATGCCCAGGGCCGGGCTGGAGGGGGCGGAGCGGCGGTAGAATCGGAAGGTGAGTCCCACGCAGAAAGCCCCCAGGTAATGGGCCAGTGCCAGCACGGCGCCGAGTTCGGGCAGCCGGAACATCCCCACCGCCACGGCCCCAAACATGAACAAAGGATCGGCCGTATTCGTAAACGCGAGCAGGCGTTCGCCTTCTGCCTGGTTGCACAGGCCCCGCTTGCGGAACTTGGCCGTGATCACAGCGTCCATGGGGTAGCCGGCGGCGAGCCCCATGGACATCACGAACGCCCCCGCGCCGGGCACGTTGAACAGGGGCCGCATGAGGGGCTCGAATATCACGCCCAGGAAGTGCACCACGCCCAGTGCCAGCATGATCTCGGAGAGGACGAAGAAGGGTAGCAACGACGGGAACACGATCTCCCAGAAGATCTTCATGCCGGCCAGGGCGGCCTCAAACGCCTCTTCCGAATGGACGATGAGCGCTGCCACCAGAAGCAGCGCCACCATGCCCGCAGTAACATGCAGCCAGTTACGGGGCAACGATCAGCACCTCTCAGGGTGATGGTGCCAGTCCGGGGGCAGGTCCGGGTACGGGGGCGACCGTCCCCCCGGACATCCCGCTTCATGGTATGAATGGCTTTCCCCTCCTATCACCGGGGGCCTTCTACGGCAGCAACACGAAGGGCGCGGAATGGTTGCAAAGGCAACTTGAAGCGTCCGCCCGGGTCGTTCCGGTGCCGCCCCGTACACGCGAGCAATTGGGGACAAACGTTTTGGTACCAGACCCCGAGACTGTCGTGGTTCAATCGCGGGGGGTTGAACAACCGGATCAGGGACGTGGGGTTATAACTTAGGGGAGAGGGAATCGATGAGAAAGGCGAAGGGGGACGGAAACCTGATCCCATTTGGCTCCATGAGCAACTGGAACAGCGCTGCTCTGCCCGGACTGGCCGCAATCGCGTGGAGTCACGGTCGAAATCAGGCGGGCACGGCAGTCCACAGGAATACGCACGTGCCTGGTCGGAGCAAACGGCCAGATGGGGGGCGCTGGGGGGAAGTTTGTGAGGCAGGTCATGCTCGGAGAGGGTGTAGTCGGCGCCACGCTGGCCAAAAGTGTTTATGCGCCCGACGGCAGATTGCTGGTGAACGCTGGCGTGGTCCTGACCCCCAGCTTGGTCGAGGCATTACGAGAGCGGGGGTACGGGTGGGTAGTGGTCCAGGATGGTCTCCTTGACGACGTGATAATAGACAACGCTTTGTGCGAGGAGACTCGTGCGATGGCGGCGTCTGCCGTGGCGACCATGTTCGAAAGGACTGTCCCCGGGAAAAAAGGTCGGGCTGAGAGGATAGTCGCCGCCGTTGAACGCATGCTGGATGAGCTGTGGTCGCAATCGGAGGTGGTGTTTTCCATTTCGGCCATACGGTGCCATGAGGGTTACCTGTTTTGGCACTCAGTAGACGTCGCCACCGTATCTCTGCTGGTGGCGATGGCTTCCGGGTACGACAGAGAAAAGATGCGGGAGTTAGGCGTGGGTGCTTTGTTGCACGACATCGGGATATGATCGTCTTCGAGCAGATGCCGTCGGTGGGCAAGGTCGGCG
>JACIYH010000094.1 GCA_014360055.1 Bacillota bacterium | reverse complement strand
GACACACGGGTTCTGGTCGTGGACCCCGAGGTTCTTGTCACCTAACTTTTGCACGAAGGCACTTCTGACCCATAGGCAGGCACCCTGGCTGTGGGGTTATCCACAGGGAAATATCCGACACACATATTGACGCATGCCCCTCCTTCCCGTACACTGTGCAGGGGAGGGATGGGCGGTGGGATACCAGCCGGTGTCGGTGGATACGAAGTTGGAAGCGCTCAGGCAGTTTTGGGGCCGGACGGCCCCGGTAACCGAGATAGCGAAAAGGCTTGGCGTATCAAGGGATTCAATCTACACCTGGGCCCACATGGCAGAGCAGGTGATGAGGGAGCATTTCGCCCGGGGACATCCTGGCCCCGGGGGCCGCAGGACTGATGCGGTAGCGAAGCTAGAGGAGGAGAACGCCCGGTTGCGGGAGAAAGTCGCCGTGTTGTCGGAGCAACTGACAGCGTTGTCACAGGTTTCACACCTAACGGTGGACGTGTCCAGGCAGCCAGGGTTGGTGCGACCGGCTGCCTGCCCCCATTGCGGAGCCGAGAAGGTGTGGAGGAACGGCCGCTACTTGACCCGAGAGGGACCTGTGCAGCGCTTTTTGTGCCGCGAATGCCGCCGCTCGGTGTTCGTGGTAAAAAGGGGGCCGTGAACGGGGTTATTGCCTCCCTGGTGATCCGGCAGGCAACCGTGGTCGTAGAGCCGGATCTTTCCTTCCTGGACCGCCGGGGTCGCGCAGTCGTGGTTGTGAGCGGGCAGGTGCTGGCCTTGCTGGCCGAAGGCCCTGGACCCTCTCTGGTGGGCGGCAACCCTGTGGCGGTGAAACTGGAGGAGATCGAGGGGGTTTCTGCCGCCTGCCCGGAGGCCCCGGAGAGAGTGGTGGTGAAGCCGGTGCCGCTCTGCGAGCACAGCCCCTGTGCCCCACTGGCGCTGCTGCTTGCCTTCGCCCAGCGCATCGGCTACTTTGAGCCCTTCTCCGAGCACCTCGAGGTGGCGGCCAAGGAAGTTGTCTACAGCAACCTGCAGAAGCTACAGACCCTGGTGGCAGCCCTGGCGGTGGGCTGCCCGCACAATGTGGACATCAACCACTACCTGGCGCCCTACCCGGCGGTAGCCAGGGTGCTGGGGATGAGGCGTTTCCCCGACCAGTCGCAGGTCAACCGCTTCCTGCGGCGGATGGAACCGGTGAACCTGTGCCAACTGCAGTTAATCCTGGAGATCCTTCTTGAGCGCTTTGGTCTGTGGCGCTCGCTGCGCCGGGTGGACGTGGACCTGGACACCACCGGCCTGACGGTGACAGGGAGCCAGTATGAGCTGGCCCGCAAGGGGTATTTCCCGGGGCGCAGGGGCAGGCGAGGCTACCAGCTCAACGTGGCGATGGCCTCGGAGACCTCTGAGACACTGGCCCTCAGCCTGGACCCCGGCAACATCCCACCCGGGGAGAGGTTCGTGGACATGCTGTATGCCGTCATGGAGGTGGTGGGTCCCGGGCGCATGGGCATGATCCGGGCGGATGCCGCCCACGGAACCATGGAGAATCTCCTGCTACTCCTCGATCTGGGGTTGGATTTCACCATCAAGGGCCGCGACCCCCGCACCGCCAGGAACCTGGCCCACGATATCCCCGCATGCCGCTGGGAGACCGTAGACATTGGAGCCCAGGCCGCGGACGCCATTCCCCTGTTCCTTGGGGACTATGAACCTGTGCGGACTGTGGTGGTGAAGGTGGAAGACGGAAGGCGGGTCGAGCATGCCCATATCTACACCACCATGCCCGAGCAGCGGTACAATCCCGCAGAAGTGGTCCACTCTTACAACCGCCGCCAGACCATCGAGGCGCTCATCAAGTCGGACAAGCACGGGCCCAAGGTTGCCAACCTGCGTACGCGCTCCTTCCCGGGGCTGTACGCTTTCATGTACCTTGCCGCCATCACCATGAACCTGCTGGTACTTTTCCAGGCCCACGTACTGCGTGGCACTCGCTTGGAGGGCTTGGGCCTCCCCACGATCATCAACCGGGTCATGCACATCGCCGGCCAGGTTGAGATCAAGGGCCAGAAGCTGACCATTGGGCTGCCGGAACTACACGCTCACACCAGGTTGCTGCTCACCTCGCCGGACACCTGATCCGGTCTCAGCGATTTCGTGCAAAAGTTAGGTGCCACCACGTCGGCAGCCCGCAAACGCGATCTGAGGTGCTCGGCCACGGTACGCAAAACCGCATTACCTGCCAGGTGGCCGTACCGGTCGTTGACCCGCTTCAGCTGGTCAAAGTCCAGGAAGGCCAGGGCCAGGGGCGCACCCCGGCGCCGCGAACGGGCCAGTTCGTCCTGAAGCCGGGCGTAGAAGTAAGTATAGTTGTAAACCCCGGTGAGACCGTCCGTGATAGCCGCCCGGGTGGCGTAGCGGTGCTCGAGAGCCACGAACACGTAATCGGCCACGTGCCCCGCCACCGCCATGAGCAGCTGCAGGTCCTCCTCGCTGAAGGCGGACACGGTATCGCTGCCCACGTCCAGTACCCCGATGACCTGATCCTGAGCCACCAGGGGAATGGCCACCTCGGAGGCGTTGGCCCCGCTGGGTACACTGATGTACCGCGCATCCCGGCTGCAGTCGTCCACCACCTGTACCTGTCCCGTGCGGAACGCCCATCCGGTGACGCCCTGCCCGCGGGGCACCCGGAACCCCACCACCTCCTCGGGATACCCGGCCACCGCCCGTACCACCAGGTCGCCGGTTGCCTCATCCGGGAGGAGCACGATGTACTGGTAACCGGGGCCCAGCGACTCCAGGAGTATGTTGAGGATGCGGCCGAGGAGGACATCCAGATCCAGCAACGCCCGTGTTTCCTGGGCTACCCGGTAGACGACGGCCAGTTCCCTCCCGTGCACGGGTAAAATGCGGCCGGTGCCCGGGTGCGCGGGACGCCAGCCCCGGGAGGCACGGCGCTGGCGTGATTGGATCTCCCTCCACAGGGGCAGATCATCGCGCTGGGCCCGCTCCAGCACCACCAGCCAGGCATCCACCACCCGGGGGCAGAACTGGATGCCCCGCCCGGCCCGCAACCGTTCCCTGGCCTCATCCACCGTGTACGGTCCCCGGTAGGGCCGCACCGACGTCATGGCATCGAAGGCATCCGCCACGGCCAGGATGCGGGCCAGAAGTGGTATGTCTTCCCCGCTCAGGGAATCGGGGTAGCCGCCCCCCGCGTACCACTCGTGGTGGTGGCGGACCGCGGGAGAGAGGTGGCGGAAGACGGGGATGCCGTCCAGCAACTCCGCGCCGTAGGTGGCATGGGCCATCAGCGCGCCCCTCTCCGCCCACTCCAGGGGACCGCGCTTGCGCAGGATGCGCACGTCGACCTCGGTCCGGCCGATGTCGTGGAGGAGCGCTGCATACCGCAGGTCCTCCAGTTGCTGGCGGTCCAGCCCCAACTCCTGGCCAATGGCGACGGCGTACTCGGCCACGCGCGTGGAATGGCCGCGAAAATGGGGGGCCCGGGCGTCGCCCGCCGCCACCAGGGCGCGCACCGCCCCCACGGTGGTCTCCCTCAACTGCCGCCTCTGTTCACCCAGGCGTCGGGCCGTCTGGCGCAACCGGGAAATGAGACGCACGTTGTCCAGGGCCAGCCCCGCCTGCTCGGCGAGGAGAAGGCAGATTTCCAGCTCCGCAAGAGAAAAGGTGCTCTCACCCGCCCGGCCCAGGACGGCCACCGCCCGCGTACCCGTGCGCCCCCGGACGGGCACCACCATGACCTGCCTGGTGCCGGCCGGGAGCGGCCAGCAGCCGGCCTCCCCTACCGGGCCCAGGTAAGGGTGCCTCCCCCTGAGGACCTCCCTGACCAGGACGCCCGCCCCCGGTGGACAGGCCGCCGGCGCAGGGCTGCCCGCCGGGTCGAGAAACCCGGCCGGGTACAGGCCCCCGTCCGGTCCCGCCAGGCAGACGGCCAGACCGGCGTCGCAGACGACCGCCTGGGCAAGACCGGCCGCCAGCACGCGGCACACCGCCTCTTCGTTCCGGGCGGTGGCCAGTGCCGCCAGCACCCTGAATAGCAGCTTATTCCCCGGCCCGGCCGAGTGGTGACCCTCCCCGTGTCCCAACCCCTATTGCCACAGCCCGCCCTTGCTACGGACCATATTCGACCTACGGACCGCATTTTCCTATCCGCCACCGGTGGCGGACCCGGGCGGGCAACCCACCTGCGGCTCATGCCGGGGCGAGGCACCCCACCGGCGGCTCACGCCGCTCCGGCACCCGGGGGCCCCGGCGGACCGGGCCGCCGGCGGCGGGACAAGTTGCGCGCCCTCCAGGGCATGGATATGATTTCAGGGGACCCGTTGGGTGCCCGTGGGGGGATGGCCCGTGGAGGTATACCTGGACAACGCCGCCACCACCAGGGTGCTGCCGGAAGTGGCCGAGGCGATGCGGGAAGCCATGCTCGACAAGTACGGCAACCCCTCTTCACTTCACCGCCTGGGACTCGAAGCGGAAAAGCTGACCGCGGCTGCCCGCGGCCGGCTGGCAGCCGTGCTGGGCTGCGCACCCGAGGAGGTTATCTTCACCTCCGGGGGCACGGAAGCCAACGCGCTGGCCATCAGGGGCGCTGCCTGGGCGAGGCACGGCGAAGGACGCCACCTCATCACCACGCGCACCGAGCACCCCTCGGTGCTGGAAACCTGCCGCATGCTGCAGCAGGAAGGCTGGGAAGTGACGTACCTGGAGGTGGACAGTACCGGCACCCTTGACCCCGCCCAACTCGAGCGCGCCCTCCGCCCCACCACCGTACTGGTGAGCGTGCACTACGTGAACAACGAAGTGGGGGCCATACAGCCCATCACTGCCATCCGCGGCATCCTGGGCACGGGGAAGCGGCGTCCCTGGCTGCACGTCGACGCCGTGCAGGCGCTGGGCAAACTCCCCGTGCGCGTATCCGATCTGGGGGCCGATCTCCTCTCCCTGAGCGCCCACAAGATACACGGCCCCAAGGGCGTGGGGGCGCTCTACGCGCGGCGGGGGATCCGGCTACGTCCCCTCCTGGCCGGTGGAGAACAGGAATTCGGCCTGCGTGCCGGCACCGAGAACGTGCCCGGCATCGTGGGTTTCGGCCTGGCAGCCCATCTGGCCGAGGAGGCTCGCCCCCTTGCAGCCGAGCACATGCGCCAGTTGAAGGTGGAGATGGGAGCACGCCTCCTCACAGAGGTACCCGGGTGCCGCATCAACGGACCGCCTCCCGAACAGGGGGCTCCCCACATCCTGAACGTGAGGTTGCCCGCCATCCGGGGAGAAACCATGGTCCACTACCTGGAGGAACGCGGGGTATACGTGTCCACCACCTCGGCGTGCGCCTCGCGGCGCCACCCGGTGAGCCACGTGCTGGTGGCCCTCGGGCTCGGCGAGGAGGAGGCCGCTTCCTCCCTGCGCATCAGCCTTTCCCGGTTGACCACCCGGGAGGAGATAGCGTTCGCCCTCACCCACATCCGGGAGGGGGTAGCGGAATTGGGGAGAATCAGGATGAGGTGACCTGGCGCGCCCCCTCGAGGGGAGGCCCCCGGGCCACAGCCACCACGGGGGAGAGGCAGGGGGCGTATGCCACGGGCGCGGGTCAGGCGCGGGGGTGAATGGGGCGGGGGACATGGACAGGCTCTTCCTGATACATTACGGTGAAATAGGCCTAAAGGGTGAGAACCGCGAGTTCTTCGAGCGCAAGCTGCAGGCGGGCCTGCAGCGGGCCCTTGCCTCCTGGCCGGGGGCGTCGGTGGAGAGGCGCCACGGCCGCCTGTACGTCATGAATACCCCGGACCCGGAGCAGGCCCTTTCCCGGCTGCAGCGCGTTTTCGGCGTGGTGGCGGTGAGCCCGGCCGTGCGTGCACCCCTTGACCTGGAGCAGATCCGGGCGGCCGCCCGGCAACTGGTGAGCGAGGCGGCCGCAGCGGCGGCCACGGGGGCGACCGCGCACGCGACGGCGGAGGCCACCGCACGCCCGCTCACCTTCAAGGTGAAGGCGCGCCGCACCAACAAGGGGTTTCAGCCCGACTCCATGGGACTGCAACGCCTGCTGGGGGCCGACCTCCTGGCGAGCGTGCCCGGCCTCAAGGTGGACGTGCACGAGCCGGCCCTCACCCTGCAGGTGGAGATCAGGGAGAGCGCCTACCTATACTGTCGCTCGCTCCCCGGTCCGGGCGGGCTGCCCCTGGGCTCGAGCGGGAAGGCCCTGTTACTGCTTTCCGGCGGTATCGACAGCCCGGTGGCGGGCTGGATGGCCATGCGCCGGGGCCTGGAAGTGGAATGTGTACACTTTTACACCCCTCCCTTCACCGGACCCCGCTCGGTGGAAAAGGTGGAGGACCTCTGCCGTCAACTGGCCGCCTGGTGCGGGCGCATCCGCCTGCACCTGGCCAGGTTCACCGAGGTCCAGCAGGCCATCTGGGAGAAGGTGCCCGAGGACCTGCGCGTGCTGGTGATGCGGCGGTTCATGATGCGGGTGGCGGGGCTGCTGGCCCGGCAGCAGGAGGCCCCCGCCCTGGTCACGGGGGAAAACCTGGGCCAGGTGGCCAGCCAGACCGTGGAGAGCCTCACGGTGATCGAGGCCGCCTCACCCCTCATCGTGCTGCGGCCGCTGCTCGCCTGGGACAAGGCGGAGATCGTGCGCAAGGCGCAGGAGATCGGGACCTACGAGATATCCATCCGCCCCTACGAGGACTGCTGCACCCTCTTCGTACCCCGTCACCCCCGTACGCGACCCACCCTGTCGGAACTGGAGGACGCGGAGGCGAGCCTGCCCGTGGACACCCTGGTGCAGGGGTGCCTGGAGAAGGTCGAGAGCAGCGTACTCAAGCCTCCCGTATGGATATGAGGCTGGGGCGGGACCTGTGGCTGCTCTTCATCTCCACCTTGCTGTGGAGCCTGGGCGCCGGCCTGTACATATACACCTGGCCGGCCTACGTGCGGGAACTGGGGGCTGATGCCCCCGGGCTGGGCCTCCTCTATGCCATCTCCTTCGGGGCCATGGCCGTCTCCTACCTGCCCGGGGGCTTCCTGGCGGACAGGTTCGACCGCAAGTGGGTGATCGTGGCGGGCTGGGCGGTGGCCGCCCCCGCTCCCTTCTTCTACCTGCTGGCCCGCCACTGGACCCACCTCATCCCCGCCGCCATCCTGTATAACATCTCGATGTTCTCCGGGCCCGCCCTGCGCGCCTACATGGCCCACCTCAGCCCCGCCCACCGCGTGTCCACCGTGTTTGCCGTCGTGGACGCCTCCTGGCCCCTGGGCATGGTCATCTCCCCCGTCATCGGCGGGATCTGGGCGGAGCGTACCGGCATGCGCCCGGTGTTCTGGGCCGCTTTCGCCCTCTACGTCCTCTCCACCGCCGTGCTCCTGCCCATGCGCCCGTATCGGCCTTCCCCCGAAGAGCGCGGGAGGAACGCGGGCTTCCGCGAGGTCCTGTCCCTCCCCGGGGTACCGCACCTCATGGCCGTGGCGGCAGCCGTGTACCTCTTTCAACACCTGGCCCTGCCCTTCATCACCCCTTTCCTGCAGGACGTGGCGCACCTTGACCTGGGCGGGGTGGGATGGGTGGGCTCGGCGGTGGCCCTGGGCGGTTCCCTGCTCAGCCCCGTCCTCGGCTGGCTGGCCGATCGCCTGGGCAGGGCGCGGGGCGTGGCGGTGTCGCTGCTCCTCATGGTGCTGTCCCTGGTCATCCTCATGCTGTCGGACAACGTATGGCTCCTGGCCCTGGCCGGATTCCTGCGGGGAGCGGGCACCATCTCCTGGAGCCTGCTCGCCGCCGTCATGGCCACCGTACTGCCGCCAGCCGCCCGCGGGCGTGGATTCGCCCTGTTCAGTCTGGCCAACGGGCTGGCGATGGCCACCGGTCCCTATCCCGGCGGCTGGATGTACCGTGTCAGCCCCTACCTCCCGTTCACCGTCTCGGCGCTGCTCTTGCTTACTGCCGCAACCGTTCTGGCCCTTAGGCAGAAATTTCACATGACAAAAACCGCCTCGCCCCTGTAAAATGGACCGGCAGGAAGGAGGCGGGAACACATGAAGCGTCACAACAGGACATGGCTGGCCGCCGGCCTCACCGTGCTCTTCGTGCTGGTGGGACCGGTACAGGCACTGGCGGCAACCTACACCGTCCAGCCCGGGGACACCCTGTGGCGGATCGCCCAGTGGTTCGGCACCGACGTCGCCACCCTGGAAGCCTGGAACCCGGGCGCGGGCTGGTGGATCTACCCCGGGCCGGTCCTGGCGGTACCGGACCGGCCCCAGGTTTCCCGGGGGACCTTCTGGGGCACCGTCCCCTACTCCCGTGATGACCTCCTTCTGCTGGCCCGCCTGATCGAGGCGGAGGCCGGCGGGGAACCCTACCTGGGTAAGGTGGCCGTAGGGGCGGTGGTGGTAAACCGCGCCCGCAGTGGCCTGTTTCCCTCCAGCATCCGGGGGGTCATCTATGACTGGGGGCAGTTCGAGCCTGTCCTGAACGGGTACCTCTGGCAGGTGTACCCCAGCCAGGAGAGCCTGCAGGCCGCCCAGGAGGCCCTGGCCGGCTATGACCCGACGGGTGGTGCCCTCTACTTCTTCGCCTACAACAAGGTCTGGGACCCGTACATGTGGTCCCG
Source organism: Bacillota bacterium (assembly GCA_014360055.1). Lineage (GTDB taxonomy): Bacteria > Bacillota > Sulfobacillia > JACIYH01 > JACIYH01 > JACIYH01. The sequence goes on along the minus strand of JACIYH010000094.1, from coordinate 222 downwards.
GCCCTGGGCCACCACCATCGGCGGCCACCGCTTCACCTACTAGGCCTACGAAGCGGGCCACCGCGGCGGCCACCGCTTCACCTGCTGAAGCATACACCCGGGGGCGCAGGCTGCCGCCTGCGCCCCCTGACTGTTATGGGGACCGTGTCAGGGCTCGCCGAACCAGCCCCGGGCCCGAAACCAGCGGTACATCCCGTATCCCACCAGCGCCATCAGCGCCAG
>JACIYH010000093.1 GCA_014360055.1 Bacillota bacterium | reverse complement strand
CTGCTATAAGCTATACGGGGCATGAGCGAGCCTCAGCGACCGGATGCACGGTCCCGAAGGAGATGCCGCGGGCGGGTATCCCGTCGCCGGGACGGCATCCGGCAGCAACGGAGGGGGTTACCTTGTATCAGGTAAGGATCGCCAGCCTGGACGATGTGGATGCCATCTGCGCGGTGTATCGGTCCGACCCCGTGGCAGGAGACTGGCTCCGCTACTCGCCCGGCGACGACGGCCGGTACCGCCCGGAGGGGGCCGTCCCCGGCCCCCAGGCACTCAATGCCTTCGAACAGTGGATGAACGGCGGACCCTGGATGAATCCCCACCTGTGCGCCATACACCTCAACGCCCTCCTTCTCGCCCGTCACGTACCTCTGGTCGCCTTCGCGGGTGAGGAGGCCGTGGGTGAACTGGAACTCTTCTGGGATGGGGTGACCGCGGGACCTGCCGCCCACATCGGGGTACTGCAGGTGAAGAGAAGCTGGCAGCACCGCGGCGTGGGCAGGGCCCTGGTCGAGGCAGCAGCCGGCGTGGCCCGGGAACGGGGCTGTCTCCGTCTCACGGTGGAGCCGGCAGAAGAAGCCCGCGGGTTCTACACCCGCCTGGGATTTCTCCCCTGGCTGTCCTTCCAGGCAGTGACCCTGCGCACGGTAAACACCCGCGGTAACATGCCGCTTGCGGAGTCAGCGCTACCCCCGGCGGCCACGGCTGCCGCTTCAGCCCCTCGGGTCATACCCATCGATCCCGTGCGGGCGGGATGGCATCTCGTCCTGAACTACCGCCAGTGCCCCGCCCAGATCTGGCACCAGTACAGTCGGCCGCTTTTCGCCCTGCCCCAGCCCTTCTTCGGGCCCCACCGCATGATCAAAGTAAGTGAGGACGGCCTGGAACTGCTCCTCCTTGTGGTGTGCACGCCGGCCGGGCATCAACTCTACGGCTGGTCGCCCCAGACTTACCGGCCGCGTCACCTCAGCCTGGCCGCCCGGGCCTTACTGGCTCACGGCCCGGCCTGGTGTCGGACCGCCGTGCCGGCGGGGTCCGCCCGGGAGGAGGCACCGCCCGGGATCACCGCCGAAGCGGAGGAAAGCTACGAAATCTTGCAGTTGCCCCTGACTAATGCCTGACCGACCTCCGGCGCCGGGGCACCCTTGGCTCGCGCGGTCAACCGTTGCCGTGCCGGCCTCTCACATCCCCGAGGATGCACGCTCGCACCCGGTCAGCCGGGGATGTCCACGGTGCCGGCGGCGGTGCGCGCTTCCGCCAAAAGGCGCTCCGCCCGGGCCAGGTGGCCCAGGGTGACCTCTTCCGACAGGCGGAGAATCTCCAGGACGCGCGGGTCTACCAGCGAATAGAAGATTCGGGTTCCCTCCCGGCGGGCCTCCACCACTCCCCGCTCTCGCAGAATGGCCAGGTGCTTGGAAACGCTGGACTGTTCCATGCCCAGTGCGGGGATGATTTCGCACACGCACCTCTCACCCGTGCAGCCCTTACCCGTGAACCCCTCACCTTCGGCCAGGAACTGGATGATGCGAAGCCGTGCCGGGTGTCCCAGGGCCCGCAGCAGGGCGGCCTGCTGGTCGGTCAGGGATCTCCTCATGCCCATCACCCTACAGAGTTAATGGCTGCCGTGTCCAGGGTACCGCCAAAGGCCCAGAAAGTCAATCTTCTCACCGCTGGCGCCACCGCCGCTTTTCGCCGCTGACGCCGCAGGCGCTTCTTACGGGAGGCGCCGCAGGCGCCGAACCGGATAAGGGGCGGCCCGGCGACGGACACTGTCACGGGAAGGGAATCATGCCATCCATGGCGGCGACCCCGGGGATGCTCGAAATCGTCAGGCAGCTTCGTCTGCCCGGTGTCCTCGCCGGCCTGCTGGTGGCGGGGACAGCCGCGGTGGCGGTGCTGTGGTCATACGTGGTTCCGGAACTGCGGAAGTGGTGGACCATAGTGCTCAAGCGCCTGCGCACGGTGCGCGGCGTTGCCGCCTTGTCCGGCCCGCCCTTCGCCCTGCGTCGCCCGCCCTTCGCCCCGCGGGGGCCGGTCTTCGCCGGCCTACGTGGGCTGGCCTTCGCCACCCTGGCTGGCCCGGCCGGGACCTTCCTCATCGGGGCGGGGCTGTTCCTGCCCGCCATGGCGCTGGGGCAACTCCCCCTGCTGCTGGCCCTGTCTGACTGGCAGGCCCGGGTGTTGCCGGATGCCAGCCCCCTCGTCCTGGCCGTCCTTCCCGCCCTCGCCGCGGGCCTGGTGCAGGAACCGGTCAAGCTCGCCGGTGTCCTCGCGGCCGGGCGCTGGTCCCTCCGGGTGAACGGGGTCGCCGGCCGCACCGGCACCGCAGCGCTGGTGGGCGCGGGTTTTGCCGCCATGGAGGCAGCCTGGCTCCTCTCCGTAGCCTTTGCTACCGTCTCCCTGTACCGGGACCTCGGGATGTTTTCGCTGGCCGTTCCGGTGCTGGTACGGACCGCCATGTCCTTCTACCACGCGGCCAGCAGCGCCGTCCTGGGCAGGGCATGGCTGCGGTCACCTGCGGCCGCCGTCCGGGCCCTGGCCATCCTGATCGGGATGCACGCCCTGCTCGCTTACCTGCGCGTGCTGGCCGGTGCGGGGTCTCTCAACCCCTGGGCGTCGACGCTCCTGGGAGCTCTCGTGGCGCTGGGTCTGGTGGGCTACAGCCTGGTGATCGGTGGCCCGGCGGGAGTCAGGCCGGCACTTTCCCTTCCCCTCACAGGCGAGCCATGAGGGCGTTGAACTGCCCCCGGCGGCTGGCGAGAAAGGTGACCGCGTTAGGAGCCTTCTTGGCCCCTACCACGTCCTGGGCCTTTTCTGGGTGCTCCGCAGTGAGCACGTGGAGGAAGCCGTAAACGGCACCCACGGTGAGGTCCACCCCCCGCACGTCGCGGTAGGGGAAGGCCGTGCACCGCCTGCCCAGAAGGGATCCGGTGCCGTCCCCGTCTTGAGGATGAGGAGCCGGGAATCGGTGACCGCCAGGGCCTCTCCAGCATTGCCGACGATAACCTCGACCACCTGTTCCCCCGTGGCCAGGTTCTCCTGCAAGAGTGCCGCCAGGCTGCTGTCCAACCCCGCCTGCACCCGCTCCAGCCTGCCGGTGCACCGCAGGCTGCCTGGGTACGGCAGGAAAAAGCGGGGAAGAATAGGGACGTCTGAGACGGTGAGAACGCTTGGGGAGGGAACGGGATGGAAGCACCTGCGGTACCCTGGCGCAAAGCCCTGGGTCTGGTGGACCTGGTCCTCTTCACCGCCTCGGCTATCATAGTGGCGGATACGGTGGCGGCCTCGGCGGCCATCGGCGTCCAGGCCATGGGGTGGTGGATCCTCAGCATTGTCCTCTTCTTCCTTCCCTATGGCCTGGTCACCGCCGAACTGGGCTCGGCCTGGCCGCAGGAGGGCGGTATCTACGTCTGGGTGAGGGAGGCGTACGGGCCCTTCTGGGGTACGCTTACTTCCTGGCTGTACTGGATCAACGTGGCCTACTGGATGCCCTCCGTGTACGTCCTCTTTTCGGGAGTGCTCGCCTCCGTGTTCTGGCCCGCGCTGGGCAACGTGGGGCAGGCCGTCGTCACCGTGGTGCTGGTCTGGATCACGGTGGCCCTGGGCGTCATCGACATCCGGGTGGCCAAGTGGATACCCAACGTGGGGGCCGTGGTCAAGGTAGCCCTGCTCCTCTTGCTGGGCGGGATGGGAGCCTGGTTTGCCGCCACCCGCGGCGCCGCCAACTCCTTTGTCCCTTCCGAGTGGGTCCCCCGCTGGTCCGCCACCCTATCCTTCCTGCCCGTGATCGTATACAACTACATGGGGTTCGAACTCATGAGCGCCGCCGGGGAAGAAATGCACAACCCCCGGCGGGACGTACCCCTGGCCATCCTGCTGGCGGGGATCGTCATCGCCGGGGTGTACATGCTGGCCACCTTCGGGGTGCTGGCCGCCATCCCCCTGGAGAACATCAACATCGTGACCGGGATCACCGACGCCCTCAAGGTGATGACCGAGGGCGTGCCCGCGCTGAGCGGCCTGTTCTACCTGGCCTCGGCCCTGCTGCTGGCCACCTTCCTGGCCAACATGGTCACTTGGAGCCTGGGCGCCAACCGCGTCATCGCCGCCACCGGTCTCGACAAGCAGGTCCCCTCCATCCTGGGCCACATCCATCCCCGCTACGGCAGCCCCGACTACGCCTACATCATGATGGGGGTGGTTGCCACCATCCTGGCGGTGGGGAACCACCTCACCTTCACCACGGTAGCCTCCGTGTTCTGGACCATCTTCGCCCTGTCCTCGGTGGTGTTCCTGCTCCCCTACCTGCTCATGTTCCCGGCCTTCCTGACCCTGCGCCTGCGGCGTCCCCACCAGCCCCGGCCCTTCACGGTGCCGGGCGGGGCGGTCGGAGCCTGGCTCTCCACCATCCTGGGCGAGTTCTTCATCCTCATCGCCGTGATTTTCTTCTTCATGCCCCCGGAAGAGACCACCAACGTGTGGGCCTACGAGATCCAGCTCATCGGAGGCACCCTGCTCACCATCCTGGTGGGCGTGCTCATCTACGCGCAGGGCCGCCGCCGTGCTTCGGCATAACCGGCACCCCGCTCCAACCCCCCTGAGGGGCGCCGCGGCGCTGGGCGTTCCGCCGGGCATGAAAAAGGGGGCACCGCCGGCGCGGCGCCCCGTTGAAGGAGCTCTCCCTCCTAGTACAGGTGGCAGGCCACCACGTGCCCGGGGGCGGCCTCCTTGAGTTCGGGCTCGGTTTCCTTGCAGATGGGCCGCACTTCCGGGCAGCGGTTGTGGAACCGGCAGCCCGGTGGCGGCTTGAGCGGGCTGGGCACCTCGCCGGGCAACATGATGCGGCGGCGCGTGCGCTCGATGCCGGGATCCGGGATGGGGATGGCCGACATGAGCGCCCGCGTGTAAGGGTGCAGGGGCTCGCGGTACAGTTCCACGGAAGGGGCCATCTCCACCACCTGGCCCAGGTACATGACGGCCACCCGGTGGCTCAGGTACTTGACCATGGAGAGGTCGTGGGCGATGAACATGTAGGTGAGGCCGCGCTCTTCCTGCAGGCGCCTGAGCAGGTTCACCACCTGGGCCTGGATGGACACGTCCAGGGCCGAGATGGGTTCGTCGGCCACGATGAACTCGGGGTCCACGGCCAGGGCACGGGCGATGCCGATGCGCTGCCGCTGTCCCCCGGAGAACTCGTGGGGGAACCGCAGGGCGTGCTCGGCGCTCAGGCCCACCGTGCGCAGCAGTTCCTCCACCCGGCGGCGCCTCTCGGCACCGGCAGCCAGGCCGTGTATGTCGAGGGGCTCGGCGATGATGTCGCCCACGGTCATGCGCGGGTTCAGGGAAGCATACGGGTCCTGGAAGATCATCTGCATGCTGCGGTTGAAGCGCTTGAGATCGGGGCCGGAGAGCGCGTGCACGTCCTGGTCGCGGTAAAAGACCTTGCCCCGGCTGGGCTCGTACAGCCTGATGACGGTACGGCCCAGCGTGGTCTTGCCGCAGCCCGACTCGCCCACCAGGCCGAACACCTCGCCCCGGCGCACGCTGAAGGAGACGTTCTCGACCGCCTTCAGGAGCCCCCCGCCCACGCGGAAGTACTTGCTCACGTTCTCCAGGCGCAGGATGACCTCGTCAGCGGGCACCGGCGGCCACCTCCTCCCGGGCCGGCCGCACCCTGGCGGCCGCCGGATGCTCCAGCCAGCAGGACACGAAGTGGCCCGGACCCACTTCCACCTCTTCCGGGTAGTACCGGAAGCAGACCTTCATGGAGTACGGGCAGCGGGCGGCAAAGGCGCAGCCCGCCGGGGGACGGAAGAGGTCGGGCGGGCTGCCCGGGATGGAGTACAGGTCCTCCTTAGTGTCGCGGTCCAGGCGCGGCACCGCCTTCATCAGGCCCCAGGTGTACGGATGGTGGGGTCGGTAGAAGATGTCGTCGTTGCTGCCCGACTCCACGATCTTGCCCGCGTACATGACGGCGGTGCGATGGGCCATCCCCGCCACCACCCCCAGGTCGTGGGTGATGAGGATGATGGAGGTGCCCAGCTTCTTTTGCAGGTCCTTGAGCAGGTCCAGGATCTGAGCCTGGATGGTCACGTCCAGACCGGTGGTGGGCTCGTCGGCTATGAGCAGCTTGGGGTTGCAGGCGAGGGCGATGGCGATCATCACCCGCTGGCGCATGCCCCCGGAGAACTGGTGCGGATAGTTGCGGATGCGCTCTTCGGGCGCCGGGATGCCCACCATATGCATGAGTTCCAGAGACCGCTGCCAGGCCTGGCGGGCCGTCATACCCTGGTGCTTGATGAGGCCCTCCGATATCTGCCTGCCCACTGTCATGGTGGGATTGAGGGCGGTCATGGGGTCCTGGAATATGATGCCGATTTCCCGGCCCCTTACCCGCTCCATCTCTCTTTTGCTGAGGGCGGTGAGGTCACGGCCATCGAACAGGATTTGCCCCCTCTTGATGCGCCCGGGTGGCATGGGGATGATCTTCATTATGGAGTGGACGGTCACCGTCTTGCCGCATCCCGACTCCCCCACCAGGGCCAGGGTTTCTCCCCGGTACTGGTGAAAGGACACCCCTCTTACCGCCTGCACCTCGCCGGCGTAGGTGCTGAATGAGACTTCCAGGTCCTTGACTTCGAGCAGTTTCTCCATCGACGTTCCCCCTACTGCCGCAGCCGCGGGTCCAGGGCATCCCGCAGGGCGTCACCCACGATGTTGAAGGCCAGCATGGTGATGGCGATGGCCGAACCCGGGAATATGAGCAACCACGGGTAAAGGTGGATGTACTCGTAGCCGGTGTTGGCCAGCGTGCCCCAACTGGCCAGCGGCATGGGGATACCCAGCCCGATGAAGCTCATGAAGGCCTCGAAGAAGATGGCCGCGGGGATGGTCATGGTGGCCGAGATGACGATGGGCCCCATGGCGTTGGGTAAGAGGTGCCGGATGATCATGCGCCAGGGAGAAGCCCCCAGCACCCGCGCGGCCAGCACGAACTCCTGGGCCTTGAGCTGGAACACCTGGCCGCGCACCAGCCGGGCCATGCCCACCCACCCGCCGATCACCATCACCAGGATCATGGTGGACAGGCCGGGCCCGATCACCACCATGAGCAGGATCATGAGCAGCAGCATGGGGATGGCGTACAGGATCTCGATGAAGCGCTGCATGATGTCGTCCACCCAGCCGCCGAAGTAGGCGGAGATGCCGCCGTACGTCACCCCCACCAGCATGTCCAGGAGGGCGGCCATGACGCCGATGAAGAGGGAGATGCGCGCCCCCATCCACAGTCGCACGAAGTTGTCCCGGCCCAACTCGTCGGTCCCGAACCAGTGATCCCGGTTGGGGGGTTCGGCGGTGTGATCCAGGTCCTGGTAGGAGAAGCTGTAAGGGCGCATGTACGGTCCCACGATGGCCATGAGGGTGATGAGGCCCAGCACTCCCAGGGCCACCAGGGCCAGCTTGTTCTGGCGGAACCGGCGCCAGGCGTCCTGCCAGTAGGTGAGGGAGGGACGGGTGATTACCTCTGCCGCCTCCTCGGGTGCCACTTCCCTTTCGAACAGGTCGGGAGTGAGTTCGATGTGGGCCACGGCTTTCACTCCTTCGGCTTGACCAGGCGGATGCGCGGATCCACCAGGCCGTAAGCGATATCGACCAGGAAGATGGCGAAGAGCAGGAGGGCGGCGTAAAAGATGGTGGTGCCCATGATCAGGGTATAGTCCAGGTTGTACACGGCCTGCACGTAGTGCTTACCGAGACCGGGGATGCCGAAGATGCGCTCCACCACCAGGGTGCCGGTGATGATGTTCACCACCAGCGGGCCCAGGATGGTCACTATGGGCAGGATGGCATTCCTGATGGTGTGGCGCACGATCACTTCCCGGTTAGAAAGCCCCTTGGACTGGGCGGTGCGAACGTAATCCTGGTTGAGCACGTCCAGCATGCTGGCCCGCATCATGCGCGCCATGACCGCCAGGGTCCCCAGACCGAGGGCGAAGGACGGCAGGATGGATTGCTTGAAAGTACCCCAGCCCACCACGGGGAGCAACTTGAACCGTACCGTGAACAGGTATTGCAGCAGCGTGCCCACCACGAAGTTGGGGACGGAAATGCCGATCACCGCGATTACCATGGCCGTACGGTCCAGCGGCCTGTCCCGGTAAAAGGCCGCCAGCACCCCCAGGGTGAGCCCCACGCTGATGGCGAATACCAGGGCGCGTGCACCCACATCTGCCGAATAGGGAAAGCCCTGGGCGATCATCTGGTTTACCGTGCGGTTGGGATAGCGCATGGAAATGCCCAGGTCGCCATGCAGGATGTTACTCAGGTACCGGATGTACTGGACGTGCAGGGGGAGATCCAGCCCGTACTTGTGCAGCAGGTTTTGCCTGATGGCCTCCGGGACCTTTTTCTCACTGGTGAAGGGGTCACCGGGCACGGCGTGCATGAGAAGGAAAGTCAGGGTAATGATCAACCACAGGGTGAAGACCATGTACCCCAACCGGCGTAAGGTGTAAGCCAGCAATTTCCCTGCCCCCCATTATCACCCTGGAGGGTCCGGGACACGTTTGCGGGGCACCGCCGGCCCCCGGCGATGCCCCGCACATCGGTCCCTTCACCCTACTTCTTCTCGGGCTTGCCCTCCACGGTGACGTACTTCCAGTCGAGGTCCGGACCCACCGGGTGGCGGATGACGCCCTTCAGGTAGGGCTTCTCCACGAAGTTCCACACCGGCCACCACACGGGCGCGATGGGCAGGTCCTCGGCGATGATCTTCTCCAGCTCCACGAAGTTGCGGAAGCGGATGGTCTGATCGCCGGTGGCCTTGGCTTCCTTGACCAGCTGGTCGTACTTGGGGTTGGAGTAGCCGGCGTCGTTATTGCCGCCGCCCGTGA
>JACIYH010000092.1 GCA_014360055.1 Bacillota bacterium | reverse complement strand
GCGGCACACCCCCGCCAGGCCGTTCCCGGCCAGTTCGGCCGCCTCGGGGACGAGCAAGCCCGCCTTGGCGCTGGCGATGGCGGCGCAGCCGGTCTCCACCACCAGCACGTCTGCTGCGATCAGCTTCTGGGCGAGGGTGACGTGGCTGGCGTCCTGCGGCAACCTGGGGTTGTTGCACCCCACCACGGCCGCGATACCCCTGATCGCTCCCCCTTTGATGGCATCCAGGAGGGGAGTCAGGGTGCCTCCCAGGGCGCCCAGGATGGCTTCGGTGCTGAAACCGGCCACGTAGTCGGTGGCTTCGCTGGGGATGAGCACGCGGTCCCGCTTGCGGTTGGGGAAATTGTCCACGGCTTCCTTGACGATGCGGGTGGCGGTGGCCAGTGCGTGTTCTTCCGAGAAGGGGATGTGCAGCGCCCCCGGGAAGCGGCCCTTGGGCGAGGTGGAGATGATCTTGGTGTGGTAGCACGCCGCCACCTGGGGCAGGGAGGGCATGATGCACTGGACGTCCACCACCATGGCCTCCACCGCTCCGGTGATGATGGCCAGCTCCTGCTGCAGGAAGTTGCCCGCCGCCGGCACTCCGTGGCGCATCAGGATCTCGTTGCCGGTACAGCACATGCCCGCCAGGTTGATGCCAGCGGCCCCCAGGGAGCGGGCATACTGGACCAACTCCGGGTCCTGAGCCGCCTGCACGATCATCTCCGAGAGGATGGGCTCGTGCCCGTGCACCACCACGTTCACGGCGTCTTCCCGCAACACGCCCAGGTTGGCGCGACCCCGCACCGGTACCGGCGTCCCGAAAAGGATGTCCGATAGCTCGGTGGCGATCATGGACGCACCCCAACCGTCGGAAAGCCCCACCCGCAACCCGTGGAGGATGAGGCTGGCGGGGTCGTTGTCGACCCCCATGTGGGTGCGGTGCATGGCCTCCACCACTTCCCGGTCGATGCCGCGCGAACCGGCAGCGGCTCGGGTGTGCTGTCCGGCAGGTCGTCGGGCACGATCTGTTCTCCCCGGCACACGATCACGGCCCGCTCGAGCGCGTTTTCCAGTTCCCTCACGTTACCGGGCCAGGCGCGGCGGCGCAGGTGGTCGAGGCATCCCGGACCCAGGGTCACCCGTGTGCCGTACCTGCGGTTGAGCCTGGCCAGCAGCGCTTCCACCAGCAGGGGCAGGTCTTCGAGGCGTTCCCGCAGGGGAGGGACGGCTATCCTCACCACCTCCAGCCGGTAGAGCAGGTCGGCGCGGAAGGTGCCTACCCTCACCATGGCGTGGAGGTCGCGGTTGGTCGCCACGATGATGCGGGCGTCGAGCCGCAAGGTACGGGTGCCGCCCAGGCGCTCGAACTCCCTGTTCTCCACCACCCGCAGCAGCTTGGCCTGCACCCCCACGGGCAGGTCGCCGATCTCGTCCAGGAAGAGGGTGCCTCCGCGGGCCAGTTCCAGCTTGCCGGGCTTGCCGCCCTTGCGGGCACCCGTGAAGGCCCCCTCTTCGTAGCCGAACAACTCCGACTCCACCAGTTGCTCGGGTACCGCCGTACAGTCCACCTTCACGAAGGGGCGGGAGGCCCTCGGGCTGGCGTCGTGGATGGCCCGCGCCAGCACCTCCTTGCCGGTGCCGCTTTCGCCGGTGATGAGGACGGTGGCGTCGGTCTGGCACACGCGTGCCGCCAGAAGCAAGACCTCTTTCATGGCCGGGTTCGTGGTTTCCAGAGGGCCGAAGCGGGCGTATGCGGGCGTGGTACGCTCGAGGGCGATCCGGTACTTGCGTGCCTCGCTTTCCAGCTCGGTGAGCCGCTGCACGAGGAGACGGGTCGGTTCCGAATCCACCCGAAAAGCCTGCACCAGCGCACCCACCCGGGAGGTACCGCGGAAGAGGGGGAGAGCCATGAGCAAAAAGTCGCTGGTGGCGGGCCGGCCGGGTGCCCACACCTCGGCTTCCCCGGCTTGCAGCACCCGCTCGATACGGTCTCGCGGTAACAGGAGGGCCTCTTGCCCCGGGGTCGTGCACCCGGCGAGTTCCTGCCACGAGGAGTTGGCCTTGACGACCCTCCCCCGGTCGTCGGTGAGGGCCATGGGCACCGGCATCCCCTCGAAGATGAGGTCGCCGAGGAACTCGGGCCGGGTCGCGGGCGGCAGGTCGCCGGGGACAGAGGGCGGGGAGGACTGCCACCTGAGTCGGGAGAGCTTGGCTGCCTGCACCGCCCGCAGGGTCACCGTGACCAGCAACTCGTCTTCGGACAGGGGAACGGGCGGGACCTCCTGGTCGGCCCGGTCCCCCGGGTGTACCTGCATCTCACAGAAGGTGTCGCCGAGTCCCCAGCACCTGGTCTCCCTTACCCGTACCGGCTGCCGGCAGGCCCGCTCGACGGCCCCGGACAGGATGCCGGCTTCCAGGTAACAGAGGGGCCTGCCCAGCCTGGGCAGGCCGGAGCAGGTCAGGCAACCAAACCAGTGAAACACGACGGGGTCCGGCGAGCGACTCACCAGTTCCAGGTGGCCCATTCCCAGCTCGTTGAGGCGACCGGCGATTTCTTCCAGTGTGCTTACAGAAAGCTCCTGCCCTATGCGGTGGCCGGTGGAATAGTACAGGGCATCGGTGCTGGCCTGGGCATCCGGGGAGACAGGTGAGGCGACCACCGACCTGATGCTGGCCTCGACCGGGGTTTCCGGGCTCTGTCGGGTCATCTCCGGCCCCCGCGTGTACATTTCGAGGCCGGACTGGCTGCCTCCTTCCAGGCACGGGCCCGCCCGCGCACTACCGCCAGGCAATTGCGGGTGGCAGGAGCGGGACGCGGCCGGGGAGAATGCTCTCCCGGTATGACCCGACGGGGGGAGAGGAAAGAAGTGGGGCTCGACCCGGAGAAGCAGTCCCTGAGGGAGGAGATCGAGCGGCTGGCGGGGATACTGGAGGAGGTATCCCTGTTCATTCACGCTCACCCGGAGGAGGGCCTGCGGGAGGAACTGGCCCGGCGGAAGCTGGTGGAGGTCCTCGCGGCACAGGGGTTCACGGTGGGCCCGGGGCCGGAGGGTCTGCCCACCGCCTTCGTGGCCCGGTACAGCCAGGGCGGGGGGGGACCGCGGATTGCCTTCCTGGCTGAATATGACGCCCTGCCCGGCCTGGGGCACGCGTGCGGGCACAACCTCATCGCGGCGGTGGCGGTGGGTGCGGCCACGGCGGTGAGGCGGGGACTGGAGCGGTTTGGCCGTCCGGGTACGGTGCTCGTCTTCGGTACCCCTGCCGAAGAGGGAGCGGTGGATGACGCCGGAGGCAAGGTCTATTTCGTCGAAGCGGGTTTCTTCGACGGGGTGGATGCCGCCCTCATGGCACACCCGTCTTCGCGCAACGCCGCCCTGGGTGAGTTATCTACCGGGCGGGTGGCGCTGGAGATCACCTTCCACGGCAAGGCCGCCCACGCCGCCGGGGCACCCCACGAGGGCATCAATGCGCTGGATGCCGCCATCCTGACCTTCAATGCCTGGAACGCCCTGCGCCAGCACCTGAGGGAAGAGGCCCGCATACACGGCATCATCGCCGAAGGCGGCGTGGCACCCAACATCATCCCCGATCGGGCTCGCATCCGCATGTACGTGCGGGCCCGGGATCCGGACTACCTGGAGGAGGTCGAGCGGCGGGTCAGAGATTGCGCCCTGGGCGCGGCGCGGGCCACGGGGGCCCGGGTGGAGTTCCGTTACACGGCACGCACCTACCAGAGCGTGATGCCGAACCGAACCCTGGCCCGCCTCTACACCGATAACCTGGCCGCCCTGGGAGTGAACCTGGATCCGTCCGAGCCGGGGGGTGGGGGTGGTTCCACCGATGCCGGCAACGTCAGTCGCGTGGTGCCCCTCATCCACCCGTACTTCGCCATCTGCCCGCGGGGCACGCCCGGGCACAGTCCCGAGTTCGCCCGGGCCGCGGCAACTCAGGAAGCCCACCGCGCGGCGCTCACCACCGCCCAGGCCCTCGCCATGACGGCATGGGACCTGTTGCGCGATCCCCGTCTGGTGCGGGAAGCACGGGCGGAACTGGAGGGTGCACAGGGTGCGCGGAACGGTGGATCACCCGGATCTCAGCCCTGATCCGGGCGACCGGGACACCCCCACTGCTGCGGTGTATCATGGAGATGCCATGGATCTGGCTGTCTGGGCGCGACGCATCGAGGATAACGTGGCCCGGGTGATCGTGGGCAAGCGTGAGGCCATCCGCGGCATCATTATTGCCCTCCTCTGCCGGGGTCACGTGCTGGTGGAGGACGTGCCGGGGTTGGGGAAGACGACGCTGGTGCGGGCCCTGGCGCGATCCCTGGGTTGCGAGTTCCGGCGCATCCAGTTCACCCCCGACCTGCTTCCGGCCGACATCACCGGTACCAGCGTGTTCGACCAGGCGCGGGGCGAGTTCGTGTTCCGGCCCGGGCCCCTCATGGGGCAGATCATCCTGGCGGACGAGATCAACCGGGCTTCTCCCAAGACCCAGTCCAGCCTGCTGGAGGCCATGGAGGAGCGGCAGGTGACCGTGGACGGGGTCAGCCACCGCCTGCCGGAGCCCTTCATGGTGCTGGCCACGCAAAACCCCATCGAGTACGAAGGGACGTTTCCCCTCCCCGAGGCACAACTGGACCGCTTCCTCCTGCGCATCCGGCTGGGATATCCCAGTCAATCGGAAGAAGTGGCCATCCTCGACCGCATGGCGGTGAAGCACCCCCTGGAGGACCTGGAGCCGGTGGCCTCGGTGGCGGAAGTGCTGGTCGCCCGCGAGCAGCTGGTGCACGTCTACGTGGAGGACTCCATCAAGGATTACATAGTGCGGTTGGCCCGGCGCAGCAGGGAGATGCCGGAGGTCTACCTGGGAGTCAGCCCCCGGGCCTCTCTGGCGTTGTTTCGTACCGCGCGGGCGCTGGCCGCCCTCTCGGGACGGGACTACGTCCTTCCCGACGACGTTAAGTACATGGCCGTCTCCGTACTGGCCCACCGCATTATCCTGCGTCCGGAGGCGCGGTTGGACGGCAATACGCCCGAGGATATGGTCACGCGGCTGCTCACCCAGGTGCCCGTCCCCCTGCCCCGGGGGAGGGGGTGAACCCACGCCCGTCCTGGCCGACCGCAGGGTGCTCTATTTGATTGCCCTCAGCGTATGCTTGGCCGTTTTTGTGGGCGGGCGTCCCCTGGCCATGCTGGCCAACGCCGCCCTCCTGCTGCTCGGGGCCATGTGGTTGTGGGTCCGGCTCTCGTTGGGCAACCTGTCCGTCTACCTGGAGCCGGAGAGATCGGTGCTGACCAGCGCCGATCGCGTCCTGGTGCGCGTGCGGCTCAACAACGAGGGATTCCTGCCCCTGCCCCGGGTGGAAGTCAAGGGCGCGCCCGGGTGCCGTCCCCGCCTGGATGTGGCACTGGGGGGCAGGGTGCCTGCGCTGGGTACCTCCAGCGCCACGCTGGGGCCGCTGAATCTGCCACGCGGCGCTTACCGTCTGGGGCCGATCGAGGTGGAGGCCCGGGACCCGCTGGGCCTGTGGCGGGCGAGCACCCGGGCCACCGGGGACCGGGTTACCGTGTACCCGCGCGTACTCCCCCTGGAGGCCCCTCCCGTGGTGCCGGGGAGGTCGTTCGGGCGCATGCGTACCAGGCGCCCGGGCCAGGAGGACTTTTCCAATCTGGTGGAGGTGCGGGCCTTCCAGCCCGGCGACAACCCGCGCCTGATCGACTGGAAGGCCACCGCGCGCCGGGGATCTTGGCAGGTGCGGGTCCTGGAAGAGGGCGCCGTGGCTGAGGTGTGGTTGTTCCTGGATGCCGGCAGTGAAGGCGCCGTGGAACTGGCGGCTTCCCTCGCCCGGCGGCTCATCCTCTCCGGATCCCTGGTTGGACTGGTGGGTCAGGGGATTCCCCCGGTGACCGTCGTCCCGGGCAGGGGCGAGGCCAAGTGGCGGGAGATCATGCAGGGCCTGTTACGTGTCCAGGCGGCCGACCTGCCCCTGGGCGAACTGCTGGGAGCGCGGCAGGCCTCCCTGCCCCGCGGGGCCACCGTGATTGCCATTACCCCCCGCCTGGACGCCCTCCTGTTCGACCGGCTCCTGCGCGTCCGCCAGGGGGCACCGGGCACCTATCTCGTCCTGGTAGGCGCAGGCGTGGGCCCGGACGCGGGTGCGCCGGCCGGGGTGGGTGCAGAGGCTGGCCCTCACGTGGGCGTGGGCGAAGCCCTTGCGGCGGGAGGGGGCCCTGTGCCGGCCGCTGTGGATTGGGCGCGCGTCGGCTTCTTGCGGGAGCGGGGGGTCGCGGTACTGGTGGGGCGCCTGGTGGGAGAACCGCTGCGCTGGCGCCTCGAGCCTGCGCACCTCGCCCTGGACGGCGCGGGGTGGGCGGGCACGACCGTGGCGCAGGGCCGGCGATCCCTTTCAGAGGGCACGGCGGCTACCGTGTCCGCAGGGGGGTGAACTTAGCGTGGCCCTCCTGCCGCGTAACGCTGAGATCGGTAAGCTGGCACGCATTGCGGACGGGATGGTCTTGTGGGCCGTGGGGTACGGGGCGCTGGTGATCCTCACGCGCTCCCTGCTGCTGGCCATGAGCTACGATTATCACCTGTTGCCGGTGATGGCGGTGGCGGGGGTAGAGTGCCTGGTAGCGGCTGCCCTCGCCTTTTTCACCCGGCAGGTGGCGGTGGGGTTGGGTGCCCTGGTGGGGGTACTGGCGGTGGGGAGTGTCAACCCCGGGGTGCGTGCCTGGCTGGCCCGGGGTTGGGCATGGGCGGAGGGAGGCCTCGCCGCCCTGGTGGAATGGACCCGGGGGACGCCCCCGGTACTGACAGCGGACCTCGCCTGGGCGGGCGCCTTCCTCGCCCCGCTGGCGGTGGCCACCCTGGTCCTGGGTTTTTGTGCGCGAGGACGTGACCCTTTGTGGCCCCTTGTGGCCGGGGCCGTGATACCGGTCCTGGAGTGGTTTTCTTTCTTCGACTGCGGCCTCGACTTTCTAACCGTCTACCTGGTGCTCGCCGCCGGCTGGCTGGCTGCCTGGCGCGTGACCGCTGGCGGCGCGCGGGATGCTGGCACAACGGTCGCTACCGCCCGTCCGGGGGCACTCTCCGAGCGCTTGACCGCTGTGCGGGCGGCAGTGTGGGTTGGCCTGGTCACGGCGGTGATCCTGGTCCCGGCCCGGGGTCTGGCGCCGTACCCCGCGGTCTCCCCGGGGCGGGTGGCGGACTGGTTCGTAGAAACCATTCCCGGCCTGGGGCGGTTGCGGGGCGGTGCCGCCGTTCAGACCGTGGGGTTCAACCCCGATACCCGTCGGTTGGGGGGTCCCGTGGCCCCCGGCAGCCGGGTGGCCATGCAGGTGCGGATCACCCGGGCCGAGGTGCGTCCCCTGCCCGTGCGTCCGTACTCGCCCCAAAGACTGTACCTTCGCGGGACGGTGCGGGACCGGTACACGGGGCAGGGCTGGGAGAGCAAGCCCTACCGCTTCACCTTTCCCAAGACCGCCAGGGAAACGCCGTGGCTGATACGGCTGGGGGAGGGTCAGTACACCTTCTCGCTGGACGTGGAGGTGGAAGTCAGGCCACGTGGCCTGCCCTACCTGTATCTCTTCGCCCCCTGGATTCCCGTGGAGGTGGAGCAGGAAGGCACGACCCTGACTACCTTCGATCGCGAAATCACGGCGGCGCGGCAGCCCCGGGAGTACACGGTACGGGCGCGGGTACCGCTGCATTCCTGGCCGGAACTCAACGTGCTCGTACCCATAGACCGGCAGTGGTGGACGCCGTACCTGGAATTACCCTCTACCCTTCCTCCGGAAGTGGGGGAGGAAGCCCGGCGCGTCACCGCCGGTGCCCAAACGCCCTACGAGCGCGCCTCCCGGGTGGAGGAATACCTCCGCACCACCTTTCCGTACGACCAGAGCGTGCGGCGTCCGGACCCGGACGAGGATTTTGTCGCCGATTTCCTGTTTGACCTCAAGAAAGGGTATTGCGTACACCACTCCACGGCCATGGCGGTCATGTTACGCACCCTGGGCATTCCCACCCGGTGGGTGCAGGGATTTGTGGTGGACCTTGCAACGGGTACCTGGATGGACGTCCCTCAGTCGTCCGCTCACGCCTGGGTGGAGGTGCTCATCCCGGGGTGTGGCTGGGTGACCTTCGACCCCACCCCGCGCTACCCCGTGCCGCAACGCGAATTCACCCCCGTGCCGAGGGAGGGTGGGGCGGGGGGACCCGCTCCCGGTCGACCGGGAGGAGGCTCCGTCGCTTACCCCGGCCGTCCCCGAATGGAACTGGAGCCGGACCAGCCCGGGGAAGCCGGGTACCTCCCCGGGGCCGGAGCCCCCGGTTTCCCGTGGCGGGTCCCGCTGACGGTGGTTGGCATCCTCGGGCTGGCTGTCCCGGGAGGACGCTGCGTTTTCCGGACGTTTTTGCTGCGCAGAGCGCACCGCCGGCGGCCGGACGAACCCCTCTCCGCGTTCATCCTGCGCCAGTACCGTCTCACCGAACACTACCTGGGACTGATCGGCCTTTCCCGTCCCTTCTGGCTGACCCCGCGCGAGTTCCTGCGCGAGTTCGGCGCCCGGTCGGGGGAGCGGGGCGCCCATCCCGGGGAGGAGGTGTGCCGCGCGCTGGCTGCCCTTACCGCCAGCACGGAGGAGGCCGCCTTCTCACCCCGAGGCCGTCCCGCGCCCCCGGTCCGGGAGGCGCCCCCGGCTTCCCGGGGTACCCCGTCGGCGGGAGGATGGGATGGGGGAGTGGAGGCAGCGGGGAACGCCCGGGTGGTGGCCATCTGGGTGCGCCGCCGCCTGGGTGCCTGGCGGTGGCTGCGGTGGCTGGCCCTGGGGCCTCCCCTTCCCCCGACCTGAGCCGCAGCGGCATCAGGGCAGACGCATCAGGGTGGCCGATTCCGGGCAGGCGCCCCGGAACTCGGGAGATTCTGCCAGTTCCGCGCAGGCTTCGCCGCGGGGCACGGGCCGGAAACCCAGGGCCCGGAAGTAGTCCTGTGCGTTCGTGGTCAGGAGGAA
>JACIYH010000091.1 GCA_014360055.1 Bacillota bacterium | reverse complement strand
CGGCCGCCGCAGCCCCGGGCGCGGCCGGCCCTGCCGGGGTCGGGCCACCGATGGAGGCCGCCGCTCCCGGCCGGGCAGATGCACGGGCGCCGGATGCTGCGGGGAGAGCAGCGGGGGTGGCGGCTGCAGGGGCGGGGCGGCGGGTGGCGGTGACGACCACCAGCAGGATGAGGGAGGCGGCGGTCAGGATGAGTTCGGGTGCCAGAGCAGCCCAGGCCACCCTACATCCCTCCTACCCGGGCCGCCAGCTGGATCAGGGCGGGATTGGTGAAGTCCAGCAGGAGGCGCGGGAACACACCCAGCACGGCGATGAGCACGATGAGGGGGATCACGGTGGCCAGCTCGCGGCCGGTGACGTCGGGCAGGGCCTCCAGTTCCGGCCGGGACTTGCCCATGAGCACCCGCTGCATCATCCAGAGCATGTACCCGGCGGTGATCACGATGGTGGCGGCGCCGATGATCACCAGGGTGCGGTACACGGGGAAGGACCCCAGCAGCACCAGCAGCTCCGCCACGAAGCCGGACAGGCCGGGCAGGCCCAGGGAAGCGAAGGAGGCAAAGGCCAGGATGATGCCGTAGGCGGGCAGGGCGGTGTAGAGGCCGCTGAGCTTGGCGATCTCGCGCGTGTGGGCGCGGTCGTAAATCATGCCCACCAGCAAGAACAGCATCCCGGTTATCATACCGTGGGAGAACATCTGGAAGATGGCGCCGCTCAGGGCCATGGGGGTGCCGGCGGCCAGACCCAGCATGACGTAGCCCATGTGGCTCACCGAGGAGTAAGCCACCAGCTTCTTGAGGTCGGCCTGCCACATGGCCACGAAGGCGCCGTAGATCATGTTGATGACGCCCAGCACGGCGATGGCGTAGGCGAAGTAGGAGGCCGCCTCGGGGAAGGTGGGCAGGCTCACCCGCATGAACCCATAGGTGCCCATCTTGAGCAGAATGCCGGCCAGCAACACCGACACCGCCGTGGGGGCCTCTACGTGGGCGTCGGGCAACCACGTGTGGAAGGGGAACACGGGCACCTTGACGGCGAAGCCCAGGTAGAGGGCGGCGAACACCCACAGCTGGAACCGGAAGGGGAACTTGACCTGCTGCAGGGCCATCATGTCGAAGGTGGGATGGCCCAGGGCCTGGGCGCCCGCGAAGTACATGGCCAGGATGCCCACCAGCATGACCACGCTACCGAGCAGCGTGTATATGAAGAACTTGATGGCGGCGTACTCCCGGCGCGGGCCGCCCCAGATACCGATGAGGAAGTACATGGGGACCAGCACCAGTTCCCAGAACACGTAGAAGAGGACGTAGTCCAGGGCGCAGAAGACGCCCATCATCCCCGTTTCCAGGAGCAGGAGGAGGGCGAAGTAGTCCTTGGGACGCGGGGAGATGTGCCAGGAGGCCAGGCAGGCCAGGAAGGTGAGCAGGGCGGTGAGGAAGACCATGGGGAAGCTGATGCCATCCACGCCCAGGATGTAGTTGATCCCCAGGCTGGGCACCCACGCCGCTCTCTCCACGAACTGCATGCCGGCGCCGGGCCGGAAGGCGGTCGCCATCCAGATGGAGATCGCCAGGGGGATGGCGGTGGTGATCAGGGCCGCCACCTTGAAGCCCCGCTCGTCCTGCCGCGGCCACAGGGCTACCGCGGCGGCACCCACCAGGGGGATGAATATGGCCAGCGTGAGCAACATGCCCTAGAACCCTCCCATCAGATAAAGGGTGAACAGCCCCGCCACCAGGCTGAGGACGAATACCAGCACGTAGGAGCGCACCAGGCCGGTCTGGGTGGCGCGCACGGCCCGGCCGGCGGCCACCGTACCCGCCGCCACCCCGTTGACGGCACCGTCTATCACCGCCAGGTCGAAGGTGGCCGAGGCGCGGGCAAGCTGCACGGAACCCCAGCCCACCCCGTTGACGATGCCGTCGATGACCCCCAGGTCGAAGCGGGCCAGCAGCGACGACAGCGCCAGGGCGGGCTTTACCAGGGTCACATAGTAGATGCGGTCGAAGTACCACTTCTCCTTGAGGAGGCGGTAGATGGGCCCCAGGGCGGCGATGGCGCGGCGCCGGTCCACCAGGCCCAGGCCGTAGATGGCCACCCCCACCGCGATGCCGGTCAGGCCGGCCCCCAGGGCCAGGGCCATCACGCCGGGGGCGGCGTGCTCGTGGGCTTCCATCCCGGAGAGCTTCACGAAGAAGTTGCCCCCCAGGCCGGCCACCGTGGCCAGGGTGGCCAGCACCACCAGGGGCCCGGTCATGACCGGGGGCGACTCGTGGGCGTGGTAGTGGGAGCGCGGCTTGCCGAAGAAGGTGAGGATGCAGGCCCGGGTCATGTAGTAGGCGGTGAGGAAGGCGGTGCCCACGCCCGCCCAGAACACGCCGGGCAGGTGGGAGTGATAGGCGCCCAGCAGGATCTCGTCCTTGCTGAAGAACCCGGCGAAGGGTGGTATGCCCGCCAGGGCCGCCGTGCCCGCGAAGAAGGTCCAGGCCGTAACCGGCATGTGCCGGTACAGACCGCCAAGCTGGTGCATCTCCTGGCACTCGGTGGCGTGGATGATGCTCCCCGAGCCCAAAAAGAGCAGAGCTTTGAAGAAAGCGTGGGTGATGAGGTGGAACACCGCCGCGGCGGGAGCCCCCACCCCCAGGGCCATCATCATGTAGCCCAACTGGCTGATGGTGGAATAGGCCAGCACCCGCTTGATGTCGGTGGTGACGGTGGCGATGGTGGCGGCCAAAAACGCAGTGATGGTGCCCACGTAGGCCACCACGTTCAGCGCCAGCGGGGCGTGTTCGAAGAGGACGTAGGAGCGGGCCACCAGGTACACGCCGGCGGCCACCATGGTGGCGGCGTGGATGAGGGCCGACACCGGAGTGGGACCCTCCATGGCGTCAGGCAGCCACACGTGCAGGGGCACCTGTGCCGACTTGCCCACCGCCCCCATGAACACGAGCAGCGCCGCCGCCGTCACCAGGCCGGGCGCCAGGTGCCCGGCGCCCAGGGCCTCACGCAGGGGGCCGAACGAGAAGGTGCCGGTGGCGGCGAACAGCGTCATGATACCGATCAACAGGCCCACGTCGCCCACCCGGGTGGTCATGAAGGCCTTCATGGCCGCCGCCGAGGCGGTGGGCTTCTCGTACCAGTGGCCGATGAGCAGGTAGGAGCACAGCCCCATGATCTCCCAGGAGATGAACAGGAGGAGGAAGTTGTCCGCCAGCACCAGGGCCAGCATGGCCGCCGTGAACAGCGACAGGGTGGCGTAGAACCTGGTGTAACGGGCGTCCCCGTGCATGTAGCCCACCGAGTAGATGTGGACCATCAGGCTGACCAGGGAGACCATCACCAGCATGAGGGCGGTGAGGGCATCCACCTGGAAGCCGAGGGGGATGGTGAGTTCGCCCACGGGCGTCCAGGGGTAGCTGAAGTCGAACACGGCCTCCCCTTCCACCCCGGCCCTGGCCCCCATGAAGGAGAAGAGCACGGCCAGCGCGAGCAGGAAGGAGATGCCCACGGCCGCAATGCCCAGGAGCGAGCCCCCGTCGCGGAAACGACGACCGAAGAAGCCGATGCCCAGGAAGGAGGCCAGCGGGATCAGCGGTATGATGAAGGCGTAAGCCAGCACCCTCTCACCCCCTCAGCAGGCGGATGCGGTCCACGTCGATGCCGTGCCGGCGCCGGGCCAGGAGGAAGATGATGGCCAGGCCCACCGCCACCTCCGCCGCCGCCACCGTGATCACGAACACCGCCAGCACCTGGCCCGCCAGGTCCCGGGGGTGCAGGTAGCGGTTGAAGGCCAGCAGGTTGATGTTGGCCGCGTTGAGCATGAGTTCTATACCCATCAGGATGCGCACCGCGTTGGGCCGGGCCAGGGCACCGAACAGCCCCAGGGCGAACAGCGCCGCCCCCAGCCCCAGGTAAAACTCAAGGGGTACCACGGTTCGCTCCCCCTTCCCGTTCGCCCGGCATCTCGCCTCCCGCCCCCGCATGGGACGGGCCAGACACCGGCGTCGTCCCCGACGGCCTCGGGGGGACGCGGACGGAGAGATAGATGGCGCCCACCAGGGCCGCCAGCAACACCACCGAGGCTACCTCGAAGGGGATGGCATAGGTGGTGAATATCTGCCGGCCCAGCGGCGCGGTGGTGCGGCCCAGAGAAGCCGCCTGGGCGGGGAGCCCCGCCCCGCGGTAGACCACCCCCATGGCGGCGACGAATCCCAGCGCCGCCAGGGCGGCCAGCACACCCACCCAGCCCCTCTCCGCCTGGACCCCCTCCGGGCGCGGCCCACCGCCCAGGACCTCGTCGCCGCGCGCCGGCCCGGCACCACGGGCGGGCTCGCCGCCACCCGGGCCGGAACCACGGGCGGGCTCGCCGCGCACTTCGGGCGGGGACGAAAGCATGATGGCGAATATGATCAGCGTTGTGACCGCGCCCACGTATATGAGCACCTGGGTAGCAGCCAGGAAGTCGGCCCCCAGCAGGAGGAATATCCCCGCCACGCCCGTGAAGCACAGGGCCAGATAGAGGGCTGCGTGCACGATGCGCGGGGTGGTGATCACCCGGAAGCCGGAGGCCAGGATGAGGACACCCAGGAACGCGAAGGCCACCATTTCCCAGTTCAACTCACCTCAGCCCCCTTCTCCCCGCCCGGCTGAGCCGCGTCCGCCCCGCTGCCCTGCGCGGCCTCTGCGGGGGTGAGCTTCTGGCCGACCATGATGCGCGAGTACGGCTGGGTCCGCCCCAGTTCGGCCAGGGTCTCCAGGTCGTAGATGAGGCCGTCGGGGCTGTCCACGGCCGTTTCGAAGCGGGTGCCCATCCCCAGGGCGGCGAAGGGGCAGGCCTCCACGCACAGGTTGCACTGCAGGCAGCGCCCCATGTTCAGGTTCCAGGCCTTGGGGTACATCTTGCGGTCCTCGCCCCGGGCCGACTCGATGGAGATGGCGCCCACCGGGCAGGCCCGCGCGCAGGCCATGCAGGCCGTGCACTTGAGCTTCCCCGCCTCGTCGGAGAGGAGCACGGGGTGTCCGCGGAAGAGGGGCGAGATGCGGGGCTGCTGATCGGGGTACTGGACGGTCACCGGGGGCGAGAAGAACTCCCGGATGGTCACGCCCAGACCCTTGAACATGCTGCGGGCGGCTTTCCAGGTGTCGAGCACGAGTGCCATGGCCCTACCCCCAGATCGCCAGGCCGATGCCGGTGAGCACGATGTTGAGGAGTGCCACCGGCAGGAGGAACTTCCAGCCCAGCTCCATCATGTGGTCGATGCGGATGCGGGGGAAAGTCCAGCGCACCCACATGAATAAGAAGATGAAGAAGTACAGTTTGGCCAGGAACCACCAGGGTCCCGAGGCGAAGGGGCCCAGCCACCCGCCGAAAAAGCAGGTGGCGGCGATGGCGGAGATGGCCATCAGGCTGGCGTACTCGGCCACGAAGAACATGGCCCAGCGCATACCGCTGTACTCCACCTGGTACCCGGCCACCAGTTCCTGCTCGGCTTCGGCCAGGTCGAAGGGGGTGCGGTTGAGTTCGGCCGCCGCCGCCACCAGGAACACCAGGAAACCGATGGGTTGCAGCAGGACGAACCAGGCACGCTCCTGGGCGTGCACGATGTCCACCAGGCTGAGGGACCCGGCCACCATGGCCACCCCCACCAGGGAGAGGGCCAGGGGCACCTCGTACCCCAGCAGCATGGCCACCGCGCGCATGGCTCCCAGGGTGGACCACTTGTTCCCCGAACCCCACCCGGCCATGAAGAGGGACAGGATGGTGAAGGAGCCCAGGGCCACCAGGTAGAGGATGCCGATGTTGAGGTCGCGCGGCACCCAGCCGCGGCCGAAGGGGATCACCACGAACAGGGCCACCGCCGGCACCATGATGACCATGGGCGCCAGCACGAACAGCCAGCGGTCGGCCCGGGCGGGGATGATGTCTTCCTTGGCCAGCAACTTCACCACGTCGGGGATGCTCTGCAGCCAACCTTCCGGCCTGCCCACGTACATGGGACCCTTGCGGCGCTGGAAGCGGCCGCACACCTTGCGCTCCAGCCAGATGAGCATGATCTCGTTGCCGAACACGAAGGCCAGCACCAGCAGCACCTTGATGAGGGCCGACACCAGGGGCGACCAGAACCCGGGCAGCGACCCCACCAGGGCGTTGAGGGAGGAAACGATGCTCACCGGTCCACCTCCCCCAGCACGATGTCCGTGGAACCCACGATGGCCACCAGGTCAGCCACCTTGTACCCCCGTGCCATCAGGTCGAGGGGTTGCAGGTTGGAGAAACAGGGTGCCCGCCACTTGATGCGCCAGGGCTTGGGAGAGCCGTCCGACACCAGGTAGCAGCCCACCTCACCCCGGGGCCCCTCCACCCGGCCGTAGGCTTCGGCGCCGGCAGGGGGCTTGAGGGCACGGGGTACCTTCCCCACCACGTCGCCCTCGGGGATGGAGGTCATGGCCTGGCGCACGATGCGGATGCTCTCCTCGATCTCCCGCATGCGCACGATGCAGCGGTCGTAGAGGTCGCCGACCTCCCCCAGGGGGATCTCGAAGTCCAGGCGCGGGTACACGGAGTATGGCTCGTCCCGGCGCAGATCCCAGTTCACCCCGCACGCCCGCAGCATGGGCCCCGAGATACCGTAGGCGGTGGCGTCCTCCGCGGAGATGGCCCCGATACCCTTGGTGCGGCTGAGGAAGATGGCGTTGCCGATGAGGAGGTCGTGGTACTCCTTCAGCTTCTCCTCCTGCACCCGCAGGTAGCGCTCCACCTCCTCGAACCAGCCGGGGGGCACGTCGTTGCGCACCCCGCCCAGGCGCAGGTAGCCGTAGAGCAGCCGGGCACCCGAGAGGCTCTCGAAGAGGTCGTACAGCATCTCCCGTTCCCGGAAGGCGTAGATGAACGGGGTGGTGGCGCCCATGTCCAGGGAGAAGGTGCCGAACCAGATGAGGTGGCTGCATATACGCTGCAGTTCCGCGGTGATCACGCGCAGGTACTCGGCCCGCTCGGGCACCTCGATCCCCAGCAGGGCCTCGGCCGCCCGGCAGTAAGCCCACTCGTTGGTGATGGCGCCCAGGTAGTCGTTGCGGTCGCAGAAGGGGACGATCTGGGCGTAGTTCCAGCCCTCACAAATTTTCTCGAAGCAACGGTGCAGGTACCCGATGACGGGGTCGACGCTGCGCACCACTTCCCCGTCGAAGCGGGCCGCCACCCTGAGCACACCGTGGGTGCTGGGGTGCTGCGGCCCCATGTTGACTTCCAGCACCTCCGGTTCCGCCTCGCCGACGCCCGGCACCGCTCCCTCATCCTCGCTCGCGGGACGGCTGCCATTACCTCCCGTCCCGGTACCCGCCGCCAGGCCCGCGGCCGGGGGCGCGCCATCCGCCGGGAAGGGGGCATCGGGCGCGGGCGGGGGTCCGCCGGCGGCGGCGGTGCTGCTCCAGGGGGCCAGCAGCGCGGGCCGGTCCCCCGGACCCACGCGCTCGCGGGGTGGCCGCGGGTCGGCGAAATCCTTGCGCAGCGGATGCCCGGGGTACCCCTCCCACAGGAGAATGCGCCGGTGATCGGGGTGCCCCAGGAACCGTATGCCGAACATGTCCCAGGCTTCCCGCTCGTGCCAGTTGGCCCCCGGCCAGACCCCGCACAGGCTGTCCACCTCGGGGGCCTCCCTGGGCAGCGCGGTCTTCATTGCCACAGACAGCTTCCCGCTCAGCGAACGCAGGTAAGC
This sequence comes from Bacillota bacterium, assembly GCA_014360055.1. Classification (GTDB taxonomy): domain Bacteria; phylum Bacillota; class Sulfobacillia; order JACIYH01; family JACIYH01; genus JACIYH01. The sequence continues at coordinate 1,309 of JACIYH010000091.1, read as the reverse complement.
CACCAGGGTCATGGATTCCTTGCCGTCCACGGCGGTGAGGAAGGAGAAAAAGCGCGCGTCCACGGCGGGGTCGTCCCGCAGGGTCCGCGCCACTTCCACCCATCGCTCCCGTGGCACCTCCACCACCAGGTCCGGGCCGGAGACCTTCACTTCCACACCCAGCCGCGCGGCCAGGCGGTCGGCCAGATCCTCCCCGCCCGCCGGTACCCCGGGGCCCTGGTTCACGCCGCTTTCCTTCACGAGTTCCGCGTTTGCTCCACCCTGCTCGGACAAGTCACACCACCTTCCCCGCCCGGGCCTTCTCGAGCAGCCGGGGATCCGGCGGCAACCCCTCCCGCAGCACCCTGGCCCGCAACTGGAGGAGACCGTACAGCACCGCTTCCGGGCGCGGCGGGCACCCGGGTACGTAGATGTCTACGGGGACGATCTTGTCCACGCCGGGAACCACGTTGTAGCCGTCCCGGTACGGCCCCCCGTAGCACGCGCAGGCACCCACCGCCACCACCCAGCGGGGTTCCGCCATCTGGTCGTACAGGGCCCGGACGCGCGGAGCCATCTTCTCGGTGACGGTGCCGGCCACGAACATGAGGTCGGCCTGCCGCGGCGAGGCCCGGAAGAACATGCCGAAGCGGTCCAGGTCGTGCCGGGCCGCCCCCGCCGCCATGGGTGTCTCGATGGCGCAGCACGCCAGCCCGAACAGGAGGTACCACAGCGAGTTCTTGCGGCTCCAGTTCAGCACCCGCTTCACATTGGTGGTTATGATGCCGGGAAGACGCTCACTTTCGGCTATACCCATTCCAGCACCCCCTTGCACCAGGCATACACCAGGCCGACCACCAGGACGGCAATGAACACCACCATCTCGATCAGTCCGATGGGACCCAGGTGCCTGACCATGACCGCCCAGGGATACAGGAACACGGTCTCGATGTCGAACACCAGGAAAAGCAGGCCGAACAGGTAGTAGCGCGCGTGGTACCGGATCTGGGCGCTGCCGTGCGACGGTTCACCGCACTCGTATGTCACCAGCTTCTCCGCATAAGGGCGGTGGGGTCGCAGCAGCTTCCCCACCAGCATGGTGACGGGCACGAAAAGAAACCCGGCCGCCACAAAGATGACTACCTCAAGGTAACTGTCCACCCGCCCACCCCCAGGAATGCAGCAACCTTCCTGCAATAATACCGTTAGGGTTGAGCAACACCCAAAGGCAAGCTTACACCCAGGCGACCCGATATGTCAATAAAGAAGTGTGCAATTTCACATGGACTCCCTTCGCCCCTCCGTCACCGGAATGTAAATGCGATCCCTT
>JACIYH010000090.1 GCA_014360055.1 Bacillota bacterium | reverse complement strand
CCCGGGCGGATGCCGGTCAACGGTGTCCCCGCGGTTGGTGCCGGGGGCGCCTGCGGCCCCGCGCTCGCCCGCCGGGAGGGGGTTGTCCGGTGTCCGCACCCGAGCGTGTCACCGTGACGGTGCTGCTCACGGTGGCCCTGCTGGCAGTGCCGGTCGGCCTGTGGCGCCACGGCGTGTTCACTCCGGTGGGGTGGTCAGGGCCGGCCGCCCCGGCCGGGGTTTCCGGTGGGGCGACGGACCCGGGTGGACTTGCGAGCGGCAGGGGTGAGGCCGGCGGGCGCATGGCCGCGGTGGGCTACTCCAGCGGGGCTGCTGCCGGCGCGGTGGACGGCGGGGCTGCCGCCGCCGGGGTGGACCGAGGAAGTGCCGCCGGCGGGGGTGCTGCCGGCGCGGTGGACGGGGGCGGCCGGCCCTATGAGGGGCTGCCGGAGGAGGGGGCAAGCGATCAGTTGGTGGTGCACGTGGCAGGGGCGGTGCGGCATCCCGGTGTATACGCGCTTCCTGCGGGGGCCCGGGTGGTGGATGCCATCCGGGCAGCGGGCGGGGAGAGGGAGGACGGGGCTACCTGGGTACTGAACCTGGCCGCCCGGGTGCTGGATGGCGACCGCATCTACGTACCCCAACGGCAGGAGGTGGCGGCGCAGGGGGTGGTGAGCGGGGGTCGGGACGGTTCGCTGCCCGGCCCGGTAGGGTCGCCCGCAACCGGGGTGGGAGCCCCCATGCGCGTCGACATCAATCACGCCTCGGCCGAGGAACTGGACGCCGTGCCGGGCATCGGTCCCGCCCTGGCGCAGAGGATCGTCGCCTACCGCCTTGCGAACGGCCCCTTCGCCCGGGTTGAGGATCTTACCAGGGTGCCGGGTATCGGACCCCGGACCCTTGAAGCCATGAAGGAGTGGCTGGTGGCCAGATGACCGCAGCCGGCGTGGCACCTGCTGCCGGGAGGTGCACCTCACCACGGAGCGGCCGGCTGGCGCGCCGGCACGGCCTCCTCTGCCCGGGCTGCGTGGGGAGGGCCAGGCAGGTGAGGTGAAGGTACACGGGGAAGTATGCTGGAGAAAGGAGTGCGATGTCCTTGCCGGTGTCATTGCGCTGTACACGTTGCGGCCGGGTATACCCCGGCGATCCCGCCGCCACCACCTGCCCCGTCTGCGATGGCGGTCCCGAGTCGCCCAGCATCCTGGAGGTGAACCAGGAGGTCAACCTGGACCGGGATCTCTGGGAGAGGATGCTGGCGCGGTCCCCGCGGGACTGGGGTATCTGGCGCTTCGGAGAACTCCTGCCCGTGGAGGCGGTGCCCAGGATGCCTTCGGGAGAAGTGCTGACCGGGGGTGAGGGCGATACTCCCCTGCTCCGCGCGGAACCGCTGGGGCCGAGATTGGGGATCGACCTGTACCTCAAGAACGAGGCCTGCAATCCCACGGGGTCGTTCAAGGACCGCGTCGCCGCCATGGTGGTGGCCAAGGCGAGGGAGGCCGGGGCCCGGCGGCTGATCCTCTCCTCGTCCGGGAACATGGCGGGCGGCGTGGCTTCCCTGGCTGCCCGGGCCGGATTACGCGTGACGGCGGTGGTGGCCCCTGAGACCAGCGTGGCCAAGGTAGCCCAGATTAAGATGTACGGGGCGGACGTGGTGCGGGTCGGCCCTACGGAGACGGACCGCCTCAACCTGTGCCTGGAGGCGGCTCGCCGCCTGGGATGGTTCACCGCCACTTCGCCGCTCTGTCCGTACGGTTCCTACGGGGCCAAAACCATTGCCTACGAGGAGTGGTACCAACTGGCCACGCGCGGGGCACGGGGTCCTGACTGGGTGGTGATCCCGGTCGGTTACGGATGTAACTTCGTGGGCCACTGGAAGGGGTACCTCGACCTGCTGGAGGCCGGGTTCATCCGCCGCCTGCCCCGGTTGGTGGCGGTGCAGCCGGAAGGTTCCCCCTCCCTGGTGAGGGCATGGGAGGAGGGCAGCGAGGAAGGCATACCGGGTCCGTCGGATTCCATTGCCGGGGGGATTTCCCAGACCCTCACGCTCAATGCCCGCCAGTGCCTGAAGGCCATGCGGCAGACCGGGGGAGTGGGGGTAACGGTCACGGACGAGGACATGCTTTCCGCTCAGAAGGAACTGGCCCGTAGCGCAGGGGTATTTGCCGAACCTTCCGCCGCGGCCGCCTTCGCGGGAGTGGTGAAGCTGGGAGCCCGCGGGGTGTTCGCACCCGGTGACACCGTGGTAGCCGTTATCACGGGTTCCGGACTCAAGGACACCGAGACTGCCCTTCAGTCGGCGGGCGGCGATGCCCCTGGCATTCCCGCCCGGGTGGAGGCTTTGCTCGAGGTCGTCCCGCCCGAGTGAGCCCCCATCGTGCCCGACCCCGGCGCGGGGTTGCCGGGATGCCCGGCGGGGCCCATTGCGTCAGGCGGCTCCGTTGTTGACGGGCGGGCCGTGTATGGTATATGATGCCGGTGGGTAGCATCCCGAAAACAGGAGGAGCTACACCGCGTGGTTCGCGCAATTGAAGGGATGCGACTGCTTGGATCCGCAAGGACCAGGACAGGCGGGCGAGCACGAGACCTTTCTGCCCGTGGGAGAAAGGTCTCTTTTTGTGCCCATGCCGGGGTTTGTGCCGGGGTTTCTGCCCGGGTCTGCAGGACCGCCCCGGTTGCCCGGCCGCCGCGGTGAGCCCGGGAGGGAGAAGGGAAGTGACGTTGGTCAAGGTGTCGACGAGGCAGGTGGCGGTGGCCGGGTTGCTGGGTGCGCTCACCATCGCTCTGGGGCTCACGCCCCTGGGCTTCGTCCCCGTACCCACGCCGGCCGGGAGCGCCACCACCATGCACATCCCGGCCATCATCGCCGGCGTGGTGGAAGGGCCCGCCGTGGGGGCGGCCGTAGGGGCTATCTTCGGGTCGTTCTCGTTTTACCGCGCCCAGACCTCGGCCAATCCCGTGGCGCGCATGATGTTCACCGATCCCCTGGTGGCGTTCGTGCCCCGCATCCTCATCGGGGTGGTGGCCTGGGCAGTGTTCTGGCTATGTATGAGGGGCGCCCGGGTGGTGGGCGGCAGTGGGAGGACGGGGCGTATCCTCTTTGCCGTCGGGCTGGGCGCCGTGTTCGCCCACACAGGCTATCTGTTCGCGCTGGAGCGCGGAGTGCTGGCCCTTCCCGGTCAAGAGCCCGTACCGCTGGGTCAGTTGGGCAGCCTGGGTCTCGGTCTGGCCACGGGTGTCCTGGTGGGCATCGCGGTGTGGAAGGTGCTCTCCGCGCGGGCGGGCGCGGTGGGCCTGGCCGCCCTGGCCGGTAGCCTCACGAACACGGTGGGGGTGCTGGGGCTGTCCGTCCTGCGGGGGTACTTGCCGGGGCCAGCCGCCCTGGCCGTGGGCATTCTGCACGGCGTACCCGAGATGCTGGTGGCCTCCGTCCTCACCGTGCTGGTCTACCGGGGGCTGAGCGGGCCGCGCCTCACTCCCCGGCGGGCCGCATCCCTGTAACCGCTCCCTGCCCCCCGGGATGTGGTAGAATGTGGCTGATACCGGGCCCGAGGGGGGTGCGCAGGGGGAGTTGAGGTGGAGCCCGGGGAACTCCAGGACCTGGTCCGCCGGGGAGAGGACTCGTACACGGAGTTCGAGAGGGGGACCATACACCCCGATGACCTGGCGGCTTCCATCGTGGCCTTCGCCAATTCCGGCGGGCGCGTGCTCGTGCTGGGGGTGGAGGACGACCGCAGGGTGGTGGGCGTGGCCGACGCAGACGCCACCATGCGGCTGGTGGATAACGTGTCCTACCAGAACGTGGAGCCGCCCCTTCTCTGCCTTCAGGAGAAGGTCATGATCGGCGATCGCACTGTCCTGGTGGTCCGGGTCCCCAAGGGGCCGGAGCGTCCCTATCGTACCAACCGGGGTGGGTATTACGTGCGCACGTCTTCGGGTCGGCGGCAGGCCACCCGGGAGAAGTTGATGCGTCTCTACCACACCGCCCTCGCCGTCTTCCCGGATGAGTTGCCGGTGCCTGGCACCGGTGTCCGTCATCCAATGTGGGGTACTTTGAGGAATTCTTCCGCCGCCATTACGCCCTGGCCGTTGAGGACACGGGTGTGGGCCTCGAGCAATTGCTGACCAACCTCAAGCTGCTGAAAGACGATCAGTTGACCGTGGCGGGACTGGTGCTGTTCGGGCGGCGGCCACAGGAGGCCCTTCCCTTCGCACGTATCAGCGCAGTGGTTTTCCCGGGGTGCGAAGTGGGAGAGGAGATAGTCGACCGTAAGGAGCTGGAGGGGGTCCTGGAGGAGCAGATCAACGGCGCCCGGTCCTTCCTGGACCTCCACCTCCGGACCGGCGCCAGCATCCGCGGGTTCCGGCGGGAGGACAGGCCAGAGATCCCCGCGGAGGTGCTGCGGGAAGCGGTCGTAAATGCGGTGGCCCACCGGGACTATTCCCTGCGCGGGCAGGTTAGGCTTTTTGTGTTCGCCGACCGCGTCGAGATCATAAGTCCGGGGAGCCTTCCCAACACGGTTACTCTGGACAACATCCGTTTTGGCATTCACGTGGAGCGCAATCCCATTCTGGTAACGTTTCTCGCCAAGATGGGCCTGCTCAGCCAGGTGGGCACCGGCATCCCCCGCATGATCAGGGCCATGCGTGACCGGGGGCTGCCCGAGCCCTCCTTTGCCCTGCTGGGGGACCACTTCCGTGTGAGCATTGCTCGCCCGGTCGGCGGCAGCAGATAGCCGCACGCAACGGGCGGTGCGCTCGCGCGGCACGATATCCGTTGTCCGACGGAGCGCGAGTTTGCCGTGCCACTGAGGCGCGGGTGGCCCGCGGCGGGCGGCGGGTGGGGCGCGCTTAGCGGGGGCGCGGCGAGGCGCGGAGCGCGGACGCGGCGAGGTTAGTTGACAGGGTTGGTAGCGCTGGATATAATACCTGGCTGGTAGCACTCTCCCTCATCGAGTGCTAACAACATGGGCCGGCCGGTCGACCATGAGACGCGGCCGGCACCGGAGCAAGGGGGGTTCGTATGTCTGTCAGCCAGCTTAAGCCGTTGGCGGACCGGGTGGTCGTGAAGCCGCTCACCCAGGAGGAGCGGACCAAGGGCGGCATCGTCCTGCCCGACACGGCCAAGGACAAGCCGCAGGAGGGTGAAGTGTTGGCAGTGGGCCCGGGCCGCATCCTGGACAACGGCACCCGGGTCGAGATGGAGGTCAAGGTGGGCGATCGGGTCATCTTCTCCAAGTACAGCGGTACCGAGATCAAGATCGAAGGCGAAGAGTACCTCATCATGAGGGAAAGCGACATCTTGGCCGTCAAGCAGGCCAAGTAACGAGGGGGAAGACGTATGCCGGCTAAGATGCTTGCTTTCGACGCACAGGCGCGTCAGGCCCTGGAGAAGGGCGTGAACGCGGTAGCCAACGCGGTGAAGGTAACCCTGGGCCCCAAGGGCCGCAACGTGATTCTCGATCGCAAGTTTGGCTCCCCGGTGGTCACCAAGGACGGCGTGACGGTGGCGAAGGAAATCGAGCTTGAGGCTCCCTTTGAGAACATGGGTGCCCAGCTCTGCCGCGAGGTCGCTTCCAAGACCAACGACGTGGCGGGTGACGGGACCACCACGGCTACCGTCCTGGCCCAGTCCATGCTGCTGGAAGGCCTCAAGAACGTGGCCGCGGGCGCCAACCCGGTGTTTCTGAAGAAGGGTATCGAGCGGGCCGTCGACACGGTGGTGGATTACATCAAGAAGGTCTCCACCCCGGTGGAGGGCAAGCAGGACATCGCCCACGTGGCCGCCATCGCGGGCAACGATCCCTCCATCGGCGAACTGATCGCCGACGCCATGGACAAGGTGGGCAAGGACGGCGTCATCACGGTGGAGGAGTCCAAGGGCATCCAGACCACCGTGGAAGTGGTCGAGGGCATGGAGTTCGACCGGGGCTACATCTCGCCCTACTTCGTCACCAACCCCGAGGCCATGGAGGCGGTCCTGGAGAACCCCTACATCCTCATCTTCGAGAAGAAGATCTCCGCCGTGGCCGACCTGCTGCCCCTGCTGGAGCGGGTGGCCCGCACCGGGCGGCCGCTGCTCGTCATCGCCGAGGATGTGGAGGGCGAGGCCCTGGCCACCCTGGTGGTGAACAAGCTGCGCGGCACCCTGCCCTGCGCCGCCGTCAAGGCACCCGGCTTCGGTGACCGCCGCAAGGCCATGCTGGAGGACATTGCCATCCTCACCGGCGGGCAGTTCATCTCCGAGGACATCGGCATCAAACTGGAGAACGTGGACCTCAACATGCTGGGCGAGGCCAACAAGGTGCGCATCAATAAGGAGAAGACCACCATCGTCGAGGGTAAGGGCGACAAGAAGCGCATCGAGGGCCGTATCGCCCAGATCCGCAAGCAGATCGAGGAGACGGAGTCCGACTACGACCGCGAGAAGCTGCAGGAGCGCCTGGCCAAGCTGGCTGGCGGCGTGGCCGTGGTCAAGGTGGGGGCCGCCACCGAGACGGAACTCAAGGAGAAGAAGCACCGCATCGAGGACGCCCTCGCTGCCACCCGGGCTGCCGTGGAAGAGGGCATCGTGGCCGGCGGCGGCGTGACCTACCTGCGCGCCCAGGCTGAGCTCGATAAGCTGGAGGCCGCGGGCGACGAGAAGGTCGGCATCATGATCGTGCGCCGGGCCCTGGAGGAGCCGCTCCGCACCATCGCCTCCAACGCCGGGCTGGAGGGTTCCGTGGTGGTGGAGAAGGTACGGGTTTCCGACAACCCCAACCACGGGTTCAACGCCCTCACCGGGCAGTACGAGGACATGGTGAAGGCGGGCATCGTGGACCCGGCCAAGGTGTGCCGCTCCGCGCTGCAGAACGCGGCCTCCGTGGCGTCCATGATGCTCACCACCGAGGCTCTGGTGGCAGAGATCCCGGAGAAGAAGGAGACCAAGACCCCGCCCTATCCGCCCGACGAGTTCTGATCACCCGGCGGGCGCTTGGCCCCCGCGACACGCCCGTGGTCGCCAACTGGCGAAAGGCGGCGCGGGGGGCGACGTCGATCGTTTCCGGGCACCAGTTGCAGGTGCCAGGAGGGGCCGGACCGCCCGGCCCCTCTTCGTCTACACCCGATTCCCCCGTAACGTACAGAGCCCGGCTGCAACCGTTTCTGCCGAGTACTCTTCCGGCCTGGCAGTGAAAAAGGGCAGCCCCGGGCCTTGGGGGCTGCCCCATCCGCTGCCTTGCCGGTCGCTATCCCGGCTGTCTGGTACCTCAGTAGCGCCTGTTCGGCCGCTCTGTGCGTTCCCTGGCCTCGTTGACCACGATCTGGCGGCCGCCGATCTCCGCCCCGTGCAGGGTCGCCACCACAGTTTCCATGCTATCCGCGGGTACCTCCACGAAAGCAAAACCGCGGGACCGACCGGTCTGGCGATCCGTCACGATGCGCACGGACACGACCTCGGCTACGGAGCCGAACACAGACTCCAGATCTTCCTGCGTACACCCGTAAGGCAGGTTTCCAACGTACAGGGTCTTGGTCATTCTCTCAGTCCTCCACTTCATTCCTTAACACTATTCGCAATCATACAAGGACTGGGAGATGCAAGGCCCTGTGCATTTCGCCCATTCCCCTCTAGACTGCTCCCCTAGTCTACCACGTTTTCGGGCTCGAGTCCACCGCTGCTTGATCCAGCGCCTTGGCCCCGGAGAGGAGGACGGCTGCCCCAGTGATGGCCCGGCGCTTGAGATCGTACAGGGCACGGTTGGCCTCTTGCAGCGGGTACGCCTGGGTGGTGACCCGGATGGGGATGCGGGCGGCGATGTCCATGAACTCGGTGGCGTCCCGCCGGGTGCTGTTGGCCACGCTGCGCAGGGTGCGTTCCCAGTACATGAGGCCGTAGTCGAAGGCGGGCATGCGGTCCAGGTGCACGGCGTTGACGGCCAGCGTCCCGCCGCGGCGCAGAGCGGCCAGGGCGACGGGGATCAGGTCCCCGGCCGGCGCGAAGGTGATGGCCCGGTCGGCGGGGGAGGGGGCCTTCTCCCCCGCGGCGCCCGCCCAGGCTGCCCCCAATGCGCGGGCCAGTTGCTGGTGCTCCCGGGAGCGGGTGAACACATACACCCGGCATCCCCAGTAACGGGCTACCTGGATGGCCAGGTGGGCGGAAGCGCCGAAGCCGAAAAGGGCCAGCGTCTCGCCCGGCTGCACCTCGGCCAGGCGCAGGGAGCGGTAGCCTATGATACCCGCGCACAGCAGGGGAGCGGCCTCGGTATCCGAAAAGACGTCCGGGATGGGCACCACGAAGTCGGCGGGAGCCACCATGTACTCGGCATAGCCGCCGTCCACATCGAGGCCGGTGAAGAGAGCCCGCTCGCACAGGTTTTCCTCTCCTCTTCGGCAGTGCTCGCACTCGCCGCAGGTCCAGTGCAGCCACGGCACGCCCACGCGGTCGCCGATGCGCCACGGTCGACCGCCGGAGGAGCCCGCGGGTTCGCGAGCCGCGCTGTCCGCAGGGTCACGCCCGGGGGAGCTTGCCGCCGGCCCGATCTGGTCGATGGTACCGACGACCTGGTGCCCCGGTATGAGGGGAAGGCGGCGGAGGGGCAGTTCCCCTTCCACGGTGTGCAGGTCTGTGTGGCAGACCCCGCACACCTTCACCCGCAGGCGCACCTGCCCCGGACCCGGCACGGGACTGGGCACTTCCTGCAGGCTGAGGGGGTTTTCCTCGGCCGGCCGGGGCGAATGCAGCACCATGGCCTGCATCGTCACTCACCTCACCTCTTCCTTACGCCGGCCGGGGGACCGCTACCTGCATCGAGGGGGACCTTCTTGCCGCTTGCCGGACAGGGGACCGCTACCTGCCCGTCGAAGATAGAGGGCGGGGGCGACTGGTGTTCGGCCTGACCGGGACAGGTGCGGGGGTGGGGCGATGATTTCTGAGTTTGAGGAAAGGGCATGCCGGTATGCGCCGGCCGTGGCGCGGGCCCTGCTGCAGGCGGCGAGGGCGGGAGGGACCGAGGCCGACTTCCGCCGGGAGGCCGCTCGCATCCTAGAGGGGGCGGGCCTGGAGGCGGGCCTCACCCTGGTGCCGAGGGACGAGTTCTCCGTGGCCCGCGGGCGGGTGGACTCCCTGTACAACCGCGTCGTCCTGGAGTACAAGCGCCCCGGCACCCTGGCCCCCACCAACAGGACGCGGGTGAACCAGAATGTCATCGCCCAGGTGCAGGGGTACATCCTGGAAGTGGCGCGCCGGGAGCGCCGGGAGGTCAGCCGCC
>JACIYH010000009.1 GCA_014360055.1 Bacillota bacterium | reverse complement strand
CTGCAGGCGGGTGCCGGGGGCCTGGCCACGGGGGGCCTTGATGGGCTGCCCTGGGGCAGCCCCCGGCGCCGCCCGGGGGAAAGGGGATAATCAATGCGCTTTTGGAAACAGGGTGGAGGCCGGTCGGCGGACCGCGGAACCCCGCGGGAGACCGTGGGGTCCGCGGTGAAGGAGTTCATCTACGGCATGGCGGCCCACGACATGGCCCGCTTTGCACTCAAGACACGCTCCAGCATGGAGCATCTCTTCATCCTCATCACCATGGGCGACCTGCTCGGGGTACCCATCCTGCCGCCGTACTATTCTCTTCGCCTGCTGCCCTACGTGGTTCCCCAGATCGCCACGTGGAAGCGCCGTATGTTGAGGGAGAAGGACCTCACCGACGCCATCTACTGACGGCGTCCCGACCTGCCCGCCACGTGCCTCCGGACGGGGGCTCCGGCCGGGACTGCGCCTGACCGTGCAGCGCGCGCTGGTGTGAGGCGGACGCCTGTGTTGAATCGGAACGGTAAGGGGGGTAGCGAGGCCGTTGTCACTGGCGCAGTTTTTCCGCGATAATCCCGGCATCCGCTACATCATGTTCGGGGGCAAGGGCGGCCTGGGCAAGACCACCTTCTCCGCTGCCGCTGCCCGCTGGCTGGCGGATCGCGGGCATCGGGTGCTGGTCTTTTCCGTGGACCCCCAGGCTTCCCTCTCGGATATTTTTGAGCGCGATATCTTCGGCAAGGGCGAGGTGGAGATCGCACCCAACCTTTACGCCTGCGAGATCGACGCCGACCGCCGTATCGCCGAATATCAGGAAGAGGTACGCCAGAAGATCCGGGATATGTACGGCATGGACCAGATCCCCGACGAAATCGAGAATTACATCCGGGCCGCGTCGGCCGAGCCGGCCATGGAGGAGAGCGCCATCTTCGACCAGGTGGTGGACATCGTGGTGAAGGGGGGCTACGACTACTACATCTACGACCTGGTACCCCTGGGCCACGCCCTCTATTACCTCAGCATGGCCTCCGTGTACGACGCCTGGATCACCAAGATCACTGGGCTGCGGGAGGAGATGCGCAAGTACGATGCCGTGGTGGCCACCATCCGCCGGGAGAAGGAGACGGAGGAGGACCGCATCCTGAACGAACTCGTTTACATCCGCGACCGGATCAACAAGTCGTCCTCGATCCTGACCGATCCCCAGCGCACCGCCTTCTTCTTCGTGGTGACCCCCGAGGAGATGGTCATCGAGGACACCGTCAAGGCGGCCGGCCTCTTCAGTAAGTACGAGGTGCCCATCCGGGGGTACGTGGTGAACCGGGTGGTACCGCCCGCCCTGCTGGAGCAGGACATCCCCGACTACCTGCGCAACCGCATCCTCATGCAGAAGGGTAACATGGAGCGCATCCGCGAGGAGTTCGCGGGGCGCATCCTGGCCGAGGTGCCCGAGATGGAGCGGGATATCCGCGGTATGGCCATGATCGAGAAGATGGCCGGCGTGCTGTTCGGCAACTGAGGGAGGCGTGGAATCGTGGTAGCATCGGCAACCCGGGGGACGGTCCCGGAGAGCGCCGGGGAATCGATCCAGGGAACGGGGCAAAACGCCAGGCAGGTGTCGTTCATACCGGCAGAGGAACTGGTCAGGGAGAGCCTGCTGGCCTTCACGCAGAACCACCCCCAGTTGAAGTACGTGTTCTTCGGCGGCAAGGGCGGGGTGGGTAAGACGGTGATGGCGGGCGCGGCTGCCCTGTGGTACGCCCGCCAGGGCCGCAGGACGCTGCTGGCCTCCACCAACCCCGTGCACAGCCTTTCCGCCCTGCTGGGGCAGAACGTGTTCGGGGCCGAGCGCCAGGTGGCGGGGGTGCCGGGGTTCTACGCCTACGAGATCGATACCGCCGACACGATCAAGCGTTCTAAAGAGGAGATCCGGGAGAAGATCCGCTGGTTCCTCAAGTACGCCGACATCCCCACCGAGTCGGATGCCTTCGTGGAGACCGCCACCATGAACCCCTCCTTCGAGGAGTCGGCCATGTTCGAGAACATGATTAACATCATGTTCGAAGACAAGTACGAGGTGTACGTCTTCGACACCGCCCCCACCGCCAACGCCCGCCGGCTGCTGGGCATGTCCAAGGTCTACTCCCTCTGGGTGGAGAAGATGGTGGAAAGTCGTAAGGAGGCCCAGGCCATGCGCCTGGCCCTCTCCTTCCGCAAGCGGCAGGAGAAGGACCCCCTCATGGACTACCTAATTTCCTTCCGGGGCCGCATCGGCCAGGCCAACCGCCTGCTCACCGATGCTTCCCGCACGGCCTTCTACTTCGTGACCCTGCCCGAGGCCCTGCCCATCGCCGTGATCAGGCGCTTCATCGGCTGGTTCCACGACTTCGGCATCCCCGTGGGAGGAGTGGTGGTAAACGGCGTCATCGACCCGGGTGTTATCTCCGCCAGCACCTCGGAGTTCGTGCTCAACCGCGTCATGATGCAGCAGGAGTACCTGGCCCAGATCAGGGACCTGTTCCCCGACGTGCGGGCGGTGGTGCCCCTCTTTGAGACGGAAGTCCAGGGCCTCAAGATGCTGGAGAGGGTGGCCGAAGTCCTCTTCCGCTGACCAGAGTCGCGGCGGTTGCGAGGGCTAATGTAGAGACAGCCGCTGCTGTTCATAATCTTAGGAGGGAGGGCCGGGCGGGGAGAGGGCAGGCTTGCCCTGGTGGCATGCGCTGGATGCACTGGGGTTTTCCGTGGTGGGCGGCTTGGTGCCCCCGTGCGCCCTGCCGCTCATGCTTTTCTTCAGCGCTCTCGGTTCTGCCTCTGCGGTCATCGCCCAGGTGTGCCTGGTGGCAGCCTACCTCCTCCACCGTGGCGAGCGCACCTTTGCCGGCGGGCTGGCGGCCTCGGTCGGACTGGGGTGGTTGGTACAGGCGCTGCTCAAGGTCTTGGTTCACCGTGCCCGCCCGGACCTGCCCCACCTGGTCGCGGTCGGCGGGTATGCCTTTCCCAGCGGGCATGCTTTCGTGACGCTGGTCCTGTACGGATACCTGGCGTTGCTCCTGGGTCGGCTGGCCCCCCGGCGGGTCGGCACGAGGGTAGTCCTCCTCCTGCTGGTGCTGGTGGTTGGGGTCAGCCGGGTCTACCTGGGAGTGCACTACCCCACCGATGTACTCGGGGGCTGGGTGCTGGGGGCAGCGTGGCTCGGCGCGTGCTGGTGCCTGACCCTGCGCGCAGGCGGCCGCCTCGCCCCGGGAACGCGTGAGCCCACCCGCCGGTTCGCCACCGCAGTGCGGGAGCGCACAAACAGCGGGCGCTGGCCAGGCCCCCTCACCCTGGGCCTGGGGTTGCTCGGGGTAGCCATGGCGGCCAGCCTGGGCATCCGGGCGGGAGGGCCAACGGACGCAGCGAGTTGTGACCTGGTGGTGGCCCCCGGTATCGCCATCCCCGCGGATCTGGCGCATACGGTGCGGACCTTGTACCAGGCCCGGGCCGCGGGGCTGCTGGCAGCGGATTCCACCCCCGTGGAAGCCTTCTACGATGAAGACCGCGAGGTAGGACGCTGGGCACGCGAGCACGACCATACGCGCATTGCTCATCTCGCCGCCTGGGCAGCCGCCCGGCAGGTAGCCATCGAGGGGGTGCAGGTTCACGTCCGTGTGGCCCTCGCCGAAGTGGAGCGCGAACGGGCCTGGCTGGAGATGGGCGTGACCGAGCGCATCACTTACCACCACACTGCGGCGCCGGGGATGAGTCACTCCTTCGGGGTGGGGGCCTGGCACGTTATGCAGTTCGTGCGGCGTGAAGGCAGGTGGTTGGTACACAAGGACTGGTTCTCCGATCCCCTGCACGAGGCGCCCGTGGTGGCGGACGGGGCGGCCTCGCGGGTGCCGTCCCCCGGCCCCCGGCCGCCGCATCAACCCGGCGGACCACCGCGGGCCGGCTCGCCGCCCATCGAGCCGGCACGGGCGGGGTCCCAGGATGGGACCCCGGCGGAGGGAAAGTACCGCCGCGAGGCTGCGGTCCATTATGCCGACCGGTACTGCGGGCCGGCCGCGGGTCCGGATTCTCACTACAACCGCGACTACCGGGATTACAGCTACCTGGGGGGTGACTGCGCCAACTTCGTCTCGCAGGCCCTGAGCGACCCCGAGGCGGGGGGCCTTTCCACCGACTACACGTGGCGGTACGCAGGGGGGAAGGGAACGCGCGCCTGGGTGCGCGCGGCGGATCTGGTGTACTACCTCCTCGACAGCGGCCGTGCTACCCTGGTGGGACGCGGGCGCTACCCGGAGGTGGGACCCGCCCCCGACGGTGCCGTCTACCGCCTCCTGCCCGGGGACGTGATCGGCTACGAGCAGGGCGGGGAGATCCGCCATGTCTCCCTCGTGGTGGGTCACGACCCCGCCGGTTACCCCCTGGTGAACAGCCACACCGGCGACCGCTACCACGTCCCCTGGGACCTGGGCTGGGACGCCCGCACCGTCTTCTGGTTGCTGCACATCACCGAATAGCCCAGCGGCACCCTCGTACGTGTGCTGCCTCAAGAGGCTATTGCAGTAAGTGCACGTTGCCGACGCGGACGCGGGTCAGCCCGGCGTGGCAGGCCGCCTGGAGGCAGGCCTCCGCCTGGCGGCGGGAAGTAGGGGGTAGATCGCTCATGAGGTGGCAGGGGTAAAAGGCGAGGAGGACGTAGGGCGTGTCGGGGTCGACCCGGGCGGCGCGCTGACGTGCCAGGCGGGCGGCCTTGAGCAGGAAGGGCATCTGGGGGGAGGGATCGCCGCCGAAGAAACAGACACAGGCCACCCGCTCGAGAGCTGCTGAGGCCAGCATTTGGGCCGTGGCCAGCGGTGCACCGGAAGCTGCCATGCGGTGGTGGTCGCTGCGCCCGTGGCCAGCTTGCCAGCCCGGCGGGCGCGCACGCCGCGGAAGCCCACGTCGCCCTCTCCCAGGGCGCACCGGTTGGCGCACACCGTGCAGGTCACGCCACCTGCTGCCCGCGGCGGCTCGGCGGGAAGCGGTGCCTTGCTAAGCCCGTGGGCTGCCCGGGCGGCCTCTTGGACCTGCGTCCAGGAAGCCCGGATGCAGGGACCGCACACACCCAGGACCTGGGCGGCGTTGCCCCTTCCACAGATGCGGCACCTCACCATAGTACGGCCCCTTTCCCGCCCCATCATCTTAGCTCGATGCGCCTTCCTCCATACGGTTCATTGGCAAGCGGTCATCCCGGCGCAGCGATCCCAGGCGCGGACCGGAGGAAGACCCTGAGAGAGGAGGGGGGCGACAGCCCTGCCGGGTGCGAGTACGGGATTCCTCGGGAGGGGTGGTCCGGGAGGCTCTATAGTTGGGCGTACGGGAGAGCTGTCACATTTGACCCCAGCGGGAGGCGGATATCGCCGGGATGGACCACGTAGCCGGGCATGGCCCGGTTACCGAAATCCTTCTGGAATGCCCTGATAGAGGCGGCAAACGCCGGTCGCGGCGTTGCCGAAAGCTTGACTTCGATGGGCACGAGTTTCCCCGCGGTTTCGACCACGAAGTCCACTTCGGTGCCCGCGAAAGTCCTCCAGAAGTAGACTTGCGGATCTATCCCCCGATGCGTGAGCGTTTTGACGATCTCGGCAAGGACCGCGGTTTCCATGATGGGCCCGGCCATGGGCCCGGAAGCCGCATGTTCGGGCTCTTTGAGGCCGGTCAGGTAACAGAGCGTGCCGACATCGATGAAATAGACCTTCGGGGTCTTCACAAGCCGTTTTCCTGGGTTAGCAAAATACGGCCTTACTATGATGATCTGGTAAGTAGCTTCCAGGACGGAAAGCCAGGCCTTGACGGTGTTCACTGCCACGCCGAGGTCCCTGGCCAGGTCGGACAGGTTCAGGAGCTGGGCGCTTCGTGCCGCCAACGCCCTGAGGAAACTCTGAAACTGGGAGAGATCACCGATCTGGCGGAGCATGCGCACGTCCCGCTCGAGGTAGGTCTGGACGTAGCTCGCGTGCCACAAGCTAACGTCGCGCCCGGGGTTGGCCACCAGTTCAGGGTAGCCGCCGCGGAGGAAGTCGTGCCAGATCTCGCGGTATATGCTCGTTTTCTCAGTGCTGGCCGGTTCCGTGGACTCCCACGGAAGAGGGGCGTGGGGCCGTCCTTCTGCCTCTCGGCGGGATAGCGGCAACAGGCGAAGCATGGCCGCACGCCCGGCCAGGGACTCGGTGATCTTTTCCATGAGCAAGAGGTTCTGGGAGCCCGCGAGCAGGTACTGCCCGGCCCGGTCCCGGTGGGCATCTATCTGCTCCTTCACGTAGGGCAAGAGATCCGGCGCGTACTGGACCTCGTCGACGATGACCGGGGGCGGGTGCATGGCCAGAAATCCCCTGGGGTCTTCCCTGGCGACCGCGCGGACGTCGGGAGGCTCAAGAGATACGTAGCGATAGTACCCGGCGAACAGATGCTTCAGGAGTGTCGTCTTCCCGGACTGCCGGGGACCGGTCAGCACAACTGCGGGGAACTCGGACACCGCCTTCTCGAGGACCGTCTCCAACGACCTCTTGATATACCTCTGGATCACGGCGCGCCTCCTTCTTGTAATTTTGCATTTCCACTGCAAAATTGCAAGCACCCCGGGGGCGCCTTTGCGGACGGGCGGGGGGTGCTTGACAGGGGTGGGGCGCGGTGGTAGAGTACAGGGGACAACCTGCCTTTAAGCTGGTCCCGTGAGACCGGCAAGGAGCATCCTGGCATGAACAACTTCTTGCTGGTCGGCAAGAAGTTTTTTGTGCCCCGGGGTGCGGAGGGAGGGGGAGGGAGTTGGTCACCGAAAAGGCGCGCATCATGGACGAAGAGGCCATGCGCCGGGCCATCACCCGCATCGCCCACGAGATCCTGGAGAAGAACAAGGGGATCGAGGGTCTGGTGCTGGTTGGTATCCGGCGGCGCGGGGTACCCCTGGCCGAGCGCCTGGCGCGGCAGATCGAGGCCATCGAGGGACGGCGGGTTCCGGTGGGGAGCCTGGACATCACCCTGTATCGCGACGACCTGACCCTGCGTTCCGACCACCCCGTGGTGCACCGGACGGAGGTCCCCTTCGCCGTGCAGGGGAAGAAAGTGGTGCTGGTGGACGACGTCCTCTATACCGGGCGGACGGTACGGGCGGCCCTGGACGCCATCATGGACCTGGGGCGGCCCGCCCTCATCCAGCTGGCGGTGCTCGTCGACCGGGGGCACAGGGAACTGCCCATCCGGGCAGACTACGTGGGGAAGAACGTCCCCACCTCACGAAGAGAGATCATCCACGTGAAACTGAAGGAGACGGACGACGAAGACGCGGTGATAATCGAGGAGATGACTTGAGGCCCTTTAAGACGGCACCGCGAGGCCGGCAAGGGCAGAGGGGAACCCCCTGGCCGGCCCGGCCAGGGGGTTTGAGCTGGAAAGGGGGATTCTGGGGTGAAGCTGAAAAGCCGGGACATCCTCGCCCTGGAGGAGATGCCCCGCGAGGACATGGAGTTGATCCTGGACACCGCCAGCTCCATGAAGGAGATCATCTACCGCCCCATCAAGAAGGTGCCCACGTTGCGGGGCAAGACGGTGGTGACGCTCTTCTACGAGGCCAGCACCCGTACGCGCACGTCCTTCGAGTTGGCGGCCAAGTACATGTCGGCGGACACGGTGTCCATCGCCACCGCCACCTCCAGCGTGCAGAAGGGGGAGACGCTCAAGGACACCGCCCGCACCCTGCGGGTGATGGGGTCCGACTGCGTGATCATGCGCCATCCCGTCTCGGGGTCGTGCCACTTCCTGGCGCGGGTGCTGGACATCCCCGTCATCAACGGCGGAGACGGCATGCACGAGCACCCCACCCAGGGGTTGCTCGACATGTTCACCATGAGGGAGAAAAAGGGTCGCCTGGAAGGTTTGCGGGTGGCCATCATCGGCGATATCTACCATTCGCGGGTGGCCCGTTCCAACATCTGGGGTCTGAAGAAGATGGGCGCATCCGTGGTGGTGTGCGGGCCGGCCACCCTGCTGCCGCCCGAGATAGAGAAGATGGGGGTGGAGGCCACCACCCGGGTGGAAGAGGCGGTGAAGGACGCCGACGTGGTGATGGTGCTGCGGCTGCAGTTGGAGCGGCAGCAGCGGGGCCTGTTCCCCAGCGCCCGCGAGTATTCCCGCCTGTGGGGGATCACCCGCGAGCGTCTTAACCTGGCGAAGCCCGACGCCCTGCTCATGCACCCGGGGCCCATGAACCGGGGTATCGAGATCGCGTCGGAAGTGGCCGATTCGCCCCAGTCCACCATAGAGGACCAGGTCACCAACGGCGTGGCGGTGCGCATGGCCATCCTGTACCTGCTGCTGGGAGGGGGAGAGGAGAAATGAAGCTGCGCGGCAAGCCCGAACCGCTGCTCATCCGGGGCGGGCGGGTGATCGACCCCGCCCAGGGGATCGACGCGGAGATGGACGTGCTCCTGGCCGACGGGGTGGTCAGCCAGCTGGGCCACGGCCTGGAGGCCGACGGCGCCCGGGTGTTCGAGGCCCGCGGGCTCTGGGTGGTGCCCGGTCTCATCGACATGCATGTGCACCTCCGCGAGCCGGGCGAGGAGTGGAAGGAAGACATCGCCTCGGGCACGCGGGCGGCCGCGGCGGGGGGATTCACCACCGTGGTAGCTATGGCCAACACCCGCCCTCCCGTGGACGATGCCTCCATGGTGAATTCGATTCTGGCCCGGGCGGCCGAGAAGGCCGTGGTGCACGTGCTCCCGGTGGGGGCGGTCACCCGCGGCCTGGAGGGTAAGGAGCTGGCGGAGATGGGTGACATGGCGGAGGCGGGCGCGGTGGCCTTCTCCGACGACGGCCACCCCATCGCCGACGCCGAGGTCATGCGCTGCGCGCTGGAGTACGGGTGCGTCTTCGGGAAGCCCATCATCGACCACTGTCAGGAGCCTTCGCTGACGCGGGACGCGGTCATGCACCTGGGCTACTGGTCCACGGTGCTGGGTTTGCGGGGGATGCCGGCCGCGGCGGAAGAGATCATGGTGGCACGCGACATCATGCTGGCCCGGCTGACCGGCGGCAGGGTCCACATTGCCCACGCCAGTACCCGTGGCACGGTGGACCTCCTGCGCGGGGCCCGGGCCGAGGGGCTGCCGGTAACCGCCGAGGTCACCCCCACCCACCTCTGCCTGACCGACCGGCTGGTTCACGATACCTGGTACGACACCAACACCAAGGTCAACCCGCCCCTGCGCGCGGCGGAGGACGTGGAGGCCCTGCGCCGAGCCCTCGCCGAAGGTGTCATAGAGGCCATCGCCACCGACCATGCCCCCCACCACCTGGACGATAAGGACGTGGAATACAACTATGCCGCCTTCGGCATCTCGGCACTGGAGACGGCCGTGCCCCTCCTCCTCACCGAGCTGGTGCACCCGGGGCTTATCGCCCCCGGGACCCTGATAGAGCGGCTTACGGCAGGTCCCGCCCGCATATTGGGCCTGGGCGCCGGCAGCCTGCCGGTAGGCCGCCAGCCGGCGGCGGGTAGCGCGCCGGTGGTGGCGGGCTGCCGGCGGGTGGGGGCGGGCAGCCTGCGGGTGGGCGGCTGCGCCGACGTCACCGTGATCGATCCCGGGCTGGAGAGGACCGTGGACCCGGAGCGCTTCTACTCCAAGGGTAGGAACACCCCTCTGGGGGGCAGGAAGCTGCGGGGGTGGCCCGTCCTCACCGTGGTGGCCGGCCACGTGGTCATGCGCGACGGCGAGGTACTGGCCTGATCGGGGGGTTGCCGGGCGGGCGGCGGTGGAATATAATGAGCCGGAGTGCATAAGTATGCAGGCCGGGGGTGGAAGGGATGACGGGTGCCCTGGTCCTGGAGGACGGCACGGTTTTTCCGGGGGAACCGTTGGGTGCTTGCGGGACGGCGGGGGGCGAGGTGGTGTTCAACACCGGCATGACCGGCTACGGGGAGATCCTCACCGACCCTTCCTACTGCGGGCAGATTGTCACCCTCACCTACCCCCTGGTGGGCAACTACGGCGTGTCGGGTAGCGACCTGCAGTCCGCCCGCCCGCTGGTGAGCGGCCTGGTGGTGCACGAGGCCTGCTTCGCTCCCAGCCACCGCGAGGCCTGCTGGAGCCTGGACGACTTCCTGCGCTCCCACGGGGTGGTGGGATTGCAGGGAGTTGACACGCGGGCGCTGGTCCGCCACCTGCGCCGTCACGGTACCATGCGGGGCGTGATCACCTCCCGGGTTGCCGGAGACGGCTCACACGGCTGGGCGGAGGAACTGGTGCAGGCGGCGCGGGCGGTTTCCCTGCGCGGGGTGGTTTACCGTGCCACCTGTTCCCGCCCCTACCACCTTTCCGGGCGCGGACCCCGGCTGGTGGTGGTCGACCTGGGGGTGAAGGCGGGCATCCTGCAGGCCCTGCTGCGCCGGGGGTGCAGCATCACCGTGGTGCCCGCCACCTCCACGGCGGCGGAGATCATGTCCTTCCGACCGCGGGGGGTGGTGCTGTCCAACGGTCCCGGCGACCCCGGGGACGCCACCTGGGCCATTGCCGCCGCCCGGGAGCTGCTGGGCCGGGTGCCCATGTTGGGCATATGCCTGGGTCACCAGATTATGGCGCTGGCCGCCGGAGCCCGCACCTTCCGTCTCAAGTACGGCCACCGGGGGGCCAACCACCCCGTTCACGACCTAACCCTCGGGCGGGTGTTCATAACCTCGCAGAACCATGGTTACGCCGTCGCCGACGAGGGTCTGCCCGCCGGGGTAACGGTGACGGCGCGCAATCTCAATGACGGCACGGTGGAGGGCCTTGAGTTCCCGGAACGGCAGGCGTTCAGTGTGCAGTATCACCCCGAGGCCGGGCCGGGCCCGGGTGATACGGGCTACCTGTTCGACCGCTTCCTCACCCTCGTCGCCGGCCGCGACGGGCGGGCCGGTGCGTACGGCCAGGGACACGGGTCGGCGCACCATAACGAGGAGCGCCGGGCCGGCTAGCCGCCAGGCTGGAGTGGCGGACGGTGGGCGGTGCTGGGGGGAACGGGGATGGGCGCTAAGCCGGGCAGGGTGCTGGTGATAGGGTCGGGTCCCATCGTGATAGGGCAGGCGGCGGAGTTCGATTACGCCGGCAGCCAGGCCTGCCAGTCCCTGCGCGAGGAAGGGGTGGAGGTCGTCCTGTGCAACCCCAACCCCGCCACCATCATGACCGACAGCCACATGGCCGACCGGGTGTACCTGGAACCCCTCACCGTGGATGCTGCGGCCGCCATCCTGGCACGGGAGAGGCCGGACGGTATCCTGGCCACCCTGGGCGGGCAGGTGGGCCTCAACCTGGCGGTGGAACTGCACCGGGCGGGCCTGCTCGCCCGGTTCGGGGTGGAGTTGCTGGGGACCCCGCTGGAGGCCATCGAGACGGCGGAAGACCGGGAGAAGTTCCGTGCCGCCATGGAGGCGCTGGGCGAGCCCGTGCCCCCCAGCGGCACCGTCTCCTCGGTGCCCGCGGCCCTCGCACTGGCGGAGCGTATCGGCTACCCGGTGGTGGTCCGCCCGGCCTTCACCCTGGGTGGTACGGGCGGGGGTATTGCCGGGACACCCCGGGAACTCGAGCAGGTGGCGGCCCGTGGCCTGCGCTTTTCACCCATCAGCCAGGTGCTGGTGGAGAAGAGCCTGCTCGGGTGGAAGGAAATCGAGTACGAGGTCATGCGGGACGCCCGCGACAACTGCATCACCGTATGCAGTATGGAGAACTTCGACCCCATGGGGGTGCATACCGGGGACTCCATCGTGGTGGCTCCCACCCAGACCCTTTCCGACCGCGAGTACCAGATGCTGCGCTCAGCGGCCCTGCGCATTATCCGCCACCTGGGAATCAGGGGCGGCTGCAACATCCAGTTTGCCCTTGACCCCCGGAGCGGCGCCTACTTCGTCATCGAGGTCAATCCGCGGGTGAGCCGCTCCTCGGCCCTGGCCTCCAAGGCCACCGGTTACCCCATCGCCCGGGTGGCGGCCAAGCTGGCCCTGGGGATGGGCCTGGACGAGATCATCAACCCGGTCACGGGTTACACGCGTGCCTGCTTCGAGCCCGCCCTGGACTACGTGGTGGTGAAGGTGCCGCGCTGGCCCTTCGACAAGTTCCCGTCGGCCGACCGCCGTCTGGCCACCCAGATGAAGTCGACCGGCGAGGTGATGGCCATCGGGCGCACTTTCCCCGAGGCCCTGGGCAAGGCGGTGCGCGCACTGGAAGACGGTGGGGGCCTCGCGGTGCCGGTCGCCGGGAGGGCGGTCGCCAGGGCCGCAGCGTCGGGTGCGGACCCGGTGGGGGCCGCCGCGCCATGTGGTGTGGACCGGGCGGGGGCCGGCGTGCCGGACGGTCCACAGGATCTGGCGGAGGCCGACGACAGGAGGTTGTTCCGGCTGCTGGAGGCCTTGGGGCGGGGTCACCCGGTAGACGACCTGGCCGAACGGACGGGCATCGATCCCTGGTTCCTGCACGGCCTGGCCCGGGTGGCCGAGGTACTGCAGGAGGTGCGGGGTGCGGGGGCTGCGGGGTTGCGGTGCCTGGATGGCCGCGGCTGGCGAAGGCTGAAGGCGGCCGGGCTGTCCGACGCCGACCTGGGGCGGCTGGCCGGCCTGGAGGCGGAGGAAGTGCGCCGCCTGCGGCTGGAGGCGGGGGCTCGCCCCGTGTTCAAGATGGTGGACACCTGCGCCGGCGAGTTCGAGGCAGCCACACCCTACTTCTATTCCACCTACACGGGTGCCGGGGCCCCCGGCCCCGGGGAAGCACGGGAAGACGAGGCCGAGCCCCTGCCCGGCCGGCGGGTGGTGGTCCTGGGGGCCGGGCCCATCCGCATCGGGCAGGGCATCGAGTTCGATTACTGCACCGTGCATGCCGTGCGGGCCCTGCAGGAGATGGGCTACCGTGCCGTCGTGGTGAACAGCAACCCCGAGACGGTGTCTACCGACTACTCCACGGCGGACCGCCTCTACTTCGAGCCCCTCGCCCTGGAAGACGTGCTGGCCGTGTGCGAGCGCGAGCGACCGGAAGGGGTGCTGGTGCAGTTCGGCGGGCAGACCGCCATCAATCTGGCCGCCGGGCTGGCACGGGCGGGGGTGCCCGTGCCCGGGACTTCCCCGGAGGCCATCGCCCTGGCCGAAGACCGCCGCCGCTTCGATGCGCTGGTCGAGCGTCTGGGCATCCCCC
The DNA here is from genome assembly GCA_014360055.1 of Bacillota bacterium. Classification (GTDB taxonomy): domain Bacteria; phylum Bacillota; class Sulfobacillia; order JACIYH01; family JACIYH01; genus JACIYH01. The sequence goes on along the minus strand of JACIYH010000009.1, from coordinate 40,047 downwards.
GTCCTCCCGGCGGCACGGCCACTTCCCTGGAGGAGGCCCTCGCCATCGCGCGGCGGGTGGGGTACCCCGTCCTGGTGCGCCCCTCCTGGGTGCTGGGCGGCCGTGCCATGGAGATCGTGTACGGGGACGAGGACCTGGCACGCTACATAGAGCAGGCCGCTGCCGTCTCCCCGGCCGCCCCCGTCCTGGTGGACCGCTACCTGCCGGGGCGGGAGGTGGAAGTGGACGCCGTGTCTGACGGTGAGGAGGTGCTGGTGGCCGGGGTGATGGAGCACCTGGAGCGGGCGGGCATCCACTCGGGCGACTCCACCGCCATCTACCCGCCCCAGTCCCTGTCACCGGGGCAGGTGGAGGCGGTGGTGGACTGCACCACCCGGCTGGCCCTGTCCCTGGGAGTGGTGGGGCTGCTCAACGTCCAGTACGTGATCTACGACGGTCGGGTGTGGGTGCTGGAAGCCAATCCCCGCGCCAGTCGCACCGTCCCCTTCCTGACTAAAGCCACCGGTGTCCCCCTGGTCCGGCTGGCCACCGGTGCCATGCTGGGCCGGAGCCTGCGGGAGCAGGGGTACCGCGGCGGCCTCCACCCGGTTCCCCCGGGGGTGGCGGTCAAGGCACCCGTTTTCTCCTGGTCCAAACTGCTGGGGGTGGACACCACCCTGGGACCCGAAATGAAGTCCACGGGCGAGGTCATGGCCTTCGGCCCCGACCTGCCCTCCGCCCTGGTCAAGGCCTACCGCGCGGCGGCGGTGAGCCTGCGGGCGGGGGCGGGGGTGCTGGTCAGCCTGGCGGACGAAGACAAGAAGGTGGCGCTGGACTCTGTGGTCCGGTTGCACGAGATGGGCTGCCGCCTCCATGCCACCCGCGGCACCGCTGCCTTCCTGTCCGAGCGGGGCCTCCCCGTCCGGGCCTGGAACAAGCTGAGCGAGGGCAGCCCCCACGTCCTCGATCTCCTCGCCGGCGGGGACGTGCACCTGGTCATCAACACGCCCTCACCGGGCCGGCGTGCCGAGCGGGACGGGTTTGCCATCCGCCGGGCAGCCGCGGAGGCCGGCGTCCCCTGCCTCACCTGCCTGGACACGGCCCGGGCGCTGGTGGAAGCCTGGGCGTCCCGTCCCGACCCCGGCGAGCCCGTGTGCCTGCAGGACAGGTTGTGGGGTGGGCCTGACCCCCGGTATAATCACCCCGGGTGAGCCGGTTGGGAGGTGCGGCTCCGGTTGGGGGGTAGGCCTACCGCGACTGGCACGCGCCCGCAGTGCGCGCTCACCCGGGGGCAGCAGGGCGGATGCCAGGTAAGGGAAGTGGGGAATTGAGGGAGTGGATCAGGGAAGTTGGGCGGGTGCTCGGGCGCGCCGAGGTGGCGACCGGGCACTTCCGCCTGGATGTCCTGGCTCCCGGTACGGCCGCGCGGGTCCGGCCCGGGCAGTTCGCCATGGTACGGGTGGGCCCCGGTCCCGATACCGTCGGCGGGGGGCCGTTTCTGGCCCGCCCGCTGAGCTTTTTCGACATCGATCCCTCCCGCGGGGTGATATCGTTTCTGGTGCGCGTGGTGGGTGAAGGGACGCGGGCGTTGGCCTCCTGTCGCCCCGGGGACGGGTTGCTCCTCACCGGGCCCTTCGGGAACGGGTTCCCCCCCGTGAGCGAAGGCGCTCTGCTCCTGGTGGCGGGCGGGGTGGGAGTGGCGCCCTTCCCTCCCGTGGCCAGGACGGCAGCCTCGGCGGGGGTGCCGGTACGGGCGGTGGTGGGTGCCCGTACGGCCGGGCTCCTCCTGGGGGTGCGGGAACTGCAGGAGGCCGGGGCGGAGGTCATCACCTGCACGGAGGACGGTTCCCAGGGCGTGCGGGGGGTGGTCACCGATGCCCTGCCGGCGCTCCTCCGCGAGTCGGTCCCGTCTGGTGGCGCCCCGCCAGCCGGGCCCCCCGGAGGAGCCGCAGCCGTTCCGCCGGGGGAGGGTACGCGCGTGACCGTCTTTGCCTGCGGGCCACCCGCCATGCTGGCGGCGGTGGACCGGCTCCTGGCCCGGGAGGGGGCCGCGCAGGTGACGGGGCACGGTAGCGCAGAGGAGGTATGGCCCTTTTACGTGTCCCTTGAGGCCCGCATGGGTTGCGGTTTCGGCGTCTGCCGGGGATGTGCCGTGCCCGCGCGCGGAGGCGGGTACCTGCACGTGTGCCAGGATGGGCCGGTGTTCCCGGCCGGTGCCGTGGATCTCGAGGGGGTGGCCCGCATTGGCGTGTGAGGAGGGGCTCGAGCACGGCGCGGGCGCATGGCCGTGCGAGGAGGGGCGCGGGCAGGGCGCGGGCGCATCGGCGTGTGAAGAGGGGGCCGGGCAGGGCGCGGGTGCATGGCCGGCGGGGCCGTTGGGGCCTGCGGGGCCAGATCTGCGGGCTGACCTGGCCGGAATTCCCCTGGCCAACCCCGTGCTGGTGGCCTCGGGCACCTTCGGATACGGGCGCGAGATGGCGCGCTGGTTTGACCTGCGCCTGGTGGGCGGGATCGTCACCAAGGGAACCACCCTGGCCCCGCGCGCGGGTAATCCGCCGCCCCGCATCGCCGAGACGCCTGCCGGGCTGCTCAACTCCATCGGCCTCGAGAACCCGGGCGTGGAGACGGTGATCCGCGAGGAAATCCCCTTCCTGCGCCAGTTCGGTGTGCCGATTATCGTAAACATAGCCGGGGAGAGGGTGGAGGAGTACGCCGCCCTGGCGGCCAAACTGGATGGGGTGGAAGGTGTAAGCGGACTCGAGGTGAACGTTTCCTGCCCGAACGTGCGGGCCGGGGGCATGCTGTTCGGCACCGATCCCGCCGCCTCCGCGGCGGTGGTGAGGGCGGTGCGGGCCGTCACCTGCCTGCCCCTGCTGGTCAAGCTTACGCCTAACGTCACCGACATCGTGGCCGTGGCGCGGGCGGCCCGGGAAGCGGGCGCCGATGCCCTCACCCTGATTAACACCCTCAAGGGGATGGCCATCGATGTGCGCCGCCGCCGACCCCTGCTGGGGGCGATCAGCGGGGGATTGTCGGGCCCCGCCATCAAGCCGGTGGCACTGCGCATGGTATGGGAGGTGGCCGCGGCCGTGGATTTGCCCATCGTGGGCTGCGGCGGTATCATGACCGGGCGCGATGCCGTGGAGTTCCTGCTCGCCGGCGCCACCGTGGTGGCAGTGGGAAGCGCCACCCTGGTGGATCCTCTGGCGGCGCCCCGCATCGTGACCGAGATGGCCGCCTGCCTGGCCGGGGAGGGCTTCCGCAGCGTGAGGGAAGTGGTGGGACTGGCCCACCGTGCCGCGCTCGAACCTTTGGCGGAGGGGAGTGAGCAGAGCTGACTACCGGTCCGGCCCCCGCCTCAGATCCGTGCACCCCTTGGAGCCGGGTGCCTGGCCCGCACGTCCCTCGTGCGCGGGCGGTGCGGCCGCGGGCGCCCGAAGAACGGTTGGTGGTGGCCCTGGACGTGGCCCACCTCGACGAGGCACATACCCTGGTGAAGACCCTCCGTCCCCTGGTGACCTGGTTCAAGGTGGGGCTCGAATTGTACTCGGTGGCGGGTCCGGCTGCCGTGGAGATGGTGAAGGCGGAAGGCGGGCGGGTCTTCGTCGACCTGAAGCTGCACGATATCCCGCACACCGTCGCCCGCGCCACGGCGGCCCTGGCCCGCATGGGGGCGGACATGATCAGTCTGCACGCTGCGGGCGGGACGGCTATGATGGCAGAGGCAGTGGCAGCCACCCGCAGCGCCTGGCGGTCGGCCGTGGACGCGGCGGGTGTGGCTTGGTTGCCGGGTGTGGACGCGGCGGGCGCCGCCGCGGCGTCGTCCGCCGCGGCCGCGGGGGATGACGCGGACCTTGGCGGGACGGGTGCGGGCCCGGGGCCCATCCTGCTGGGGGTCACCGTGCTCACCAGCCTGGGCGAGGAGGAGCTTGGCGCCCTGGGCGTCAGCCGTGGCCTGGCGGAGCAGGTGGTGGCCCTGGCCCGCCTGGCCCTGGACGCCGGGCTGCACGGCTGGGTGGCCTCTGCGCGCGAAGCCGCCCTGCTCAGGAAGGAGTTCGGCCCCGACCCGTTCATAGTCACACCGGGTATCCGCCCCTCGCCTGCCCCGTCGCATCTGGAGGGCCGCGGGGTCCCGGCCGCGCGTCCGGAGGGGCCTGCGGGGGCCGGTGCGGCCCCGCGTGGGGGACGCCCGGGAGGCGACGACCAGGTGCGGGTGGCCACCCCCGCCCTGGCGGTGGCTGCGGGGGCAGACTGGCTGGTGGTGGGGCGACCCATCACACGCGCCCCCGATCCGCTGGCAGCGGCACGGGCGGTGGTGGAGGAGATGGGAAAGGAGTCAGGGCGGTGACTGAAGAGGAGATCGTGCGGTTGCTGCGAGAGACGGGCGTCATCATGGAGGGGCACTTCCGGCTGACCTCGGGCAGGCACAGTCCCACCTTTCTGCAATGCTCGCAGGTGCTCCAGTATCCCCACCATGCCGAACTGCTATGCCGTCAGTTGGCCGCCCCCTTCGCGGGTAGCGGCGTACAGGCGGTGATTGGCCCGGCGGTGGGCGGCATCATCCTTGCTTATGAAACCGCCCGCGCCCTGGGCGTGCGGGCCATTTTCGCAGAGAGGGAAGAGGGCCAGATGCGCCTGCGGCGAGGGTTCACCATCTCCCCGGGCGAACGCTTCCTGGTGGTGGAGGATGCCGTCACCACGGGCGGATCGGTCAACGAGGTGCTGGAACTCCTCGCTCAGGCCAGGGCCCGCGCCGTGGGGGTGGGTGTGCTGGTGGACCGCAGTGGGGGCAAGGTGGGATTCGGCGTACCTCAGGTGGCGCTGGTCACCCTGGACGTGCCCTCGTATTCCCCGGCTGAGTGTCCCCTGTGCCGGGCGGGGGTACCCCTGATCTACCCCAAGGGTGCCGCGCTCTAGAGAGGAGTGATGGCACGTGGAGCACGGGACGGGTTCCGTAGCGGGTGCCCGTGAAGCGGAGCTGTTCTGGCAATGCTGGCGGACCTCCCGGCCCCGGGCCGTCCTGCTGGTGGTGCACGGCCTGGGGGAACACAGCGGCCGCTATCAGAACGTGGTTGACGCCCTTGAAGGCCTGCCCCTGTCCATCTGGGCCCACGACCTGCGGGGCTTCGGCCGCTCGACGGGACAGAGGGGGCACGTGGATTCCTTCTGGGACTACATGGAGGACCTCGACCGCTTCCTCGATCAGGTGCGCTCCCAGGAGGGCGAACTCCCCCTGTTCCTGCTCGGGCACAGCTTCGGCGGGCTGATCGCCCTCCACTATGCCATCTGCCGGCCGGGGCGCCTGGCCGGGCTGGTCCTGTCCAGCCCCTGCCTGGGCCTGGCCCTGCAGGTGCCCCGCTGGAAGCACAATGCCGGTATGCTCCTGTCCCGGTTCCTCCCCAGGTTCTCCATGCCGAACGGCATTGACCCCGCCCTGCTTTCCCACGACGCCGAGGTGGTGGAGAGGTACCGGCGCGATCCCCTGGTGACCGACCGGGTGAGCGCCCGCCTATACGCGGAGATGCTTTCCGCCATGGAGCGCGTGTCCCGGCGGGCCGTGCAGCTTGACGCCCCCTGCCTGCTCCTGCTGGCTGGAGACGACGGCCTGGTGTCCGTTCCCGTGGCCGAGAACGTTTTCGTGCGTCTGGGGACCCGTGACAAGGAGATGCATATCTACCCGGGCTACTTCCACGAGCTTTTCAACGAAGAGGCGAAAGAGGAACCCCTGGGCCGGCTGCGGCAGTGGCTGGAGCAGCGCCTCGTCCGGGCCCGCCCCCACCAGCCTTCCTGATCGGCCCCGCACTATGGGCTGCTACCGGGAGACCCGCCACGCGCGGGGCAGCGGTCGCGTGCTGCTGGCGGTGCCCGCGGGCGGGGGAATGCGTGCGCCCTGCGGCGTGCTAACCCCGCGATGCCTCCGGACGGGGCGGCGGGGCCGGTTCTACCAGCAGTGTGTGCTCCTCCCGGTAGAGCACCTGGCCCGGTCCTCCCCCGGGCCTGCGGCGCACGTGTTTGCGCAGGGTCCAGTCGACCTCCGCTTTGGCGGACCGCCGGAGGTGGCTGAAGTAGGCGGCCACCGACGCTGCCCGCACCATAGCCTCCGGGCTGGCCGCGCGGCCGGGCAGGGGGCGCAGGAGGACGTGGCTTCCCGGCACCCCCCGGGCGTGCATCCAGATGTCATCCGGGCGGCCGAGGACGAAGGTCACGAAGTCGTTCGCCTCCGCCCCCGTGCCCACGATGACCTCTTCTCCTCCGGGCAGGGAAAAGCGCAGGACCCGGTGGGCGGCTACCGGGCGCGGCGTCCGGGCCCCGGTCCCGCCATGCGCCCCGCGCCGATCCCCCGCACGTGCCACGCCGCCCCGCTGGCTACCCGCTGCAAGGTGGGCCCCCGTGCGCGCTGCGGCGTGGGTGCCTGCCGCACGGTCGCCTTGCTCCACCGAGAGTATCCCCGCGCTGAGCATCTCCTGCTCGAGGACCTCCAGGGTATCGCGGTCGGCGGCGCGGCCCAGTCCCTCTTCTAACTGCTCCAGGTAGGCCAGGCGGGTGCTTTCCGAGTCGAGCCGCATCTTGAGGGGTTCCAGAGACCGGCGTGCTTTGGTGTACCGGCGGAAGTACTCCTGTGCATTCTGGCGGGCGGAAAGGGCGGGGTCGAGCGGGATCTCCAGCGGCCGCGGCTCTTCCTGGTAGTAGTCGGTCACCTCGATCCGGTCGTGTCCGGCGGGCAGGTGGGCGGCCTGCGCCAGCAGGAGTTCCCCCCAGGTCCGGTAGCGGAGCGCCGCCCGTGCGCGCTCCAGATCCTCCCGCAGGGATTCCACCAGCCGCGCCTGCCGTTCGCGCTGGCGGGACAGGATGCGGCCCAGGCGATCCCCCCACGCGCTCAATTCCTCGCCGGCCTGCACGTCCTCGTAGAAGTCGTCCAGCAGGCGACTCATGGTGGGGTATTCGCGGGCGACCGGCCCGTGGGCTACCGGCACCAGGCACCAGTAGTCTCGCGGCCGACCGTCTGCGTCGGTGATCACCACCGGCCGGGGACGGACCCCGGCCTCCTCCCACAACCCATCGGCCACCTCGCTGGCCCCGCGGGTAGCGCCGCCTGGCGGGTCCTGGTGGTCGGAGGTGGAGCCCACGCGGGCGGCGATCTCGCGGGCCGAGAAAGGGCCCCATGCCCCCGAGGCCGGAGGCGCTGGGGGCTCGTAGGGAACGCCCGGGAGCAGGATACGCCGCGTGCGGTCCGGGCGCGGCCCCTCCTGCCGCCAGGCGTCGACAATACGGCCTTCGCCGTCGATCAGGACGAGGTTCGATCCCGGCCCCATGATTTCTACCGCCAGGCGGGGGTTGGTACCGAGGGCGGTGCGGAAATGGAGGATGAGCACGCGGTCTCGATCTAGCTGCTCTGCAGCCACCAGGTGAGCACCCTCAAGGTGCTTGCGCAGAACCTGCACGAAGGGCGTGGGAGCTGCAGCAGGCTGCTCCCGGTAGCTCAGGTGCACGCGGGCGAAGCGGGGGTGCAGGGAAACCAGGACCTGTGTGCGGACTCCCGGTCGGAAGAGGACCAGCGCCACCTCCGATGGCGTCTGGTGCCGCCGCGCAACGGTGTAAACCCTGTCCACCCGCGCCGGCAGTACCTCCTCGATTTCACGCCTCACCGCAGCCATGACCAGGGCATCGAAGGGCACCTGTACCCCTCCCCGCATTTAGCTTCGGCAATCCGGTGAGTTTCCCTCGCAGCCGACCTCCCGGTCGGCGTCCCGGTCACGCCTACGGGCCTGTCCCCCGTTGGTGCCGAGGCGACGGTGGGTCGATGGGGGCTTGTCTTAGGAATGATTACGATGTAGAATGATGCCCAGGAAGGAGGTGGCTGAAATGGCGGTGTGGCGTTGCTCGTCGTGTGGATTTGAGAAGGAAGCGCGTTGTAAGCCCAAGAAGTGCCCGCAGTGTAACGGCAAGGACACCTTCGTGAAGAAGGCGTGACTACTGCTCCGTAGAAGCCGTGATGGTGGCCTCCGTGAAGGAGGTGGGGTGCCTCCGGGCGCGGCGCGTTGGCCCGTCCGGTGGGTGTGTGCGCTCCCCAGCGGAAGATTGTGCGGTTGCTCCTGGAGGGTCGGCGAGGGCGCCGGCCCTCAACCGTCGTCACGGCGAAGGCGGAACTGCGCGTCAGATCAGCCCTGTCAAGCGGGTCGGGCTGATGGGACCCGTTGTGTGGTGCCGGAGCGTTGGGTAGAATCGGGGTGCATAGGTGATTGCCCTGATGGGCCAGGTACACAGGCAGACCCGGAGGCTGCGCTGAGAGGGGCAGTGACTCCCGGTGACCAGGAAGGGGGATGGTCGGGGCGGGCGGTGACAGGAGTGCAGCAACGCAACGAATAGATCCCCAAGCGATCGCCGCAAGGCTTGCCGACCTGGAGCAGAAGCGGGCGGAAGCCCTGAGGGAACGGGCGAGAGAAAAGGCCCGTCTGGTGGCTGACATATTAAAGGAGAGGTATGGCGCACGGCAGGTGATTCTGTACGGCTCTCTCGCCCGTGGCGATTTCCGGGAAGGATCCGATATCGATCTGCTGGTGGAGGGTCTGAGCGGGTCCTACTGGGACGCTTATCTTAGTGCGGAGCGTGTCGCAGCCCCCTTCGTGGTGAGCCTTGTGTGTTCGGAGGACGCCAGTCCTCCGCTCGTGGATTGTGCCTTGAAAGAGGGAGTGCGCCTATGAAGCTGGAGGATAGAGGAGATGGTGAGCGGTGTATGTGACGCATGTGTCCCGGGTTCCCGAGAGCAGCATCGTGCAGGGCGAGACCCCCGGTGGCCGGCGGGCCACGGTACGGTGGGTGATATCGGAAGAGCAGGGCGCACCCAACTTCGAGATGCGCCTCTTCCACCTGGACGAGGGGATGAACACCGAGTGGCACCAGCACCCCTGGGAGCATGAGGTGTTCGTGGTGGCGGGGCGCGGCTTCGCCCGGAGCGAGTCAGGGGATATGCTGCTCGAGCCGGGCAGCGTGGTCTTCGTTCCCCCGGGGGAGATGCACCAGTTCCGCGCCGCCGCCGACCACGCCATCGAATTCATTTGCGTGGTGCCGCGGGGCACCAGGGCCTGCAGCATAGCCGCCCCCGACCGGCCCCGCTAGCGGCTACCGGCGCCAAGCAGTTTCAAGCCCTGTCCGCCGGCGGCTTCATCCGCAAACCTCGTCTCCCGTTTCGGCTGCAGGTGGGTGGCTGGCCGACGGTCGCAGGCGGTGGCAGGTAGGTATCGGGTGGTAGGCTTCACCAGCCGTGGTATAATAGCTTCAGTGGCGAGGTTCACGCAGCGTCTAGCTTCGCACATTCTTGGAGGAAGGAGCCGACTGTGCCAGGGATGAGCGGTCAGTCACGGTCTTTACTCGTAGGGGCGGATAAGATTGAGACGCTGAGGCATATATGCGAGAGGAACGGGGTAGCCCTCTGCTACGTCTTCGGGTCGCAGGCCGAGAACGCCTACCAGATGCTGCTCGGCGGGCGAGTGCACATCGAGGATACCTTAGCAGACATAGACGTGGGCGTGGTCCTGCTTGACTTCGACCACCTGGCGCGAGCCCGCCAGCTTCACCTCTTGCACTCTAGGCTTTACGGCTCAATGGCTGACCTCTTTGCCCCGTATGAACTCGACCTCGTCCTGCTTCAGGAGAACCATTCGGTGTTCCAGTTCGAGGCTGTCAGAGGGATATGCGTGTACGAGGCGTCGGCGGACGTTCGCAACGACTACGAAGAGATGGTCGCCAGGAAAGCCGCCGATTTCCGTTATGTGCTGGAAACCTACCTCCGCGAGAGGACCGCTGACCTGGCGACGCGCCCAGAGTACCCGATCTTGAGAGAAGGAGAGGGCGAGGCGAGGGTGTGATCGACACCAGAAGAGTGATGGAAAAGCTGGACATGCTGGGCAGCTATGTCGCTCGCATGAAGCTTATTCAGGAGGCTGCCGCGCGACGAGTTTCTCGCCGATCCGGACAAGCCAGCCGCCGCGGAGAGCTATCTACGGCGGTCGCTGGAGGCGGTCTTCGACATAGGGCGGCACATCCTCGCGAAAACTGGCGGCGTGAGCCTTGCGGGCGAATACAAGTCAATAGTTCGGGGACTCGGCGACCGCGGCGTGGTCAGTAAGTCGCTGTCGGAGGTCCTCGTGCAGATGGCCGGGTATCGAAAGAGGTTGGTTCATTTATACCACGATGTATCAGACGAAGAGCTGTATGGCATCATGGAGAGCGGCCTCCCCGACCTGGAGCGGTTCATCCGCGAGGTTGCAGATTTCGTGCAACGTTCAACAGATGGACGGCAGCACTAATGGTGGCCGAGGAGGTCGCCCGCCTCGCGGAGCCCGTATGAGGTCTCGACAGCGCGTGGGCTCGTCGAGGAAACCGAGGGGTGTGCGCTTTGCCAGCGCGCAGGCCACCGCGGTGGCCCGCCGCACCGGGGTGCCCACACCCGGATCGCCGCCCCGACTGGGGCGCCCACACCCCGGCGGTCCGCCGCACCGGGGTGCCCCAAGGGGCAAGTCCCAAGGGGCGGGGATTGCGCGCGGGGACTCGAGTCGTTACAATTGGGTTGAAACAAATCAGGGGCCTTCGGGGCAAGGTGAGAGGGATGGCCGGGTCGGCTGACACGTCCGGCAGGCCGGCTCCACCGGTTGCTCTGGGTAGAGCGACTCCGGCATCCTTCGATTCCTGACCGGCGGTGAGAGCCCGCGAACCACGGCACCCGCCCGTGGCCGATCCGGTGGAATTCCGGGGCCGACAGTACAGTCTGGATGGGAGAAGGCGCATTCCGCCACGCGGGAAGCCTTGTGTGTCACCTGCCCCGGGCCCGGTTGCCCGGGGCATCTTGCTGCGCCGGCAAGGTCGGCCCGGCATGGGCCGGCTGGCCCGCGGGGGGCGCTTCCGGGGGGCACCCCGAACCCGTGGCGCGGGATGACCGCGGGGGCGCCCGCGCGGGGGTGGTCCGGAACCCGGGGCGCGGGATGACCGCGAGGGTGTCCCAGAGGCAGAGGGGAGATCGCATACGGAACCCGGATGGACAGCCATAGACGAGCGGTTCATGGACAGGGCCCTGGCCCTGGCGGAGCGGGCGGCGGGGCGGACCAGCCCCAACCCCATGGTGGGGGCCGTGGTGGTCAGGGACGGCCGGGTGGTGGGCGAGGGCTACCACGCTGCGGCCGGCCAGCCCCACGCGGAAGTGGTGGCGTTACGCCAGGCGGGGGAAGCCGCCCGCGGTGCCACCCTGTACGTGACCCTGGAGCCGTGCTGCCACTACGGACGTACTCCACCGTGCACGCGCGAGGTGATCGGGGCCGGGGTGACGCGGGTGGTGGTGGCCATGCTCGACCCCAACCCGCGGGTGGCCGGTGGGGGCGTGGAGGAGTTGCGGCGGGCGGGGGTCGAGGTGCGGGTGGGGTGCCGCGAGGAGGAAGCCCGCCGCCTCAACGAAGCCTTCTGCAAGTACATCACCACCGGGGTCCCCTTCGTGACCTACAAGGCCGCCCTCAGCCTGGACGGCAAGGTGGCCACCGCCGGGGGCGATTCCCGCTGGATCAGCGGGGAGGAGTCGCGGGGGCTGGTGCACCGCCTGCGGGACCGGTACGACGCCGTCATGGTGGGGGTGGGAACCGTGCTGGCGGACGATCCCCTGCTTACCTGTCGGCTGGAAGGCGGTCGGGACCCGGTGCGGGTGGTGGTGGACAGCCGGGGGCGTCTCCCTCTCAACGCCCGCCTGCTCCATTCCGGGTCACGGGCGCGTACCCTGGTGACCACCACGGCGGCCATGCCGGGGGAAACCAGGGCCGCCCTGGAAGCCATTCCCGGGGTGGAGGTAATGGAAGTCGCGTCCAGCGGGGGCCGGGTCGACCCGGAGGCGTTGCTCCGAGCCCTGGGAGAGAGGGAGATCACCTCCGTCCTGCTGGAGGGGGGTCCCACCCTGGCTGCCTCGCTGGTGGCGGGAGGGTGGGTGGATAAGATCATGTTCTTCCTGGCTCCCCTGCTGGTGGGCGGTGCCCGAGCGCCCTCGCCGCTGGGGGGAGAAGGCGTGGCACGCCTGGGGGATGCCCGCCGCTTGCGGGATGTGAGGGTGGAACGGGTGGGCGAGGACATCCTGGTCACCGCCTACGTTGCCAACGGGGCCACAGCGGGGGCAACTTGGGCGGCCGCGGCAGCGACGCCAGTGGCTTAGGCGGCGACCGTGTCAGGCAGGAGGGGGAGGTCGCGGTGTTCACCGGGATCGTAGAGGAAGTGGGCCGGCTGCGGTCGCTGCGCCGATCCTCCGGGGGTGCGGAGCTGGACATATCCTGCCGGCGGGTGGGGGAGGACCTGCGCCCCGGCGAGAGCGTGGCGGTCAACGGGGTCTGCCTGACCGTGGTGCGCGCAGGCGGGGACGGGTTCGTGGCTCAGGTCATGCCCGAGACCCTGCGGCGCACCAATCTGGGTGGGTTGGCTCCCGGTGACCCGGTCAACCTGGAGCGGGCGTTGCCCCTGGGGGGACGGCTGGGTGGCCACCTGGTTACCGGTCACGTGGATGCCACCGGCACCGTGATCTCGCTGCGGCCGGAGGGTGAGGCGATCATCATGGAGGTCGCTGCCCCTGCCGAACTGGCGCCCTACCTGGCTCCCCGCGGTTCGGTGGCGGTGGACGGCGTGAGCCTGACCATCGTCGACTCGGTGGGGGGGCACTTCCGGACCTCCCTGATCCCCCACACGCTGGCGGTCACCAACCTGGCGAGGCGGCGTCCCGGGGACGTGGTGAACCTGGAGGTGGACGTGGTCGCCCGCTACGTGAAGCACCTGCTCGACGCGGGGACCGCCCCGGCGCCGGGGGAGGGCGGAGCCCGCACCCGGGAGGCCAGAGCGGGAGTACGGCCAGGCGGGCAGGGCACGACCCCAGAGCGCGGCCTCACGCTGGAGCGGTTGCGGGAGGCCGGCTTCCTGTGAGGGGCGCCAACGCGCCTGGTCCGCCACGACAGTGGTTCCGGGACCCGGCAGGGCGGTTGGCAGTTTGGGATATGGAGGGGCGAGGGAGGCGCGGAAGTGGCTGAAGACACGGCAATATTCGCTACCGTGCCCGAGGTGCTGGAGGAGATCCGGCAGGGCCGCATGGTGGTCGTGGTCGACGACGAGAGCCGCGAGAACGAGGGCGACCTGGTCATGGCGGCAGAGAAGGTCACCCCGGAGGCCATCAACTTCATGGCCCGGTACGGGCGGGGACTGATCTGCCTGCCCATCGTGGGGGAGCGCCTGGACGAACTGCAGATCCCCATCATGGTGCCCGCGCAGGGCGACCATATGGGGACGGCGTTCACGGTGTCCGTGGATTCCCGCCACTGCACCACCGGCATTTCGGCCCACGAGCGGGCCATGACCGTGAAGGCGGTCATCGACCCCGCTACGCGGCCCGAGGACCTGGTGCGGCCGGGACACATCTTCCCCCTGCGCGCCAAAGAGGGGGGAGTGCTGCGCCGGCCCGGGCATACCGAGGCAGCGGTGGACCTGGCCCGCATGGCCGGGCTCTACCCGGCCGGCGTGATCTGCGAGATCATGAACGAGGACGGCACCATGGCCAGGCTACCGCAACTGGTCGAGTTCGCGCGGGAGCACGGCCTGAAGATCATTACCATCGAAGAGATCATCAAGTACCGCATGCGCACCGACCGGCTGGTAAGACGCATCGCCAGCACGGTGCTGCCCACCCGGTACGGAGACTTCCAGCTCCATGCCTACGAGGACCTCCTCACGGGCAAGTGCCACGTGGCCCTGGTCAAGGGGGAGATCGCCGGGGATGAGCCCGTCCTGGTGAGGGTGCACTCGGAGTGTCTCACCGGCGATACCTTTGGCTCGTTGCGCTGCGATTGCGGCGAGCAACTGGAGCGGGCCATGCACATGGTGCAGGAGGCCGGCCGGGGGGTCGTACTCTACATGCGCCAGGAGGGCCGGGGCATCGGCCTGGCCAACAAGATCCGTGCCTACGCGCTGCAGGATGCCGGACTGGATACGGTGGAGGCCAACGTGAAGCTGGGCTTTCCTCCTGACGCCCGCGACTACGGCACCGGGGCCCAGGTACTGGCGGACCTGGGGGTGCGCCGCATGTTGCTGCTCACCAACAACCCCCGCAAGTATGCGGCCCTGGCCGGCTACGGGCTGGAGATCGTCGAGCGCGTCCCCATCCAGGTGAAGCCCAACCGCATCAACGCCCGCTACCTGAAGACCAAGCGGGAGAAGCTGGGTCATCTCCTGGATGGCCTGGACGACTGAGGGGCAGCCGGTACTTCTACCGGGGGCGGCTTGCTACGACGCGGACGTAGACCGCCTTACAGACTGCGGCCCGTGTAACCCGCGGGCACCTACACGAACGATAGAGAGGGGCAGTGGAGAAATGAAGGTTTACCAGGGTGAGTTGCTGGGCCAGGGGCTCAAGATCGGCATCGTAGTCAGCCGCTTCAACGAGTTCATTTCCTCCCGGCTGCTGGGCGGGGCCCTGGATGCCCTCTCCCGTCACGGGGTGGCCGACGAGGACATCACCGTCGCCTGGGTGCCGGGCGGGTTCGAGATCCCGGGCGTGGCGCTGCACATGGCGCGGTCGGGCCGCTATGACGCCGTGATATGCCTGGGCGCCATCATCCGGGGGTCGACTCCCCACTTCGAGTACGTGGCCGCCGAGGTCACCAAGGGGATCGCCAAGGTGGGCCTGGATACCGGCGTACCCACCATTTTCGGCATCGTCACCGCCGACAACCTGGAGCAGGCCATCGAGCGGGCGGGCACCAAAATGGGGAACAAGGGCTTCGACGCCGCCCAAGCCGCCATCGAGATGGCCAACCTGCGCCGCCACCTCGCCTGACAGGGAACCGCGCGAGCCGGTGTCCGCCCGCTGCGTGCCGGTGTGGGCCGGTGCGCCAGTACCACGTTCGGACGGGTTGGCCGTGACCCGGGCGAGATGGGTTAGTGGAGGCCGTACTCTTTTATCTTGCGGTAGATGGTGGAGCGGCTCATGCCCAGTTGCGCCGCCAGGATTTCCTTCGCGCGGGGAGTCTTACCCAGGCGCCGCAGGCCGTCGGCAATGGCCTGTCGCTCCCACTCCGCGGAGGTAATCAGGTTCCCACTGTCGCCTCCGCCCGCCCCCGTGGTGTGGACGCCATGGCAGGCCGAGCACACCGCGCCGTGGGCTGCTTGTGCGGGGGGCTCTGCGGGCTGAAGGGATCGCAGGAGGCGGGGGGGCAGGTGCTGCGGCTCGACCACCTCACCCCGGCAGGCGTGCAGCACGTACTGGGCCACGTTCTCCAGTTCCCGCACGTTTCCCGGCCACCAGTACTGCTCCAGCAGGCGCGCGGTCTCGCGGGCGACATCGGGCACGGTGCGGTGCATGTTGAGGGCGTGCTTGTGGAGGAAGTGCCCGAACAGGGGGAGGACGTCCGTCCTGCGCTCGCGCAGGGGCGGTATCTGGATGGGGATCACATTGAGCCGGAAGTAGAGGTCCTCGCGGAACTCCCGCTGCCGCACCATCTCTTCCAGGTCTTTGTTGGTGGCAGCCACCACCCTGACGTCCACGGTGAGGACCCGGGTGCCCCCCACCCGCTGCACTTCTCCCCGGTCGAGGGCGCGCAGGAGCTTGGCCTGCAGCCGGAGCGAGCAGTCCGCCACCTCGTCCAGGAACAGGGTACCGCCGTGGGCGAGCTCGAACTTGCCCGGTTTGCCGCCCTTGCGGGCACCCGTGAAGGCGCCCTCTTCGTATCCGAACAACTCGGATTCCAGCAGGTCCTCGGGCACGGCGGCGCAATTGACGGCCACGAAGGGCCGGGTGCCGCGCGGGCTGTGGTAGTGGATGGCGCGGGCGAACAGCTCCTTGCCAGTTCCGCTTTCCCCCAGCAGGAGGACGGTGGCCGAACCGGACGCTGCCCGCAGGGCCAGCTGCTTCGCCTGTTGCAGGGAGGGCGCCACCCCCAGGATGTGGTCGATGGGCTGGTCGGGCTGGCCTTCCGAGAGGTCGTAGGCCATCTGGTGCACTTCTTCCAGGCTCTTCAGGAGTGCCACCGCGCCCACCACGCTGCCGTTGCTGAGCAGGGGCGTGCCCGTACTCATGTGACGCAGCGTCCCCGCCGGCGAAGGGATGGTCACCTCCCGGTTGACGTAACCGGCTCCCGTGGACAGGATGTCGAGCATGGGGGCGTGGGGGAGGAACTCGGATAGTTGTCTCCCGACCGGGTCTACGTCGCCGAGGCGCAGGATGGCAGCGGCCGCACGGTTGCAGCAGATGACCTTCCCCTGGGCATCCACCGCAATGATGCCTTCCCGCACCGCCTCCACCACGCCCCGCAGCTGGTCGCGTGCCTCCTGCAGGGCGCGGGCGATGTCGATGTTCTCGGCCGCGTTCTCCACCAGGCGGGCCATTTGCTCGATGAAGGCGAGGTACTGGGGGGCCTGGTCGGACATGCGCTGCTGCTGTTCCCGGGTGAAACCCACCAGTGCGAGGACGCCGATGGGGCGGTCCGCGGCTTCGAGGGGGTAGGAGACGTGGCAGGTCTCCTGGCACTCGGTTGCGGCTTCGCAGCTCTGGCAGGCCGGGTCCTCCCGGGGATGGAGTATGATGCGGGGTTTGCCCGTGCGCATGACTTCCGCGAAGGAAGACGAGGGCGGCACCGGCTGACCCACCTGCGCCGCGTAGGGGCCGGTCCCGGCCACCCGCCGCAATTGGTGGTCCACCACCGTAACGTCCAACTGGAGTACGGTCGCCACCGCCTGGCACACCCGCTGCAGGAAACTCTGCAGGCGCTCCTCCATGATACTCGTCACAGCCCCACCACCCCCCGGGGGGTTATTCGCGGTTGACCCGCCCGATCCCTGTCGTTTGTCCCGTTCTGCGTCCCAAAATGAGACAGAATGAGACGCCGTGAGACGGTGCGGTGCGGGCCGGACCGTTGAGATTCTGGACAATCCGCCGTCGGCAGAGTGGCACATTTCTTGCGCCACGATAACGCGGGGAGACTCCCCGCAGGCGGGACTCATGACCGCCTGCGGTCCCCATGCCGTCGACAGGGGAAGGGGGGTGTAGCAGGGGGTCGTTCGGCGGGCTCGGGCGTGGGTGGCGTGCCGGGAAACGTTGTTGACAAGGGAGAGGTGCTATTGGTCTACCGTTCGTTGCTGGACGTCATCGGCGGGACGCCCCTCGTCCAGTTGCAGAGGGTGGGGGGACACACCGGGTGCCGGCTCCTGGTGAAGCTGGAGAACCTCAACCCGGGCGGCAGCGTGAAGAGCCGCACCGCCTGGTGGATGGTGCAGTGCGCGCGCCAGCGGGGTCTGATCCGCCCCGACACCATCCTGGTAGAGGCGACCAGCGGCAACCAGGGCATCGGCCTGGCCATGGTCGGTGCGGCGCTGGGGCTCAGGGTGCGCATCGTGATGCCGGAGAACATGAGCCGCGAGCGGCAGTTGCTGATGCGGGCCTACGGGGCCGAGGTTGTGCTCACCCCGGCCGGTGAGGACATCGGGGAGGCCATCCGCAGAGCCATGGAGGCGGCCCGCCGGATGGCGGAAGAGGACCCCCGGGTGTTCTGGGTGAACCAGTTTGCCAACCCTGACAACCCGGACGTGCACAGCAAGGTGACGGCCCACGAAATCCTGATGGACGTGGACGGCCCCGTGGACGCCTTCGTGAGCGGGATCGGCACCGGCGGCACCATCACGGGCGTCGGCCGGGAACTCAAGTCACGCTATCCGGGTTGCCTGGTGGTGGCGGCCGAGCCGGAGAACGCCGCCGTCCTGTCGGGCGGGAAAATGGGACACCACATCCAGCAGGGCATCGGGGACGGACTCATCCCGGAGGTTCTGGACCGGCAGGTGATCGACCGCATCCTGGTGGTTCCCGACGAGGAGGCTCTGCGCACGGCACGGTCGCTGGCGCGCCTGGAGGGGCTCTTCGTGGGTGTCTCCTCGGGGACCAACGTGTGGACCGCCATCAAAGTGGCGGAGGAACTCGGACCGGGTAAGACGGTGGTCACCTTGCTACCCGATGGAGGTGAGAGATACCTGTCGGCAGGGCTGGTCGAGTAGGCCACTGAACGGCGGTTGGGGGGGAGAGAAGTGAGCCGCTGGCGCATGTCGGCTTCTTACAGTCAGGAGGGTTTGCGGGCCGTCGATCCCGAGGTGGCGGAGGCCATCGAGCGTGAACTGGAGCGGCAGGAGGATGGCCTGGAACTGATTGCTTCCGAGAACTACGCTCCACCGGAGGTGATGTGGGCGCAGGGGTCGGTGCTGACCAGCAAGTACGCAGAGGGCTTGCCGGGCGCCAGGTACTACGGCGGCTGCGAGTATGTAGACGCGGTGGAGGACCTGGCGCGGGAAAGGGCCAAGCAGCTCTTTGGCGCCGAACACGCCAACGTGCAACCCCATTCCGGGGCCCAGGCGAACACGGCCGTGTACTTCGCGGTGCTGCAGCCTGGGGACGTGGTGCTGGGGATGGACCTCAGCCACGGCGGGCACCTGACCCACGGGCATCCCCTCAACATCTCGGGTAAGTACTACCGCTTTGTGCCTTACGGGGTGAGGCGGGATACCGAGACCATCGACTACGACGAACTGGCCCGGCTGGCCAGGGAGCACCGTCCCCGGCTGATCGTGGCGGGGGCGAGTGCCTACCCGCGGGTCATCGACTTCCCCCGCATCGCCCAGATCGCGGAAGAGGTTGGAGCCATGGTGATGGTGGACATGGCACACATCGCCGGGCTGATCGCGGCGGGCGTCCACCCCAGCCCCGTGCCCTATGCCGACTTCGTGACCACCACCACCCACAAGACCCTGCGCGGGCCACGGGGCGGCATGATCCTGTGCCGGAAGAAGTACGCCGAGGCCATCGACAAGGCGGTGTTCCCGGGCATCCAGGGCGGTCCCCTCATGCACGTGATCGCCGCCAAGGCGGTGGCCCTGAAGCTTGCGCTGACCGAGGGCTTCAGGCAGTATCAGCAGCAGGTAGTGCGCAACGCCGCCGTGCTGGCGAAGACCCTGGTGCAGGAGGGGTTCCGGCTGGTCTCGGGCGGGACGGACAACCACCTCATGCTGGTTGACGTGGGCGCCCGTGGCATGACGGGTAAGAAGGCCGAAAGGTTGCTGGGCCAGGCGGGCATCACCGTCAACAAGAACACCATACCGTTTGACCCCCGCCCGGCCATGACCGCCAGCGGCATCCGTATCGGCACGCCTGCAGTTACCACCCGGGGTATGAAGGAGCCGGAGATGCGCACCATAGGACGCCTCATCGCCGACGTGCTGCTCGACCGCTCACCCGCCGAAGCCGTGCGGGAGGAGGTCAGGGCTCTCTGCGCTGCCTACCCCATCCATTGACAGTCCTTTCTGTTGATCGTTATATGTGTGCGGGGTCGCTGTTAGCCTCGGTTGGCGCGGGACGGTTTATCTTGGTGAGACAAAGCCCATCGAAAGGGGTGCATCCTTTGACGCGGCTTGACGCCGATGTCCTGGTGATTGGCGGCGGCGGTGCAGGTCTCATGGCTGCGTGTGAGGCCAGCAGGCATGGCGTGAGGGTGGCGGTAGTGCTCAAGGGGCAGAGGGAGCGTTCCGGTGCCACCATCATGGCCCCGGGAGCCGTTGCCGGGGTGGGGTCATGGGGTCGTCCCGGAGACGACCGCGACCTCCATTTCAGGGATACGGTCGCAGGTGGCGCCTTCATGAACGAGCAGCGGCTGGTCAGGCTGCTGGTAGACGAAGCGCCGGAGCGGATCGTGGAACTGGAGCGCATGGGGGCTCTGTGGGAGAGGTCAGAGGACGGGCGCTCATATCTCCTGCGCATAGACGGTGGTCACTCGTTCCACCGGTGCGTGTACCTCGAGGACCGCACTGGCCGCGAGATAGTGCGCACCCTGGGTAGCGTCCTCGCCCGGCGGCACGTGCCCGTCCATGAAAACATCATGATCACCCGCTTGTTGGTGGATCAAGAAGGTGTGTTCGGTGCGGTTGGGGTCGACCTGACCAGGGCGGAGCCCCTTCTGTTCCAGTGTCGGGCGCTGGTGCTGGCCACGGGTGGAGCGGGGAATGTATACCAGAACACTGATTGTCCCACTGACGTCACGGGGGATGGGTATGCGCTGGCCCTGGAGGCGGGCGCTCAACTCATGGACATGGAGTTTGTACAGTTCTATCCTATTGGTTTCTTGCACCCGCCTTCCCTGCGTGGGGTTCTGGCCGGGTTGCTGTACTACTCCCGCCTGCTCAACAGCCGGGGGGAGCGGTTCATGGAGCGGTACGACCCCGAGCGACTGGAACTGTCGACGCGGGACCGGGTGGCGCGCGCCATCGTGACCGAAGTGGCGGAAGGCCGCGGTTCCCCCCGGGGAGGCGTGTACTGCGACATGAGGTTCCAGCCGCCCGGCTTTATCGCCCGCCAGACCCCCGCCCTGTACCGGACCTACCGTCAGATCGGATTGGACCCCGAGAAGGACATGATCGAAGTGGCTCCCACGGCCCACTTCTTCATGGGAGGGCTTGTGGTGGACGAGGACTGGGCTGCCACCGTACCTGGCCTGTTCGCCGCCGGCGAGGTAGCCGCGGGCGTGCATGGGGCCAACCGCCTCAGCCAGAATGCGCTGGCGGAACTGCTGGTCTCCGGTGTAAGGGCGGGAAGGTCCGCGGCCCGCCACGCCCGTGATGCCCGGTGGCGGGCGGCTGACCCCGGCGAAGTGCGAAGCGAGGAGGAGAAGGTGCGGAGGCTGCTCGCCTCCAGCGGGAGCCCAGGACCGCGCCCGTGGCAGGTACGTGAGCAGTTGAGAGAGATCATGTGGCAGCACGTGGGCGTGATCAGGAACGCCCAGGGCCTGGAGGCAGCAAGACAGGCCATATCGCGCCTGCGCGGTGAGGTGTTGCCGGCGACCTCGCTGGCCACGTCCACACTCTTGTGGAACGCGGATCTCAGGCAGGCGCTTGAGAACGAGATGCTCCTGTCGGTTGCCGAGTGCGTGCTGGAGGGCGCTGCCCACCGGGCCGAAAGCCGGGGTGCGCACTATCGCAGCGACTATCCCGACACCGACAACGTCGGCTGGTTGCGGCACGTGGTGTTGCAACGGAGTGGAGAGGGCCTGCGGGTGAGCTTCAGGCCCACCGATCTGTCAGTGATCAAGCCGGAGGGGATGTAGATGACCGGGCGGGTCAAGATATTGCGGTTCGACCCGGAAAGGGACGCCGCGCCCAAGTGGCGGGAGTACGAGTACCCCTACGAACCCGGCATGACGGTGCTCGACGTGGTGAACTACGTTTATCGCCACCTGGATGGGACTCTTTCCTTTTCCTACAGTTGCCGCAACAGCCACTGCGGTTTGTGCTCCGCCTGCGTGGATGGACGGCCGGTGCTGATGTGCCGGGAGCCGGCCCGCCCCGAGATGGCGGTGGAGCCTCTCAGGAACGTGCCCGTGGTAAGAGACCTGCAGGTGGACCTGGACGCCTATACCCG
Source organism: Bacillota bacterium (assembly GCA_014360055.1). GTDB lineage: Bacteria > Bacillota > Sulfobacillia > JACIYH01 > JACIYH01 > JACIYH01. The sequence continues at coordinate 18,617 of JACIYH010000009.1, read as the reverse complement.
CCGGGAGGACTCCCTGCGCACCTTCCTGGAGCGGGTGATGGAGCGGGGTCAGGGGCCGGAGCAGGTGGACATGGAAGCCTTTGCCGCCTTCCGCGTGGCCAGCCGCTGCGTGCGGTGTCTGAACTGCGTCTCGCGCTGTCCGGTGTACCCGGCAGATCCCCACGGGTATGCGGGGCCGGCCATGCTGGTGCGGCTCGCCCGTCACCTGTTCGACCCGCGCGACGGCCTGAACCGGGAACTGGTGGCATGCGACGAAGGGCTGTACGAGTGCACCGGTTGCGGAGCTTGCTCGACCGTTTGCCCCCACGACCTGGACCCCTCCGGTGTGATCGCCGGGATGAAGGTCAAAGCGGCCCGGGCCGGTCTGCTGCCGGCGGCCGTATCCGATCTGGCCGCCACGCTACCGCAGGCCGGTTCCGCGTTCCCGGTCCCCAGGGGCCGGACCACGTTCTTGCAGGATACCCCCGAAGTGGTCAGGGCGAGGGGTGAGACCAGGGGTACGGTGGGCCTGTTTGTGGGTTGCCTGATAAACACCCACCCCCGACTGCGCCGTGTGGCGGAGTCGGCGGTGCAGGTTCTCTCCGCGGCCGGCTGGGAGGTGGTGATCCCCTCCGGCCAGGTGTGCTGCGGCCTGCCGCTACAGGAAGTCGGCCTGGGTGAACGGGCTACCTCACTGGTGCGGAAGAACCGGGACGCCTTCGCCGGGCTGGGCCTGGACGCGGTGGTCACCATTTGCTCTGGTTGTGGGCACACCGCCAAGACCTTCTGGCCGACGAGCGGCGGCACTCTTCCCTTCCGTATCTACGATTTCAGTGAGTTCCTCGCCCAGAGCCTGGATGGTGCCGCCCGCGATCTGATCGGGGGAGTCGCTGGTTTGAGCTCCGTCACCTACCACGACCCCTGCACCCTGAGCCGCGGCCAGGGGGTGCGCGAGGAGCCGCGCCGCCTGCTCCGTCTGGTGCCGGGCCTGGAACTGCGCGAGATGGCCGAGCCTGACCGCTGCTGCGGTGGCGGGGGAGAGGTGCCCCTGACCAACCCGGCCCTGGCCGAGGCCATGATCTCCCACAAGGCGGGGATGGTGGGTGACACCGGAGCGCAGGCTGTGGTTACGGCCTGCCCGACCTGCATGCGCCAGTTCGCCGGGGCGCTGCAAAAGAAGCGCCTACCCATAGAAGTGCTGCACGTGGCCGACGTCCTGGCCCGCAGCCTGGAGAGGAGGTGAAATCGTGAGCAAGTCTGTGTGGATGAACGACCTCACCTGGGAAGAGGTGGCCGAGTACCTCGAGAAAGACGACATCGTGTTGGTACCTGTAGGCAGTACGGAACAGCACGGTCCCGCGGGGCCTCTGGGCCTGGACACCTATGCTGCCATTGCCCTGGCCGAGGATGTAGCCCAGAAGGCGGGTGTGCTCAGCACCCCTCCCCTGTGGTTCGGTGATTCCGCCCATCACCTGGGCTTCGCCGGCACCATATCGCTTTCTACGGAGACCCTGGCCGCGGTGGTGAAGGACATCTGCCGCAGCTTGGCCCGCCATGGGTTTCGGCGCATCCTCATCATCAACGGCCACAAGAGTTCTAACCTTCCCGCCCTGCTCTCCGCAACCAGGTACCTGCACGAGCATGAACTGCCCCACGTGCTCTTTGCCGTCATCGATCCCATGTACCTGGCCCGGGGCATAGCGGCCCGGGTGAAGGAAACTTTCGAGCACCATGCGGGCGAACTGGAAATCTCGCACGTGTGGTACCGGTTTCCCCACCTGATACACCCGGAGCGCATTCCCGCAGCCAGCGTTCCCCTTGAGCAGGTGCTCTCGGGGTTCTGCACCCGCGACCTCCTGGGCCCCAACGGGGACACCATCGAGGTGGTCTGGAACAGCCGCGAGCAGAAGGCCTTTGCTCCCACCGGTGCGTTTTCCGACGCGAGCAAGGCTTCTCCCGAGAAGGGAAAGGCATACCACGACTACATGGTGGATCGCCTGGTGGAGTTTATCTCCTGGATACGCACTTACGGTGGGCCGGTCGGTTCGGCAGGCAAACGAACGGAGGTGTGAGGGTTGAACGAGAAGCCAGTTTCCAGGGGACTGAAGGAGTTCATCGACGACTTCGCCGTAACCCCCGTGCCGCTCGAGAGGCGCAAAGGCCTCTTCGAGCTCACCATGGTTTATATGGGGTGTGCCCTCAGTGTGACGGCCTGGCTGGTGGGCCCGCTGCTCGCCAAGGGCCTGACCTTCGGCGAAGGGCTGGCGGCCATCATCATCGCCAACCTCCTGCTGGCCGGCTACGCGATCCTGACCTCGGAGATCGGCAGGAGGCACGGGCTGTCCACCGCTATGGTATCCAAGTTGGCCTTCGGTGAGAAAGGACAGGCTCTCAGCACAGGGGTAACGGTGATTGTGCTGCTGGGGTTCGTGGGAGTCTACATGTCCCTCTTCGGCAACCTGGTCCACACCCTCTGGCCCGGCGTGCCCGCTGTGATTGCGGGCCTTGCCTTTATGCTCATGCTGTGGTCGTCGGCGATCATGGGCTTCAGGGGTCTCGCCCACCTCACCGAGGTCATGCTCCCCGTGATCGTCTTCGTGGCTCTTTGGGGCATGTACGTCATGCGGGGTCAGATCGGATCCTTTGCTCACCTGTGGCAGTTCCAGCCCAAAGGGTCCATGTCCCTGGCCGCGGGCATTTCCGCCGTGTTCAGCGTCTGGGCCACCTACACCACCCTGTGTGCAGACACCGGTCGCTATGCCCGGAGTCTAAAGGACGTAGGCATCGCCACCGTCTTGTCCTGGGGTGTGGGTACCGCTGGCTTGGAAGCGATCGCCCTCATCCTGGCCGTGGGGACGGGCACCGGGGACCTGGTGATCCTGCTCACCAAGGTGGGTCTGGTGATCCCCGCCTTCCTTCTCTACTGGGGGCTCATGTGGACGTCAGGGGACAACCTGCTCTGGTCGTTCTCCCTGGGGTTCACCAACATTGAGAAGTCGCTCACCGGCCGGCAGAAGGTGGGCCGGGCCGGGTGGGTGACGCTCGCTTCCATCATCGCCTTCACGATCGGTGTCCTCATGATTCAGAGCGGCATTACGGCTGCGTTCAACGCTCAGCTCAAAGTGGTGGGCATAGCCGTACCTCCGGTAGGCGGTGTGCTCCTGGCGGAGTACTACGCGCGCAGGGGCAAGCGGTCGCTGGTGCCCGTGCACTGGCCTGGGGTGGTGAGTTGGTTGGCGGGTACCGCGTTCAGCTGGCTGGTCAAGGGTGGTATCCCTGCTCTGCAGGGCATGGCGGTGGCATTCCTCGTCTACTGGCTGTTAACCGTTGGTCGCGGGGAGGATCTGCGTCCCTGAGTTGCTGGTCCGGCGCGACACCGAGCGCGCGACCTCAATCTTCACCCGAGCCTAGGTACTTACGGCCCCGGGGTCAGGAGTCGCGTAGGGGAACCTGAGAGAACCAACGGGATCTGAGAGGATAGCGTGGGAATCCTGTTGGGAAAGACACCCTATGTCAAGTGGGGCGGGTAGGCGGTGTTAAGCAACTTGCTGAGCGGGGGTGCGGTGTTGGGCAGCGGTCAGTCTGGCAGCCATGAGGCGGGCCTCGTCGTAGGGCGTACGGTTCTTCCACATGGCGAAGATTATCTTGAGCCAGACGTTGGCGAGGGCTCTGATGGCTTCGCTATGCTTCTTGCCCGCCGCCCGCTTTTGGAGGTAGTAGTCCCTGGCCCAGGAGCACCACCTGGTGCTGCAGAAGGCGAAGAGCTGCATGGTTTCGCGGAAGGGTTTTACGCAGGCCCTGCGGAACACTACCACCCGGGATTTGCCGGACTGGCGTGTGACGGGCGCCGTTCCGGCGCGGGCTTGGGCGACGCGGACGCCCGGGTAGCGGTTCCGGTCGTCGCCCAGCTCCCCGAGCATCCTGGCAGCGAGGCGCGTACCAGCCCCGGGGAGGCTGGTGAAGATCGCGCTGTCAGGATGCTCTTGCATCAGGGCGTCGATCTCCTTCCTGTAGCTGGAGATCTGGGCGTTGAGCACCTCCAGCTGGGCCACCAGGGTGGCGACCAGCATTTGCTTGGCGGCAGACATGGCGGGCCGCACGGCGAACGGAGCCTGTTGCAGGGCCTGGTAGAGTTCCCTTGCCTTCTTTGCAGCCCTCGGGTACCGCTGGGCGCGGAGGAGGGCTTCCAGGGCCTCTGGCGTGGCTCTGCGGGCCTCCTGGTGGGTGGGGTAGGCCTTGAGGAATGCCAGGGCCGTGGGGCTGGCCAGGTCGGAGAACAGTTCGGTGGCCAAGGGGAAGTAGCAGAGCAGGGCGGAGCGGAGCTGGTTCCTGAGCATGGTCTGGGTCTTCTCAAGCTCGGCGCAGTCGCGGGTGAGCAGGCGGAGCATGGTTGTTTCCTCGCTGTCGGGCTTGAGGGGCTGGTGGGCCTGGCGGTCGGTGCGGAGGATGTCGGCGAGGACGCGGGCGTCGATCCAGTCGGTTTTGGCGCGGGCCAGGCGGAACCTGTCGCGGTAGCGTTCTACGGCCTTGGGGTTCAGGGGGTAGATGGTGTAGCCAGCGTCCAGGATGGCGTCGATGAAGGGGCCGTGGTTGGCTTCGATGGCAAAGAGGACGTTTCGCTTGTCCGGTTCGATGGCGGCGATCTTCGCGAGCAAGTCCGCGGCGCCTACGGCGGAGTTGGGGACCTCGATTTCGGCGTGGATTCTCTCGTCGTCCCTGATGCAGACGCGGTGAGCCTTTTCCGCCCAGTCGATGCCTACGTACAGCAATCCGGTTCCCTCCTTCGTCCCCAGGCACCAGGTAGCTGCGCCGGCCTCCGACTGCCTCCTAAAGCTGCGGTGCTCCCTTGCGGGGCACGTCACCCTATCGGTGGTTGGCCTAAGGCTGTTCCCTGGGGGGCTGGTCTTTCTTTGGTGATTGCTCCACCAGGGGGGCCTGAGCCTCCCCAGGGAAACTCGGGATGCCCGGGTGGTAGTTCAGGTAGTGGTCTTCGATTGCCCTTCCTTCTCGCCCTTCCGCCTCATCGCATCACCTCAACCTCTCTACCGCCCAGCATCAAATCAGGTTCAAGTCCAATCTTGGCATAGGAGGGGGGCCCACGCTATCGTCATGGGTGGAGTTGAGACCAGGTTGGTTGTCGGGCGATTTGCCCAGGAGAGGGCAGCTCTGATGATGTGCCCACGCCAAGAACGTGCTCGGGTTAGGACCCGGTTTGCGAACTGGTGAGCGTGGCCTGTCCCTCCGGCGAACCCGGGGATCACTGATCCCGGACCGCCGGCTGCGACGCAACCTCCGCCTTACGGAGACGCGAAGTCGGCGTCCCGCCAGCACCTACGGAGATGCCTTCAGGACCCGCACGCCTGTCCACCATGCACCGCCGGAAGGCGGTGCATGTTTTACGAAGAAAAGGGGCCAGTAGATGGCAGCGCAGGCCACAAGGATTTCGGTTGCATGCGGCGAATAGACAGAAGCATCTGCCTGGGGCCTTTGACGTAGCAGAGGGAGGTAGCAGGGGGTAAGGTAATTTGCTGGAACTGATCGGGGAACTGACTGAACTCACGGGGGTATCGGGGCAGGAAGGGCAGGTGCGCATGGCGCTGCGGCGCCACCTGGAGGGCCTGGTGGATCGCGTCTTCAGCGACCCGCTGGGCAACCTGCTGGCCTGTAGGGCGCCGCGACCAGGGAGGAGGCCCTTGCTCGCATATCCATCGGGGAAACGGCCTCGTTCTGCTCCATCCTTGTCCGCCGGGACCATCAGTTGGTGGCCAAGGCCCTGGATGACCGAGTGGGCTGCGCGATCGTCGTCGAGTGCCTGCGCCGGCTGGCGTCCCGGGAGGGGCTGGCGCACGAGATATGCGCTGCTTTCACCGCCCAGGAGGAAGTGGGTGTGAGGGGTGCCCGGGTGGCGGCCCAGGGCTGGCAGCCGGATTTCGCCGTGGTGGTGGATGTCACCCCCGCCGGGGATACCCCCAAGGGTCTGGAGTACGAGGTGACCCTCGGCGGTGGCGCGGCAGTCAAGCTCATGGACAACATCCCCGGGGCATTGGGTGGCTTCCTGGCCCCGCCGGGCGTGACGAGGTGGTCGATATGAGGGATGTGGAAGCTGTGGCTGCCCTGGTCGTGGCGGTACTCGAGGACCTGGACGCGGCCTCGTGGCAACGGATGCTGCCGGAGTAGGGGGTCAGTGGTATTGGCCGAGCGAGTATCGCATCAGCCACGCGGGGAAGGTGTCCTTCAGCAGGGGGCGGACATTCTGGTGCAGGGGGAGGCGGCCTTTGAAGGAAGGATGGAGCGCCTGCGTGCCCTCCTGGAGGAACAGGGGCTCGACGCCATGCTGGTCACCCATCCCGATCACGTGTGGTATCTCACCGGCTTCACGTGGGGCCAGCACGACTACCTGCTGGTGCGCGGGGACAGGGCCGTGTTGGTGGTCCGGCCCACCGAGTACGAGGAGGCCCGGGCCGGTACCCACGCCTGCGAGGTGAGGGTCGCGGAGGGTAAGGAAATGGAGCGCATGGTTGCGGATGCCATGGCCGGCCTGGGGGCGGTGGCCTTCGAGCCGCCCTCCCTCAGCGTGCAACGCCTGGAGTCCCTGCGCGCGCGCCTTCCTGAGAGAGTGAATCTTGTCCCCGGTGCCGACCTTGTGGGCGAGATGCGAGCCGTCAAAGAGGCCTGGGAGCTGGAACTCATCCGGAAAGCCTGCCGGGTTTTCGACGGCATGATGGAGGAAGTCGTGCCCCAGTTGCGGCCGGGCATGAGCGAGAACGAGATGGCAGCGCGGCTGGAATTCGCGGCCCGGTGCCGGGGGGCGGACGGTTTCTGGTTCCCCAGCAAAGTGGTCTCGGGTCCCCGCAGTGCTTTCCCGCACGGGCGCCCCTCCGCCCGCGAGGCCGGCGCGGGCGAGTTGCTCACGATCGACATGGGTCCGACGTGGGCCCGCTACCCCTCCGATGCCACCCGGACCGTCGTCTTCGGCCCCTGCTCCTCGGAGGTGGAGAGGATCTACGAAAGCGTGCGCAGAGCGCAGGAGGCGGCCCTGAAGGTCTGTCGTCCGGGCGTCTCCTGTGCGGAAGTAGACCGGGCGGCCCGGGCGGTGCTGGAGGAGGCGGGATACGGCCCGTTCTTCATCCACCCGGTGGGGCACGGGGTGGGTGGCCCGCCCCTGGTGGCTCCGGGGGTGGAGCGGCCCCTGCTGGCGGGCATGGTGATCACGGTGGAGCCGGGCGTGTACATCCCCGGCTTCGGCGGCGTCCGCATCGAGGACACCGTGGCCATTACGCCCGACGGCCGCGAGGTCCTGCACTCCTATCCCAAGGAACTGATGGTGCTGTGAGATGGCACCCGGGGTTCCCAAAGGCGCAAACCGGGCCATGCGTCCGGCCCCCGGAGGCGCGAAGCGGGTCATGCGACAGGCCCCCCAGGGCGCGAAGGGCGGGCATGCGTCCGGCCTCCGTCGGGCCGGGATGACGACTATACGGTGACGGTCACCACGAAGGACCCCTTCGCCCCCATCCTCTATCACTTCACGCACCCGGTGGCCTCCATCGTACCGGATGCGGTGGTGAAGGCCAAGGGCGGGGATTTTGCCCGGTCCCCCGTGGGCACCGGCCCCTCTACCACATGCTCTCCTCCGCGAAGGGCACCGCCTGGTGGTCAAGATCCACGCCCCTCCGCTTGTGGACAGCACCTACGTGCATGTGCCCCGGCGGACGCCTTCGGTGAACACCGTTTACCACGACCGTGCCCATTCCTCGCGTCTCCTTCTTCCCGTGGTGCCACTCAGTGGGTTGAAGCTGGGGCCTGAGCTGCCCGGTGGCTCGCTGGAAGGAATCCGCTGCGTTCCGCCGGGGATGTCAGTGCCGCTCCTAGGGAAATAGGTGTCGGCATCGTGATCCGCCCCGTTCAGTAGCTGCTTGGGGCTATGCGTCAGCGCGGTGCGACAACGTTCCCAAAGGGATCGTGCTTGCATAGCGCGAATACACGAGAGCGTACAAAGGTGGAGGGGCTCGCCGTGCGGGTGTGACGGTGGAGTGGCGCGCCGTGCGGCTGAGACGGTGCCCTGCGTCCGGTGGGAGCGTCCTGCCCCACGAGGGTTGATTCTCGCCAGGTGGCTGCGTGTGCGGGGGTTTTCGATGGGTGTTGCTTTTGCTGTGCTGGCCTCCCTGTGCTGGGGTGCCTATAACCTTTTCGTGCGGCGCGGTCGGGATGAGATGGATGCGGGGGCGGGTTTCCTTCTTACGCTGCTTATCAATGTTGCCGCCACCGCTGCCTTCACCCAGCTTCCGCTACCCGGTGCCGGTGCACCGCTCCGGAACCGGGTTGCCGTGTTGTTCTTTGTGCTGGCTGGTTTTTCTACCACCCTGCTGGGTCGGACCCTGTACTTCGAGAGCATCTTCAGGATCGGGCCGTCGAGGGCGAGCGCATGGAAGAACGCGTCTCCCATATACACGCTGTTGGGAGGCGCCCTGTTCCTCGGAGAGCTTCTCCCCGCCCTGACTGTGGGAGGGGTGCTCCTCACCCTGGCGGGCATGGTACTGTTGGGGCGGGAGCAGGTGGCTTCGGAGCGTTCGGGGGCTCTCGTTTCGGCAGGTGGCGGGGGCGGGCGCTTCCACATAGGTACGGAGGGAGGGGCACCTCGCGTCGGCCTCTTCCTCGGCATCGCAAGCGGTCTGGCGTTTGCGACGGGCGTGTTGCTGAGGAAGGCGGGTCTGCAGGGCTGGACGAACCCCGCGGTGGGCAGTGCCATAGGTGCAGCCAGCGCGTGTTTGGGATGGCTCCCCTTTTCGATCTCGCGCGGGGAGATCCGCGCCCTGCTTCGCACTTCTCCCCGCAGGATGAAGTACTTCCTGTGCGCGGGTGCGGCGAGCAGCCTGGCGCAGCTTCTCGTGTTCCTGTCCCTACAGGTCACTGCTTCTGCCGTTACCCACGCCGCCTCGAGCCTGGAACCCGTTTTCACCATGCTTCTCAGCTACCTGCTCTTCGGTGGGCGTGAACACCTATCGCCCGGGGCGGTGCTCGCAGTGGGCTTGATGTGCGGCGGCGTGATCCTTGTCGGCCTGTAGCGCGGATGGAGGTGCTGTCGTGGCCGCGGAAGCCGAGTTGCGGCAACAGATGGTGGCGACGGTACGCGAGCTGTATGAGGCGGGCCTCATCACACCCACGGGCGGCAATCTCAGTGTGCGGCTGCCTGAGGGGCAGGGATATCTGATCACACCCAGCATGTTACACAAGGGGAGCCTGTGCGCCGAAGACATGATCCGTTTGGGCCCGGACGGGAAACCGTCCGCAGGGGCGAAGGGGAGGCCGTCGGTGGAGACCCCCATGCACCTGAAGATCTACGAGATCCGCCCCCGGTGTGCAGCGGTGATCCATACCCATGCCCCCTGGGCCACCCTGTTCGGCTTGCTGGAGATGGAGGTGGAGCCGATAACGGTGGAGGCGGTACGCTTCCTGGAGACGCCCCTGGTACCCTTCCAGATGCCGGGTAGTCCTGAGCTGGTTGCCGCCGTGGAGAAGGTCCTCAGCGACAGCCCGGCGGTGCTGCTGCAGAACCACGGATTGCTGACCTACGGTGGTAGCCTGCGCGAGGCCGCCAACGCCGCCCTGGCCCTGGAAGACGTGTGCCAGTTGCTCATCAGGTGCCGGCTCCTGCATCGCACTCCGGTGCTCATCCCCGAGCAGGCGGCGTCCCTCTTGCGCAAGTTCCTGCTGGGCTAGATGCAGCGCCTGGTCCAGGGGGGGGCATATACAGCCACTTGCGGCAGTACCGGAAACCGATGTGAGCCTGGGTTACTGCCAGCCATAGCCCCGCCTCTGTGGGTTCCACTATCGGGGCGGGCACTTGGTCCCGCACCGCCTTCACGTACGGATACATGCCCGTGCATCCCAGGACGATGACGTCGGCGGCGTGGAGGTCGATCGCCTCCCGCGCACATGCCACTATCGCGGCTAGCGTCTTATCCCGATCGGTGCCCAGTTCGAGCACCCCCATGGGGACGGGAATGCTGGCGGCCAGGCGGTGAGCGAGGCCCAGTTGGGCGGTGCGCATGTAGGTGTGGGAAACGGAGTTATTCAGGATCGAGACGTGCCCGATGCGCCATCCCAGCGAGCAGGCCAGCAGCCAGGCCGCTTCCCCCGCTCCCACCACAGGGATGTCCAGCAACTCGCGCAAAGGGTGCAGGCCGGGGTCGGCGAAGCAGTTTATGACCACCGCATCTACGGCGGGTTCCCGCCGGCAGCGGGCGAGTACGCCCTTCACCAGATAGTGGGCGGCCTCGCCCTCGTCGTACAGGGTCTCCACCGCCCGCGGTCCTTCCTGCAAGCCCCAGCACTCCACCGACACCGACCCGGGGAGACCCAGGTGCGTGACATACTCTCGCCAGCCCGCCAGGTTGGCTCCGAGGACGGGGGTCGCCAGGAGGATCCTCACGCCTGCACCCCGCTTTCCTCCACGGTCACCGCGCAACAGGTGGCGTCGAGGGTGACTCGCACGCCCAGGGGGATGGTGAGGCGGCGCGCGCCGTGGCCGGCCGCCAGCCCGTATATGGCGGGCTTGCCGAGAGGTTCGATGAGGTCGCCGATGATCTCGCGCAGGGTGAGCATGGGCCGCTTGGTGTTGCCGGGGACGCAGTCCACGCATTCGGCGATGATGAATCCCGCCGCGGCCTCCAGCTTCCCGGCCAGCTTGAGGTGGGTGAGCATGCGGTCGAAGCGGTAGGGAACCTCACCCACGTCTTCGAAGAGGAGGATCTTTCCGGTGGTATCGATTTCGTACGGGGTGCCGAGCGTGGTGACCAGCAGGGACAGGTTACCCCCTATGATGGGGGCGGTAACCCGACCGGGGCAGATGGTCTCCATGACCGGTCCCTCGGGCGGATTGCAGAGTAGCCCAATAGGTTCGGGCTGGGCCACCGCCCGCCAGAACCATTTCTTGGTGTAGTCGAACTCTTTGCTCATGTCGAAACCGGCCATGGGCCCGTGGAATGTGACCAGCCCAACCAACTTGGCCACCGCGCAGTGGATGGCGGTGATGTCGCTGTACCCGACGAACACCTTGGGGTGCCGTGCTATGGTGGTGTAGTCGAGCAGGGGGAGGATCCTGGGCGTGCCGTATCCGCCCTGGATGCACACGATGCCGTGCACCTCTGGATTCTGGAAGGCCCACATCAGGTCCGCCGCCCTCTCCTCGTCCTGGCCCGCCAGGTATCCCCGCAGCTTGAGGGCATTGGGCGAGAGCACGGTATGGAAGCCCATGTCATGCAGCCGCTTTCTCGCCAGTTCCAGCATCTCCATGGAGACATGAGCATCCGGGTGCACGGGGGATGCGGGCGACACCAGGGCGATAGTGTCTCCCGGGCGCAGGATCTTCCCTTTTAGTGCCATGTCCGGTAGTCCCACCTTTCATGAGAGTCCTCTGGTCCGCCATCTGTCTGCGTGGTCGCCTGTTCCATGGCCGTCTGGTCCATGTGGCCGGTTGGTGCGTGCCAGCCGTCCTGGTACGCGCGGCGGCCCGGTGCGTGCCGGGCCATGCCCTCATTATTTGGAACCGCGCATGCGTGGGTCGAGGACGTCGCGGAGGCCGTCCCCCAGGAGGTTGAGACCCAGGATGGTCACCAGGATGCATACGCCGGGGAAGGTGGTCAGCCAGGGTGCCGCCCAGAGGTAGTCCCGACCCCTCCCCAGCATCGACCCCCAGCTGGGATGCGGGGGCTGCACCCCCAGGCCCAGGAAGCTGAGCGCGGATTCATCCAGGATGGCGCCTGCCATGCCCAGCGTGGCCGCCACCAGCAGGGGAGCCACGCAGTTGGGGAGCACGTGGCGCACAAGGATCAGGGCATCCCTGGCTCCCAGCGCCCGTGCTGCGGTGACGAATTCCTGCTCGCGCACGCGCAGGGCCTCGCCCCGCACCAGCCTCGCTATCCCCGGCCAGCTCACGAGCGCCAGGGCTACGATCACGTTGGTGAGCCCAGGCCCCAGGACAGCCATGGTGGCGATGGCGAGCAGCAGCCCCGGGAACGCAAAGGTCAGGTTAACCAGCCAACTCACCACTTCATCTACCCGGCCGCCGAAATACCCGGCCAGCAGTCCGGCCAGGGTTCCTGCCGCCACCGCCACCCCCTCCACCGCTAGCCCCACGGTGAGGGAGATGCGGGCGCCGAAGAGGAGCCGACTGAGCTGGTCGCGGCCAATGTTATCGGTTCCGAGCAGGAACTCGCGACCGGGCGGCCGGAGGGCGTTGCGGTTGTCGAAGTACTTGATAGGGTCGTACGGGGCCAGCCAGGGGGCGAACAGGGCCGCCAGCATCACTGCCCCGAGCAGGATGGCCCCCACGCGGAACGATCGATGGCGCCACAGCTGCCTGCCCAGCGGCGTTGTCTCTCCCTCCCTCAGCGTCCCAGCCGGATGCGGGGGTCAATGTATGCGTAGAGCACGTCCACCACCAGGTTTACCAGGGCGAACATGCCCACCGTGAACAGCACGCACCCCTGCACCACGGGCAGGTCGCGCTGGCCGATGCAGTCTACGAGGAGCCTGCCCACCCCGGGCCACCCGAAGACGTTCTCAGTGATCACTGCACCGGTGAGCAGCCATCCCGCCTGCACACCCATGACCGTCACCATGGGTACCAGGGCGTTGCGCAGCGCGTGCTTGTACACCACCACCCGCTCGGCCAGTCCCTTGGAACGGGCGGTCCGGATGTAGTCCTGGCGGAGGACTTCCAGCATGGCGGAGCGAGTCATGCGGGAAAGCATGGCCATGGAGGAAAGGCCCAGCGTCAGGCTGGGCAACACCAGGAAGGAGGGAGACCCGTACCCCCCTGCCGGGAGCACGCCCAGCTTCACGGCGAAGAGATACATGAGGAGAAGCCCGAGCCAGAACACGGGCATGGACACGCCCGCCACGCAGAATCCCATCAGGGAGGCGTCCAGCCAGCCCCCCTGGCGCACGGCGGCCGCGATGCCGCCCGGCACACCTACCGCCGTGGCGATCACCAGGGCGGCCAGGCCCAGTTCAAGGGTGGCCGGAAAGCGCTCCAGGATGATGCGGGTGACGGGCTGGTTGAAGCGGAAGGAAAAGCCCAGGTCCCCGCGTACGGCGTTGAACAGGAACTTGAGGTACTGCAGGTAGGCGGGGTCGTTGAGCCCCCACCTCTGCCGGATGCGCTCGGCCGCCTGAGGATCCAGTTGGCCGCGCTTGGGGTCCATGAGGCTGATGGTGGGGTCGCCCGGTATCACGTTCATGAGCACGAAGGTTACCAGGGTAATGCCCACGACGAGAGGAAGCAGCATCAACAGGCGACGCCATACATACCTGCTCAGGGTCCGTTACCTCCGCGCGCGAGGGGGAGGAGCCCCGGGCGCCGTTATCCCGGGGGTCCGGGACCCCTCCCCCGCAGTTTATGGCTTGCCTTCGATGGAGAGCTTGTCGAGGGGCTGGTAGTCCATGTCCACCGGGTTGGGGATGAGACCCTTCACCCACGGTTGATGGACGATGACCGCCTTGTTGTAATTGAAGAACCACCAGGGTGCATCGTCCACGATGATCTTCTCCGCCTCCCGGGCGAGCCGGACCATCTCCGACTCGTCCGTGGTGACCTTCATCTGGTCCACCAGCCGGTCGACCTCCGGGTTGCTGTACCGCATGCGGTTGCCGGCACCCCCGAAGGATTTGCTGTGGAACAGAAGCACCCAGTCGTAGGGGTGCACGGCTCCGCACACGGAGTACATATAGGCCTGGAAGTCCCCTGAGTTGCCTCGGTCGATCATAACCCCCCACTCGGCCAGGACCGGCTTGACTTTGATGCCGACGGCCTCCAGGTAGGGCTGTATGGCTTCCACCACCGGCAGGCCCCAGGCGGGGTGGGAGGTGCACACGATCTCGAACTCAAAGCCCTTGGCGTATCCCGCCTCTTTCAGCAGGGCTTTGGCCTTCTCGGGGTCGTAAGAGTAGCCCTTGAGTTCGGGATCATATCCCATCAGAGTGGGAGGGAAGAGTCCCGTGGCCGGGTACGCCTTTCCCTGCAGCAGGGTGTCTACCAGTGCCTTACGATCTATGGCGTAGTTGATGGCCTGCCGCACCAGCTTGTTGTCGAAGGGAGGCTTCTGGCAGTTGAAGGCGATGTGCCGGGTGTAGAGCTCGGGTACTTCGACCAGGTTGTTGGCCCACTTGGGGTCGTTCTTGTACTTCAGGTATTGGGGATCCCCGATCAGCATGTAGTCGATCTGCCCGGCGGCGAACATGGCGTCCCGGGTGGCGGCCTCCTTGACGATCACGGTCTCGATGACTTCGGTCTTGGGGGGACCCGCCCAGTGCTCCTTGTTGGCCTTGAGCACCACCTTGGAGTCCTTCACCCATGAGTCGAACTTGTAAGGCCCGCTTCCGACCGGCTTCATGCCGAAGTCCGCCCCCAGCCTTTGGACTTCCTCCTTGGGGACTACGGAACAGCAGATGTTGGTCAGCCGGAGGAGGAATGTGGGATCGGGCTCGGCCAGCTCGATAGTGAGGCTGTACGGGCCGGTCACTTTGATGCCGGCAACCTCGGTTGCCTTCTTCTCCGTGAACTCCTTGGCTCCCTTGATGGATGCCAGCGTCGAAGAGAGGGGTGACATGTTGTCCGGATTGAGCAGCCTCTCGAACGAATACTTGACGTCGTCGGCCTTGATTTCGCGACCGTTGTGGAACTTAGCTCCCTGACGCAGCTCGAAGGTATAGGTCAGACCATCGGGGCTCGCGCTCCACTTGGTGGCCAGTTCGGCGGTGAGCTTTTTCTCCACCACGTCGTAGTTGAGCAGTTGCTCGAAAATGGCCGAGTTCAGCACCAGCGCGGTGATCTTGTCTTTGAGGATGGGATCCAGATTCTCCGGGTCACCGTAGAGGTCCACACGCGTTAACCTGGTTTCTTTGGGCTGGGGGGGCGCCGCCGATCTGGTACAAGAGGCAGCTACCAGCGCCACTCCCAGAACCGCTGCCAGCAGGGCCACCAGCCACACCCCCTGGCGTCTCCCCGTCCACCCTGCCCGCATCACCGTGTCCCTCCTTTTCTGACCACTTCTGCCACGTTTCGGCGAAGGGCGATTCCTGGGGACAAGTTATCCTCAAGCAGTTTCGTCACCCCCTCCGTTTGTGTGCCCCGGCCGGTCCGCAGTTGACTGACCATTTCGCACAGTAAAGGGGAGTGTCCTTTGAACTGCTTAATCAAAATTGGCACCCGTCCGCTTGTCCAATGTGGCGAAACCGACGGGATCCCAGGCGCCAGAGCGCCACGCCCAGGGCCACCTTGGGCAACATGCGCGGGGCCAGCGGGTCGAATCCCAGCACTTCTACCATGCGCTGCACGCGGTATTTCACGGTTCCCCGGTGCAGGTAGAGGTGACGTGCCGCGACGCTCCGGTTTCCGCCCGCCCGGATGAGGACCTCCAGCGTGGGTAGCAGCTTCCCCTGGTGGTCGGCATCGTAACGGGCCAGCGGTTCTACGATGCGGGCGTGCAGTTCCCGGGCCGCGTCCGTATCGGCCACCACGGAAGCAATGTGGAACAGCTCGATCTCATCCCACAGGTGCAGGTTCCGGTCGGGTTGGACCGTCTTGCCGATATCGAGGGCAAGCCGCGCGCGTGTCCAACTGTGTCTGAGCTTGTCAACGCCCCGGAAGGGCGGCCCAATCCCGCACCGGAAGGGGACACCAAGGGAGCCCTTCAGGGCCTGAACGACGACGGCGCCGGTTGCTTCTTCCCGCTGGAGATCGTCCACCTCTCCTCCCCGACGGGGGGATACCACGGCGGGGAAAGACACTACGGTTCCCTCAAAAGTCCCGGCGGGCGCGCGTCGCTCCCCGGTTCTCTCCAGGAAGGCACCGGAGACGGCCTCTGCGGCTGCCCGCATGGAGTCTACCCTTTCTGCCAGCGCCACCCCGGGGTGAAGGTCGAGTTCGATGACAAGTGCCACCCTTGAACCCCCCAAAGACCACCCGAGAGCGGCGGCGTCCGTTGCCACCTCGCGGTCGTCATGGACCTGACCCGACAGCAGTTGCACCAGGAGTTCGTTTTGCATCCTCCAGGCCGCCTCCGTCGTCACGCGGTGATTGGCAAGAGCCAGGGCGGCCGACGCTATACCCCGCTTGAGGGTGAGAGCATCTCCCCCGGCCGGTTCTTCGCTGAACCCCAGGAGTAGAAACCCCAGTAACCGGTGCTCCACCCGGATGGGGTAAGCCCAGCAGGTTCTCCATGCCCCGTTGTCGCCGGTAGTGATGCGCCAGCCCCCGCAGTTGCCGGGTTGGCCCTCTCCCTGCGCCAGAGCCGCGGCGAACGCGTGACGCAAGGGGGGCAGAATGGGAACGGTCGAAGCGAGGATGCTGCGGTCCTGGGTGGCCACTGCTACAGGGCGCCCGCCCAGTAACAGGGACAGCTCCTGTATCAACTCCTGCAGGCTACGTCCGCCGGGGCCAGCGGGGGTGGCGGCGGGGGCGGAACCCAAGCCAACCCCCCCTTCCGCCGGGCGCAGACGGCCTGCCACTACTGCCTCGATGACGGGGGCCATGACCTGCCAGTAGGCCACATCGGGTGGAAGTTGCGCCACGGGGAAGTCAGCGGCCTGCGCCACGGGCAGCCATACTTCCGTGGCAAGCCTGACCCCGGGTCTGAGCGCCACCGCCAGTCCGGATGCACCGACGGAGATGAGTTGATCCACCGCGGTGCGCTGTGCCTGTGGGTCGTCCTTGACGGAGTAGAAGGTCGTCAATACCAGGGAACGCGGACGGACCCATCGGGCGCCGTCGGGAGTCTCCAGGACCTCCACCCACTCGACGGGCCTGTCCAGCCCGTGCTCCCCGGTCAGCAGGACCGCACGCTTCAGCGCCCCCATGTTGAGTGCTTCCCGTAAAGACAACACCAATGCTATCTGCTCTCCTCCCGACCGAATGGCGGGTAGGCGCGTCAAAGTGGTATTTCGACCCCCTCTGTCTGTGTCCTGCCTCCCGGGTAGCCACATAGGGGCCCAAGTTCCGCCTTGAACGGCACATTATGATTTTTCGCCGACCCAACTCAAAGGGTGGTGTTACAGAATCCGGCGCTGCACCGTAACTGCTATTGTGTGGGGAGGACCCGGGTGAGCTGGGGTGAGCTTGGCGGCTGCCCAATGGTGGTGAGGGCCGCAGGTAAACGCCGCTACTCGGCGTCCTTGAGCCAGGGGTGGAGCAGGCGCAGGAAGTACTCGCGCTGGCGCGGAGGCAGGCCGTTTATGAATGAGGCCACCACCCCGCAGAAGCGGCGCCAGTCCAGGTACAGCACGGCCAGGACCCAGGCCAGGTAGGCGAGGCCGAGCCTGGGGTCGGTCCGCCAGCTCATCCACAGGGGGAGGGCGGTCACGGGCGCCGAAAAAGCCATCACGGTGGTGCGGTTGGGCCGGAACAGGGTGGCCACCGTCGCCAAAAGGGTGTATCCCAGGTAGACGTCCTGGGGGTAGTACCCCCAGACGGAAAACACCCAGCCAATGGTCCAGGTCATGGCCATGTCGAGAGGGAGATCGAGCCGGGCCCAGATCCCGCCGGGGAGGCGCGAGTAGCGCCCCAGCTTGCCATCGAGCACATCCGTGGTCCAGCCGGCCAGGCTGAGGAGGATCACGCGGCGGACGGCCTCGGCGGGGAGGCGTTTGGCCTCCAGCACTATCATCAGGGTGATGGCTCCCCTCATGGCCGTCAAGGTGTTGGCAAACCGTCTGGCCCATCGCCTGCGCCCATCTGCGCTCACCGCAGATCCCCCCAGGTGACGCGGTTGCCGGCCCCGAAAAACTCTCCTCCCAACATTATACGACTCCGCACGACCGTCGAGGCACCCCCCGGGGGGAGTCCGCGGGGCGGCGGCGAATGTACCAGGGGACGCAAAGAGACATTCGGGGGGATGGGCGTGAAGGTCATCGGGGACGACCTGGTAGTGTACGCTCTGTCGCCGGAGAACGCGCCGGTGGCGGTGGCTGAACCGGGGGAAGAGGTGGTCTTCGAGACCAGGAACTGCTTCTCCAGCCAGATCCTCCCAGAACGGGATCTCTTCGCCAGCGTGGGCTGGGCCACCATCAATCCCGCCACCGGTCCCTGGCGGTGGAGGGCGCAGAGCCGGGGGACGCCCTGGTGGTGGATATCCTTCGCATGGAGGTGGCTTCCCGGGGCGTGATGGTGGCGGTCTCCTGCGGGACGCCCGGTGGCTCGCATGTGCTTCCCCAAGCCGGTGGGATATCACCTGGAGGTGTAGATGCCGTTGGGTGAGGTGATCAGGAAGATGGGGCCCGGGGACGCGGGCGGGCCTGCCGGCACCGCCGGCGCTGCAGGCGGCGTCTCGAGGGACCTCTGCGGCGCCCCGCCCGGTGCGCGCGTGGTGGCGGCTGCCCCAGCCTGTCCCGAGGTGATGGCCGCCTTCGAGAGTACGGGGTTCACACCCGTGGGCATCGGCGAGCGGATGGGCCTGGCCCTCGAGGGCGGGGAGGCGTGCGCCCCGGGGCCGGGGGTGTGGGCTCTGGCGGGGCTCGACCGCGGCTAGGTTGTGCCGGGGTGCTACCTCGGAGTTGCTGGAGAGTTGCCTGCTGGCCGGTCGTTGACGACGGCCTGCCGTCGCCACCGCTCACGGAGGAAGTCATCTTCAGGGGAGGGCGGG
>JACIYH010000089.1 GCA_014360055.1 Bacillota bacterium | reverse complement strand
CGATCGCCGGCTCCTGTGTGTGTTGTGCTGTGGGCAGGCCAGAAATCTACACGGGCCTTGACACCTGTGCCCGGATTTTGTAAACTGTACGATAGTCGGTAGTAACCATTGATTTCCTGAACAGAAACGTTGGTGGGAGTGCCTGCCCAAACGTAAGTTTGCCCGTTCGTTGTATCAATCCTGACGCCAACCCAACTGACACTAGCTCCACCAGAATCAAGAAATCCGAAGTTAAGAGAAGGGAAACGAGTTGTAACAGTGTCCTTCTTTACGAATATTGACACCGTATACAACGCGGTGTCTGCACTAATCGTTACTTCCTGTCTAACCCCTTCATGGCCAGCCGCATCATCGTCGCCAACAGTGTCGGCAGTGATCGTCCCGTTGGGAGCGGCAGCCGAATCAGACGTTATAACGGGGGTTCCCAGAAGAGTCCATGATCCGAAAGCCTCGCTATTGCGGAGTAGGTTTGTTGTTTCCTCCTCGATCATGATCGCCTGCCCGAACTGGCCCGTCTCGTAGCGCGGCTGCCCGCTTGCGACCTCCTCGCCGGTGGACGTGTAGGCGACGGAGGAGCGGGAGAAGGTCGGATTGCCGGGGACGGCGATCTTCACGTCGCCGGGAGACGCGGCGGTGTCCACGTTGTGCTTCGAGCCCTGGTCCCACTCGGGCTGCGAGTCAAAGGTGCGGACGAAGTGGGGCAGGTCGCAGTAGAGCGCACCGCCGGAGTACATAAGCAGGTGGCTCGTGCCGTCCTTCTTGTAGTAGGCGTACACACCCCGGACGGGGTACTGCGAGAACGGGCTGTCGTACCTGTCCCACCTGCCCAGCGCGGGCCGGATAGTGCCCTTCTGGCTCAGGTCCACGCACTGCGCGAACTGCGCCTCGTTGTCGTTGAACAGGTCGGGCGAAACGGCAGTGACGAGGCCACCGCCCATGTCCACGAGGCGGGCAACGCGCCAGCCAGGAGCAGCCCTCCGTGCCATCAGACCCACCTCCACGGCGAGTCGGCGGGTGGGTACGGGTACTCAGCGGCCATGGTGCCGTATGCCGCCTGCGTCGCCCGAAGCCTGCGGTCGGCGTAGCTCGCCCGCTCCCGCAGGTATAGGGCGTCGTACTGCTGCCAGTCGGGGTCGCCGACCATGTGCTTGCAGGCGGCGATAGCGTAGTGCACCGCCATCCTCTCCACCACGTCCGCCTCGGGCATGGAGATCGTAGCCGTGTCAGACGCAAGCAACGTTGCCTTGCGCCAGTAGGAAACCCGCACCGTGCCAGACGCCTTGGGCCAGACAACCAGGGCCGACCCGCGCAGGGTGTAATGCGTGGGCGTGCCGATAGAGTCCGGGTCGGGCGTGTCGGGGAAGGGCCAAAGAATCAAGGGCGTCTTCGTCGGTAGCCACACTAGGCGCAGGAGTAGCAGGCAGTCCGAAGGGAGCGTGCCCGTGCCGTCCGTCACCGTCACGTCCGACACCGCCGCCTCCCTCTGCACGGAAGAGAGGTCAAGCAGGGCCGCGTTAAGGGCGTCGTTGATGACGGTGTCAGACCAGGTGGCCGCCGCCGTGTCGAACAGAGCGGCCCTCACGTCCGCCCGCAGGTCAGCCCTCGTCTTTGCCAAACTCCGGCACCTCCCTCAGCAGCAACTCCACAAGCTCCTCCCTGGAGCGCCCCTGGTGCCAGTAGGGGATGTCCTCCGGGGCGGGAGCCAAAAGCTCCCGCCCCAGAGCGTCCCGGATGCGCCGGGCATCCCGCTTGTGCTCACGCACGATGCGCTTTAGGTGCTCCCGCGTCAGCTTAGCCACGGGTCTTAACAACCCCCGTCACCGAGAAGGTGAAGGACGGCGTGGTGCCGTCGATGGTGTAGACCACCTTCAGGATCTCGCCGTAGTTTGTGATGGCCTTAGCCTCCGAGCCCACGGCGGTCTTCTGCGCAAAGGTGGCGATGTCGTACCACTTGCCGTCGGGACCCTTGGTCTGCACCTTCACGTCCAGCGTCGGCGAGGTGCCCGATACGTCGGTCACGTCCAGAAACACCAGGATCTCGTCGCCGTAGCCCAGGTTGAGTTCGCCCGACGCGCCCGACGTGGTGCGGGCCGCCGAGGACAAAAACGTCACCTTAGAGGTGTAAGCCATGCTTCACCACTCCTTCGGATGGGAAGGGGGCTCCAGGAGGAGCCCCCTTGCGTCATTCATCAGTAGCCGGACTCGTCAAGACCCGTGATGAGGCCCTGCCGCCGCCTCTGGCTGCACGTCAGGTTGCCGCCCCACAGGATCTCGCACTTGTCCGCGATCATGTTGTCGGCCCGGTGCCACTTCGTCGCCGTGAAGTTCATGCGCGGGCTGACCCGCAGTTGCAGGTACTTCGTGTTGAGGAAGTACATATACCCAGCCGGGCAGTCGGCATCGTGCACCACGGGTACGCCCATGAACTCCAGCACCTGGAAGCCCAGGCTCGCCAGCTTCTCCCCGACCGAACTCGTGACGGTGATCCTGCCCTCGGCAAGCTCCGCGTAGCGGTTCCACAGCGCCTTGGTGGTGATGATCACGTCGGGCTTGTCGTTGCCATCGGAGCAGTCGAGGAACATCTTCCGCATCAGAGACGTGGTCAGGGGCTGCGCGGGCGAAAGCGCGTTCACCTGCGCCGCCCAGGTGGGCATGTCGGCCACGGCTATGCCGCCGTAGGTGGAGCTAGCGGACAGCACCGCGCCCAGCCCGGTGATGTCCTTGCCGGAGTTGCCTGTGCCGTCCGCGTAAAGCTGCGAGGAGAACAGTTTGGAGAGGGTCAGCCGGGCAATCTCCATCTTGGCCTCAAGCAGCGACAGCACCTGCTCGGGGCCGGTGTTCTGCTCCACCTCGGTGTCCGCGATGATGACCGGCTGCACCAGGAACTTCGGGTCGAACTTCGCAGCCGTAATCGGCGTGGTCTGCGGGTAGGTCACAGTGTCGTAGCCCGAGAAGGAGGTGCCGCCAGACAGTTCGCCGTGGATCAGCGGCTCCACGATGGCCGGACCGCCGTTCCACTCCTTCTGGCGGTCGCGGAGCATCGCCAGGAGCGGAGTGGACTTGAAGAAGTTGTCAACCAGCTTGGGGACGTACTTGTCCCGCGTGAGCGCCGTCAGAGCGCCGTAGTTGAGAGCCACTTTTCATCCCTCCAAGCAGCCGGGCGGCCCCCGGAGGGACCGCCCGCTATTCGTTCACTATCAGGTCCTGCAACGAGTACCCGTGCTGCGCCAGCAACTCCTCGTCCGTCATTTCCGTCGGCTTCTTCTTCGGGGCGGGCACGGGACCGCGTCCCGGAAGGAGGCCGGCCTTCCTGCGCTGGGCCTCCTGCAACTTCTGTTCGGCCTCAGCCATCCTGCGCAGCTTGTCCTGCACGGCTGGCTCGCCGCGCCACGCCTTGTAGGCCAGCTTGATGGCCTGCGGCGTGTCAAAGGAGAGGCCCAACTCGTCCGCGTAGTCGCGGATCTCCTGCTCATGCTGGCGGAACACGGGATCAGCGGTGCGCAGGTCAAGCAGCGTCTCGACCGTGGCGAGCTTCGTCTGCATCTTCTGCTCGACAGAAGCAACGGCAAGCTGCGCGTTGGCCTCCTGGTAGGAGTCGATCAACTCCTGGAGCTTCTGCGCGGCTTCCTGGTTCTGCGAGAAGAAGTCGATGACGGGCTTCCAGGCCTCGTATGACTGCCACTTCTTGCGTTCGCGGCCCAGCCGCTTCTCGATGATCTGGTTTACCCGCTCCTGGATCTCGGGCGGCAGGCCACCCGGCTTCGCGGCTCCCGCCTGCGCGTCGGTCGCCGCGTCCGTCTGCCCCTGCGCGTCCTGGGGCTGGACGATGTCCTTCTCTTCCGCGCCCACTCAAGACACCCCCGTTTTAGGCCCGTCGGCCACTCCGTTTAGAGCCCGTCGGCTTTCTCCGGCGCGAAAATTTGGAGCCCCCGGTGCGCCGTCCGCTGGGGGCTCTCTCGGGTAGCTTCTTGTACGGCTTCGACTCCTCCACCCATTCCTTGAACTCGGCTTCGCTGATCTCACCCCTCTTTGCCATCGCCGCAAACTTGCGCCACTGCGCCTTAGAGCGGAAAGGCATCACGGACCCCCCTTCGGGGTCTGCATGGCAAGCTGCGCCAGCGGGTTGAACTCCGCAGGCATGTTCTCGTACTGCCTTGCCTCAAGGGACGGCATGGCCTGCACCTGGGCCGCCTGCTTGCGGGCAACGATCTCTTCCCAATCGGGCCACTCAAGCGCCTCCAGCACCGCCTGGTCATCCAGCACCCCGATGGTGCGGAGTTCCATGGCTATCCTCGCGCGCTGCGACTTGGTCTGCGGCAGTGCCGACTCCATGGACACGCGCACGTCGTACATCGGCTTCACGTCCCCGAGCACCAGTGCGATGCCGTTTTCAGCCTTCCACCGTTCCCTCTCCGCAGGGTCCACCATGCCCTCAGGGTAGTTGCCCACCACCCTGACGCCGGAGCCCAAAACGCGCTCGAACCTCTGCGTCGGGTAGAACTGCAGCACGACGTGCAGGTACTGGTACAGCGCCAGCGCGATGGACGCGGCAAAGCTGTCGTTGATCGAACCGATGCGCCGGTAGGCCGCGTCCTGGAGCAGGCTGATGGCGGACGCGGCGGTGATCCTGCGCGGGGTCTGGCCCATCACCACGTCGAAGATGCCAGACACAAGCTGGATGCGCCGGTCGATGTCCGCGCGGTAGGCGAACACCTCCCCCGGCAGGGTCGGCGGCGTGTCCCACCTGATGGCGTTGGGGTCAGCCACGTTATAGGAGCCCCCGTCATCGCGTATCTGGCTGGCGTCTATGCCTGCTCCCGAGCCAACGAACCTCCATCGGTTGGCCGTCTTGCGGATGATGCGGTATATCTGCATGTCCAGCGCGTCGGCCTGGTCCTGTAGGGGCTCTATGACCTCGGCAACGCCTATGCCCAGCAGGCCCTGGTCGGGCTCGATGGCGTACAGCGGAACGACAGGCAGCATGGCATGGTTGTACGGGTTCGCCTGCGGCTCGGATACCGCCTCCGCACCCACCGCCCGCACGAACTCCCACCGACTGCCAACCAGGTTGCCCTCGGCGTCAATCTCGGGCACGAGCATCCAGAACTCGTCTATGTCCACCTTGTCCTTCGCGTCCAGATGGAGCCCGTAGCGCACCCTGGCCCAGCCGGGGTCCTGCCGGCGCACCCTGTGCACGAGGAAGCGCAGCTGGCTCCAGTCCTGTGCCAGCGGGTCGAGCAGCACCTCCTCGGGTGCGAGCGCGTCTATCACGGCCCTGCCGTGTTCAGGCGAGTAGTACGTCTTCAGGTAGGACGTGCCCAGGAGCAGCGCCTGAAGCTGTGCCTTGCGGAGCACGGGCTGGAACCAGGGGTCGAGGTCGGCGCGGATGAACTCGGTCAGCAGCCGCGCCTCCTCGCGGTCGCCCGACTCCACCGGCTCCAGCGTCACCACAGGCGGGTTCTCGCGGACGTACCCGAGCGCGATCTGCACCGTGGAGAAGATGTAGTTGGTGGAATACACGGGCTGCCCGGTGCCAGGAAGTCCGGGCTGCGGCGGCTTCAGGTACCACTTGTTGCGGTATTTCCTGCGCCACCGCTCCCAGGTCGGGTACCACTCGCGGCGCATCTCGGCCTCGGCTTCCTGCGCGAGGCTCTGCGCCACCGCGCCGGGCTCCGACCGCCACCTCTCGAACACGTCCTCCACGTCTTACTCCCTCCTGGCCCAGTCGTCTTCGTCTGGTTCCTCCACGACGGGCTGCTCCATCCGAACCGGGGCGCGCATCTCAAGCGATGGCTGCACGCCCCTGGAAAGCGCGAAGCCCTGGCGCAGTCCCATCGTGTAGCTCAGGAACACCGCCAGGGCTCCGAAGACGAAGCCAACGGTCACGCACACAGCCTCAAGCAATCGCCTCTCTCCTTTCGGCCCAGACCACTTCCTCCTCCCTGCCCGTCCACCCGCCGAACCGCCTCAGCATCGCCTCGTAAGGCGTCTCCGGCACGACCACCTTGGGCCTCAGCGGGTACGCCATCAGGGCGTAGCGCAATGCGTCCAGGGCGTGGTCCTCGGCCTGGGTGTCCACGTCGTCTGGGTCGGCGGGTGAAGGAGGCACCGTCATAAGCTGCCGTATCAGGTTGCGGCAGGTGGAGAAGATCCGCAGGACGGGCTCGCCGCCCTCGGGCACACGCAGGTTGTGGTGCACCTCCATCCAGCCCATCACCCGGTCCCTCACCGCCTTCACGAAGTTGCACCCGGCCAGGTTCAGCTTCTCGGCCCAGCTGGGTGCCTGGTCCTGCTTCGTCCAGCACTCGGGGTCGGCGTAGCCGACTATTCTCTGCCTTCCGAACTTGCGGTCCTTTTGCCGGATCAGTGCCGCCACGTCCGTCGCGTCCATCCTCAGCCCCTTGCCATCCCTGTCTGCCCCGTAAAGCTCGTCCACGACGTACCTCCTGCCGTCCGGGTCCTGCGCCAGCCACAGGCAACAGAACGGACTGGAAAAGCCACGGTCGAACCCTCGCCAGATCGTCCAGCCGTCGGGAACCTCGAATGGCTCCACGACGTGAACGTCGCGGCGGAACTCGGGAAATGCGGATGACGCCGTCGCGTCCCAGTCACCCAGCTCGTACATCCTGCGCAGGTGCTCCGGCAGGGCCGCCAGCATCGTCCGGTACTGCTCGGACAGATATGGGTTGTCCTGCAAGGTCGCTGGAATGTACCGCCTGCGCCAGACCCTCTCCCGCCCGTCCACGACGACCCGCACCTCGAAAGGCGTGTTCGGGGGCGCGGGGTCAACGAACCGCTTCTTCACCCACCCGTGGCCCGGCCCGCCCGGGTTCGACGCGCTCCGCATGTAGCACACCACGCCGGGGAGCGCGGTGCGGCACCGCGAGAAGAGGAACAGGTACTGCTCCTCCATGAAGGACGTCAGTTCGTCGAAACAGATGTCCTCGTACTGCGCCGACTGGTACTTCAGCAGGTCCTTCTCCTCCTGGACGTGGCCGAACTCCAGGATGGAGCCGTTCGGGAACCGGAACCGGTAGTGCTGCGACTCCCACTTGGCAACGTTGTGCAGCATCACCTGCGCCTGCGGGATCACCGAGCGGTCAAGCTCAGGGAACGTGCGCCGCAGAAACAGCCCGCGTGAGCCCGGAATCTGCTGCCTGCGCAGTATCTGGAAGATCAAAAGCCCCGTCGTCTTGCCAGGACCGGCAGCGCCACCGAAGAAAACCTCCTCCTCGGTCGCGCTCAGGAACTCCTCCTGTTTGGGCGTGGGAGCCCATTCCATCAGCGCTTCTTCCTCTCGTGCTTTACCTTCTTGGGGTTGCCGCGTATCTTCACCGGCGTGTGCCCAGGCGACTTCTCGAACTCACCATGTATGTGCCCGTAGGCAAGCCACTTCTTGTAAGCAGCTGTACCGTCTCGCGCTTTCTTAACCTGAGCGGACCGGTTCGTCTCACATTGGCTTGACCAAGAGGGAAAGCACCATGGGGAGGGGAACTTCCTGCTGGGTCCTCACCGGGTCCAGAAAGAGACAGGCCTCCTGCCGCCTTTACCACGCAAGAGGCCTGCCTGCTGGGACCAGAGTTCTGGTACCTTGATCCCGTTGATCATCGTAAGAAACCTGGGCTCAAACGTCAAGCAGTACAGAGATTGGCTTTCCCGCTACGAAGCCGGCGATGAGCAAGCCCGCCGGGCCCTGCCCCGCAGGTGCCCAAAGTGCGGGCGGAGGATGCAGGGCCACGGGTGTTACCGGCGCCGCAGGATCGGCGTCAAGATCTGCAGGCTGCGGTGCCCGGGGTGCCGCAGGAGCCACGCCATCCTCCCCTGGTTCCTCGCCCCTCACCGGCCCGGGCTCATGATCCTGGTCGACAGGGCCTTCCGCCTCCGCCTCAAGGGCTACTCCTGGTACCGGCTAGCCAACGCCATGGGGCAGGTGTCGCTCCGCACCCTGCAGCGCTGGATACGCCGCATCGGCAAGGTGGCGGAGAGGGCCGTGGCCATACTCTCCCGCGACGCCAGGCGGCTTGACCCCGAACTGGACCTGGACACCCTGCTACGGCCCTTTGGCGGCGACAGCCTGAGGCTCCTTGACGCCGCAATCGGTGCCTTCTTCCTGGCCTGCCGGCGCCTGGACCCCGGCCTGGACTTCCCCGCCTCAAGGCGCCTGGCCTGGTGCAACGTCCACCTGAGCACCGCGGCGGCAGCCAACGGCACGCCGCGGGGCGAGGCCCCCGTCTGGCTGTAGCCCGGCCCCGGGCAGGAGGGAAATCCCGTCTCCTTTGCAGCCATACTCTGCCTCCTCATCCAGCACGAGTATCTCGTGGAACCAGGCTCCTGGGTTGAAGCGGGTCTTCTGCCAGAGGACGGAAGGAGCTGGCGCCTGCGTGCCCCCCACAACCTGACGTTTTCGGCCCTGTACCCCCGGTGGTAGGCTCCAGGCCGGGGGGTGCGGGGCATGGACGATGAGGAACGCAGGGTGGAAGTGGCGCTGTTCCGCTACGGGTGCATCGGCGAACTCCTGCAGCGCAAACTCCCCCGGGGCGAGCAGGCCCGCATCTTAGAGCGCCTGGCCGGCCAGGAGTGGGAGGCACCCGGCGGGGAGAAGGTGCGGCTTTCGGTCTCCACCCTCAAGTCCTGGCTTGCCCGCTACCGGAAAGGTGGCTTCGAGGCCCTGAAGCCCAAACCCCGGGAGGACCGGGGCAGGCCGCGGGCCCTGGACCCCGCCCTCATCGAGCGGGCCGCCCAGCTCAAGCGGGAGCTCCCCGCCCGCTCCGTACCCCAGGTCATCCGGATGCTGGAGGCGTCCGGGGAGGCGGCCAAGGGGTCCCTCTCCCGGGCCACCCTGCACCGGCACCTGCGCACCCTGGGGCTCACCCGCAGGCAGCCGGGATCGCCGCGGGCATACCGGCGCTTCGAGCGGGAGGAACCCGGGGAACTGTGGCAGATCGACCAGACTCCGGGCATCATGCTCCCCGACCCCAGGCGGCCGGGGAAGTGGCAAAAGACCGATCTGTTCCTGGTCATCGACGACCACAGTCGCTACCTGCCCCACGCCCAGTTCTACCCGGACCAGAAGCTGCCCCGCCTGGAGCACTGCGTGCGCCAGGCCCTGGCCAAGGCCGGCATCCCGGGGGCCATCTACGTGGACCGGGCCAAGATCCACGTCTCCCGCCACTTCCGCGCCGCCTGCGCCGCCCTGGGCATCCGGGTCATCCTGGGCGGCAGGAAGAACCCCGCTGGGCGCGGCAAGGTGGAACGCATCAACCAGACCATCCAGAACGAGGTGTACCCGGA
>JACIYH010000088.1 GCA_014360055.1 Bacillota bacterium | reverse complement strand
TTTCCATTTCCGAGCGCAAGTCGGCTATGGCGGCACGCAGGGTGTTGTCGCCCTTTTCCATTTCCGAGTGCAGGTCATCTATGGCAGCCCGCAGGGTGTTGTCGCCCTTTTCCATTTCCGAGCGCAAGTCGGCTATGGCGGCATGCAGGGTGTTGTCGCCCTTTTCCATTTCCGAGCGCAAGTCGGCTATGGCGGCCCGCAGGGCGTTTTCGCCCTTTTCCATTTCCGAGCGCAGGTCAGCTATGGCGGTCCGCAGGGTGTTTTCGCCCTTTTCCATTTCCGAGCGCAAGTCATCTATGGCGGCCCGCAGGGTGTTGTCGCCTTCCCTCATTCTTGCGGCCAAGGATGAGATGTCACGAGTCACAGTGGCGGCGAGGTTGTTCACCGCGGCCTCCACGCCCAGCCGGAATTCGCGGAGCTCGTAAGCCCCTACCTGATTCAGAAGCCCGACCAAAGCCTCTGCACCGTCTTCACCCAACTGCTCCCGTAAGGCCTTGGGCACGACGATGAAGGGGATTTCCGCCACCTCCACACCCCCTAATTTAGCACACCGCGCCTGGTACGGCCAACCCACAGATTGTGACGTCGGATACAGGTCTGGGAGGATATGGGTAAGCTGGCGTACATCCCCAGTATAGTCGGGGGCGCGAGTCGTGTCAATACCCGGCTCATCGTGTCGGAAATTGGACCCGTCGCCAGTGACTCCTGTGAAAGCGGGATGCAGGCAAGAACAGTCGGAGGCTTAGCACAGGCTTAAGGATCAGTTGAACCACGGGAGCCATAGTCATCGCGGGAGGATACTGTAGCTGGGTCAGGGGGCAGGCGGAGCGATGCGAGGGCGGTTTAGTGGGAAGGGTTGAGCGACGACAAAAGGAGGCTGATCGCCGGGGCGGGGCCGATCCCGGCCCATCTGGGTGCCCAGAGATCCGTCTCCCCACTGATCGAGAAGTGGCATGGGATATCCATAGGGAGGTAAGGGTAGGCACCGCCCCCTCATTCCCTTCTGTACAACAATACGCGCAGGCGGCCTGGTGCGACGACCTGCGCTGGCGGCGAAGCAGCTTGGTTGGTAAGATGGTCTATGTCAGCACGCGGCGGGGTGCCCTTAATCCCGGGCGGTGTCTGGGCGGAAGCCGTTGGCGCTCTAACCTAATCGGCTGGCGGAGGGGGCGGGATTCGAACCCGCGCTGGAGCATTCGCCCCACTACGAGTTTAGCAAACTCGCCTCTTCAACCAGCTTGAGTACCCCTCCGCACGAGACCAATTCTAGCAGACGGACTGCCGTTAGGCAAGCACGGGCACGCACGACGCACGCATGCACGGGCACGTATGGCACGGCGTCGGTCGCTGCGCCCACGTGCCGCGGCGCAGGAAAGGTGCCACATGGCGCCGAAGGTGTCGCGGGACAAGTTGATTTGCCTCCGCAAGGGGGTAGCACGGCAGGGACTGACTGGCTGGCGGAGGGGGTGGGATTCGAACCCACGGCGGGCGCTAGGTCCCGCAACGGTTTTCAAGACCGCCACGATAAACCGCTCCGTCACCCCTCCGCACCACCGAATCCAGGGGCTAAGGCCCGCGTCATCAGCCATTATAGCATGCCGAGCGGGGTGGCGAAACCCGACGCGGGTCGAGTGACCGCGCCACGCCAGCATCAGCGATGGCGCCGAATGGCGAAGCCCGACAGCAGGCGCGATAGGGGGTTGGCGTTTATGCGCTGGAAGGCATTACTGCTGGACGTTGACGGGACGCTGGTCTTCCGGGGGAAAATGATCCCGGGGGCCGGCGAAGCGTTGGACGGCTTCCGGCGCCGCGGGCTGCTGCTGCGGTTTGCCACCAACATCGATTCGCGCCCACCCGAGGGCGTACGGGCGCAGCTGGTAGCCCTGGGGCTGGATGTCCGCAGCGGCGAGGTGATCAACCCTCCTTTGGTGGCCCTGCGTCTCATGCAGGCTGACCCCCGTGTGCACTGGCACTGCCTGGTGGGACCCGACCTGGAGGACTTCCTGCGGCCCTATGCCTCTGCCGGCGGGCAGGCGGACCGCGTGCTGGTGGGTTACTGCCCCCGGGCCGACTACCGCGCGCTTAACGAGGCCTTCCGGCAGTTGGTGGGCGGAGCGGAACTGGTGGCCCTCCAGAAGGGGCGCTACTTCTATGCCCCGGACGGGGTCAACCTGGATACCGGGGCGCTGGTGGCTGCTCTGGAATACGCTGCGGGGAAACAGGCCAGGGTATTGGGGAAGCCCACGCGGGAGTTCTTCACCGCGTGCCTGGAGGATCTGGGGCTGGCGCCCGATGAGGTGGCGGTGGTGGGGGACGACCCTGCTACCGACGTGGCCGGGGCCCGGGCGGTGGGCGCCTACGCCATCCTGGTGCGGACCGGCAAATCCGCCAGCGCATCCATCCCGGCGCGCGACATGCGGACCGATGAAGCCGCCCGGGGATTGATCCCGGGGGGTGATGGTGGCCCGGAAGCCGTATGCCCTGACCTGGTCGTGGAGAGCATCACCGATGTCCTCCGCTTGTGGGTGGACGGGCTGTGAGGCGCCGGTGGGAGGAATTGTGGGCGATCCGGGATAGGACGGGGGGCCACCGCCGCGGGCGGGCCCCGTATGGGCGAAATGCGGGGGGATGGCTGTGCCGCTCGTGACGTTACGGGAAGTGCTGGTACCGGCCGCGGAGCAGGGGTATGCCGTGGGCGCCTTCAACGCCAACAACCTGGAGTACGTGCAGGCCATCGTTACGGCCGCCACGGCCGAGCGCGCCCCGGTAATAGTACAGGCCAGCCAGGGTGCCATCCGCCATGCCGGGCTGGCGCACATCACCGAGATGGTGAGGGTGGCCGCACGAGAGGTCCCCATCCCCGTGGTGCTGCACCTAGACCACGGCCGGGACCTGGAACTGGTGCGGCAGTGCATCGAGATCGGTTTCACCTCGGTGATGTTCGACGGATCCGACCTCCCCCTTGAGGAGAACATCCGGCTGACGGCCCGGGTGGTGGAATGGGCCCGTCCTGCGGGAGTGTCGGTGGAGGGCGAACTGGGGCGTGTCCCCCGGGTGGGGGTCACGGCCGAGGAGGTGCGGGCCCTCATGACCGACCCGGACGAGGCCGCACGTTTCGCCCGGGAGACGGGCATCGACGCTTTGGCCGTGGCCGTGGGCAGCGTCCACCAGATGACGCAGCAGCGGGCGGTACTGGATGTGCCCCGCGTGGCGGCGATCCGCCGGGCGACGGCCTTGCCCCTGGTGCTGCACGGGAGTTCCGGGGTGGCCGAAGACAGCTTGCGGGAGGCCATCCGGGCCGGCATCTGCAAAGTCAACTTCGCCACATCCCTCAACGTGGCATTCAGGCGCGGGCTGGCCGAGGCCATGGCCGAAGACCCTGCGGGGGTGGATCCCAGACCGTATCTCGCCCGGGCCCGGGAGGAAGTAGCTACGGCGGTGCGCGAGAGGATCCACCTCCTGGGTTGCTCCGGTAGGGCGTAGCCGGGCGGCACCGCCGGCCGGAGCAAGAGCGCCGTGCTCACCCACTACAAACTGGTGGCCAACGCCCTGCAGGTGAGGGAGTGTTCGCCCCCCTCATCCGCTGCAACCCCCTGGTTGGGCTCAGGGGGAGAAAGTTTCGGCGGGGCCGAGGAAGGAAGCGAGGAAAAGGTTGCTCCAGATGGCGCGCTGGGTCACGTAGGCTGCCAGGGCGTAGCGCTTTGCCGCTCGTTCCGCAGGGGTAAGGGCCAGGTATTCAGCGTCTGCGCTGTTGTCGATTGCTGCGGGCAAGCCCAGATACTGCTCCAGGACCCGGGAGCGGGCCCTGGGGTGTACCAGGTAGGTTAGGAAGCGGGCAGGTGTGCCCGTTTCCCCCGAGTAAACGCCGTCAAGGACGTCACGCACCAGGTAGTGGGCGGCCCGGTGGTCAGGATGTCCGTCCTGGGCGCTGGGGAAAAGGACCACGGTGGGCTGGAGGTCCGCTATGACAGCCCGCAACTGCTGCTCGAGTTCCTGCCGCGTATAGGGCGCACCGGGGCGCAGGCACTCCCGGTAGGGAACCGAGTCGGCACCTGTGAAGGGGGACCGAGTGCTCCCCAGGAGTAACAACCGCGCCAGACCCCGGTCCGGGAAACCGAGGAACACCACTTCTCGGGGGTCCATGCCCAATCGCGCTGCTGCCTGCCGGGCTTCCTCCATGCGGATGCGACCGAAGCGGAGGAGGTCCTTGGATGACAGGGTGGGGCGACGGAAGTACTCGCGGGCGGCCAGCGAGTACCCGTCCCCATTGGTGAGCACCACCACCCGGACCCGGCCCTCCTGGGAGAGGACCCGCTGGATGAGACCGGCTGCCGCCAGGATCTCGTCGTCGGGATGGGGTGCCACCACCAGAAGGCGTTCCCTCTGCCCCACCTCCAGCTGGGACTTCTCCCGGGCGAGCACGTCTGCGGGCCAGACGGTCAGCCCGATCCGGAGCACCATCCAGGCGGCCAGCACCAGCCCCGCGATGGCGAGGGCGCGGCGTTTGCGCGGGTGCGACCGCGCCGATGACAGAGCCGGCTGCATGTTTCTCCTGCTCGTTGCGATCGGCCTCACTTCCCTTACCACGGTGCTGTGCAACCTCAGGCCTTTCTGCCCAGGCAGCGCAAGGCGCCCAGCCCCAGGGCAATGCTGCCCACCAATGCCAGCACCCCCCAGGCCAGGTGGCCCTGCACGGCCTGGCGGACCCAGGGTGCGAACTTCCACCCCAGGTACTGCCAGACCAGGCAGTAGGTGAATGACCCCAGCGATCCCACCACGGCGTAGGTCCCCAGTGGCATGCGCATAGCTCCCGCACCGAGGAGAGCGGCTGGCCGGATGAACCCCACCCAGCGGGCGGTAAAAGTGGTGAGGGCTCCATGGCGGTGGAACCAGCCCTCGGCCCGCTCCAGGGCCACCCGGTTGACTCCGAGGAGCCGCCCCGGCCGCGATCCTGCGCGCAGGCTTTCGCCCGCCAGGAAGCCGGCCCCGTAGGCCAGCAGTCCGCCCGCCGCGTTGCCGGCGGTGGCGGCCAGCACCGACCCCCAGAAAGAGTTGAGGCCGAGGGCTATGTTGTGACCGCTCACCAGGCAGATGAGTTCGGCCGGGACCGGCAGGCTGGTTCCCTCCAGGGCGAACCCGACGAACAGCGCCAGGTAGGTCAGGGAAGGGGACATGGTTGCCCCTCCCGACGGGCGATCACACTGAGGGCGCCGTAAACCTGCGTCCCCGGTCTCACCACCACCCGGACCCCGGGGCCGGGCAGGATGACGTCCACCTGCGACCCCCGGCTGATGAAAGATAGCTTCTGCCCCGCCCTCACCACCTGGCCGGGTTGCACGAAGCAGCGGATTTTGTTGACGAAGCGGTCGGCGATTTCCACCAGCCAGAGGTCTTGATCCCGGGGGTCCCCACCCGGCGCCTGCTGGTCGGTGCCCTCCATGCGGAGGCGCAGGGTGAGGTGCTCGTTTTCCAGATGGTGCCGCTTTCCCAGCAGGTCCACGACCCGGCGCAGCCAGGTGAGGCGAATGTACTCCCACAAGTCCACCATAGGCCAGTTGCGGGCGGCCGTGTGGTGGGAGACCTCGTCCACCCGGCCGCAGGCGGGGGCGTACACATAGTGCACGTCGAGGGGCGACATGTATATCCCCACTACCCACCCGCTGCGGGGCGGATGTGCCGAGTGTGTAATATTTCGGGAAGGGGAATGGGCCTCCCCAGTTTGAACGACCATATGGCGCCTTCTTCGATGGGGCGTACGTAGATCACCTTGCCGTCGGCGGGGGCGAGGATGGCGGCTGGATCCGCAGGCGGCGTCCGCACGGGGTCGCGGAAGAACCAGACCCACCGCAGGTAGGCATACACGGCGGCGAGGGTGACGGCGCCAGCCGCTATGAATAAGGTGAGCGGTTTCAGGACCATTCTCTCCACGCCTTCCAGACGGTATAGGGTAGCCGGGGAAGGTAATAGCCCAGGAAGCCCCCGATAGCACCCAGGACGAGGGGCGTCTGCCGTCCATCCCAGGCAGGAGCACCTGCCCACTGCCGGTAGGCCGCATCGAGGGTAACATATGTCGCCGCCAGGCCTTTCTCCTGCACCAGCATAGCTGTAACATCGGCCGGTGTGTGCGCGACCCACTGCGGGGTGAAGCCCGTGAGTTCGCGAAGCTCGCTCACCAGTTCCCATACCCCGCCGGCTTCCCCGCACAGGGGGTCGCTCTCTCCGCCCTCAGGAGCCACTTCGCCTCTCAGGCGGGCCGCCTCTTCGCGCAGCCGGTTATAACGCGCACGGGCCGCGCCTTCGTCATCCCGGTCCGCCGGCGTCTGCCCGCGCCCGAGCCCGAGCAGCAGGTGCATACACTGCAGCACTTGGGTCAGCCGGCCCAGGTCGGGGCAAGGATCAAATACACGCACCTCAATGGTGCCGAGGCGCCGCCACCAGATCAGATCCTGGAAGCGGTAGGCCGGATCGGTTCGGAGCGGCCCCAGGGCATAGGAGTTGACCCATCGGTACGACTGCCCGAAGCGTCGCCCCCCGGCATGGGGGGCATGGGCGAGGGCCAGGGCAAAGGCGGGGAGGTAGCGCACCAGGCGCCGGTAGGCGAGTTGCCTGTCCACTCCGCTGATGTGCAGGTGTAGCCCGCAGGTGTTGGTCGCTTCGGCCGTATCGGGCAGGTTGCCGATGGGACAGATCAACCCCTGGCTGACCCGGGCCAGATCGCGGCGGCGGACTGCCAGGTCCCCTAGCAGCCCGGCAATGGTGTCGTGCCTTTCCGTGGAGATTTCGACTCCGCTCATTAAGCCATGCCTGAGGTCCGCACCCCGGCTGAAGTTGGACGCCGAATGAGTGTAGTACGTGCGCGG
This sequence comes from Bacillota bacterium, assembly GCA_014360055.1. Lineage (GTDB taxonomy): Bacteria > Bacillota > Sulfobacillia > JACIYH01 > JACIYH01 > JACIYH01. Next base: position 2,735 of record JACIYH010000088.1, on the reverse strand, counting down.
GTGGCGCCAGAGCAGGCGGGCCAGATAGTAGAGTGACCTCACCGTGGGCCGGTGGGGCTCCAGGATGAACACTTCTTCCTCGATGCCGTAGACGGGATTGCTCATGGCGAGCGGTCATCTTACATCGTCGGGGCCGCTCTTGCACTCCCCCTTGGCACGCCGTGGCCGACATGCAACAAGAAGAGGCAGCCCCGCCACCTCGACCAGTGTGAGGCGATCCCATGCGCCGGAGCCGGGAGCACACGCGTCAGCAACCGGGTGGCAAAACTCCCGCGTTGCCGCTTCTGCCCCCTCTTGAGCCGTAGAAAACCCCAGTAATTATTTGGCTGGGGGAGGAGGATTCGAACCTCCGCTGGATGATCCAGAGTATCGGCGCAGGCGGCGGGGAAGGGCCGGGGAAGCGTTGAGGCACAAGGGCCGGGCGGGGCTCCCCGGGAAGCGGAAGTCCAGAACAGTCCGGGCGATAGGGCTTCGTTTTCAACGGGTCTGGAACGGTTCGTTAGCAGGGCGTTAGCAAACGGTTAGCAGCGCCCAGACCGCCAACTCCGCTGCGGCGGGTACCGGCCAACCTCGGTTCACCGACCAATTCCAGACCAGTTCACCGCCGGCTACATAGTTCTCCCTTTGGGCCTCGGGACCTGCACCTTGATTGGGCGCGGCGTCTCGCTCCGACGGGGCGGGGGGATCGCGACCGGCCGTCACATGCCACAGCGCTGCGGACGAGGCAACGGGGCGCACCCCGGCGGCGGCGGAAAGCCTTGCGGCCCAAAAGCCAGGCGTCTTTGCTGCCAGTAGCCGGGGAGCCCAAGACGGGAGAGTCGGCGCTACATTAGCAGGGGGTTGCAAGTGAAGTCGGCCCTGGGCCGGGGTCGACGGCATTCTTAACCGGCTTCGGCACGCACACAACGGCCCAGTACGGCTGGAAAGTGAACGAGGAGGGAGCTGGTAACGCGCGTCGAAGTAATACATGAGGGGTCTAACTTGAACTCTAATGTCAAAAAATCGCGGCGGAAAGCCACGAGTGGCGTGGACATTATGGGCTTCACGACGAGCGATGTGGTGAAGTACACGGGCCTAAGCCGCAGGCAGCTCGCCTACTGGGACAAAACCGGTGCCTTCAAGCCCAGCCAGCGCGAGTCCCAGGGGCGCGGGTCGCCGCGCGTATATTCTTATCTTGACTTGGTGCAACTCCGCGTTCTCAAGAAGCTCTTAGATGCGGGGATGTCTCGTAGGAATGTCCGAAGGTGCCTCGGGTATCTGCGCGACACGGTGTCTAAGATCGCGCTGGCCTCGGGTCAGTTCATCGTGGTCGGCAACAAACCGCTCATGGTAGCCGAGCCTGGCAAGGCCATTGACCTCGCGCGGGGCGGCCAGTTGGTGTGGCTAATCGGACTTGACGCGGTGATAGATGAATTGAAATGCGCGGTTCGGAAACGCCGGGCTCCAATCCGCAAAAAAGCCGCCGGCGTCGGTACGAGAGGGAATTCGGCAGCCCGTTGCGTATGACTCTCGCTTTGGAGGGTGGCAATGTTGAAGACTGCGCTGACAGGTGGAGAAGCACAAGTTGACGCGCCCGCGGATCCCGCTCGAGCGCTAGAGTTTTTCGCAGGAAGCGGGCTCGTCAGACATGGGTTGTCGCCGTTCTTTGAAGTCGTTTGGGCAAATGACATCTGCAAGAAAAAGGCGGCGGTCTACACTGCGAACTTCGGGGATGGCGAGCTTGTTGTTGCACCGATTGAGAAGATTTCAGGCACAGCCCTGCCCCAGGCTGATCTGGGTTGGGCATCCTTCCCATGTGAGGATCTGTCTCTGGCTGGAGGATTGAGCGGAATGGGGCCCGGGACGCGTTCCGGCCTATTTTGGCATTGGCTAAGGGTACTTGACGAGATGAATAGCAAGTCGCGTCCCAAGGTCATCGTAGCGGAAAATGTGGTCGGTTTCCTGGTGGCTCACGGAGGTGCATACTTCAGAAGTGCATACCATGCTCTCAGGGCGCGTGGGTACATTGCCGGTGCGATTGTCTTGGATGCGGTATGGTTCTTGCCCCAAAGCCGACCACGGGCATTCCTGGTGGGCGTTCACGAGGGTACCCTAGTGGAAGGGTTGATATCCAAGGGGCCCACCAGCGTGTTCCACCCAAGAGCCGTGCGCACGGCATGGCAGGCCGTTGAGAGGGATCCAGACTGGGTGTGGTGGCGTCTCCCTTGCCCGCCCGCACGGAGGATCGAATTCCAGGATCTTTGCGACCTGGACGCCCCGTGCGATCCTCCCGAGAAGACAGAGCGATTGCTGTCGCTGCTCTCCCCGGCCAACAGACGGAAGCTTGACGCTGCTGTTCGCACGGGGAAGGTGATCGTCGGAACGGGCTATCGGAGAGTTAGGAAGGAAGCCGATGGCATCAAACGCCAACGGTTCGAGATCCGGTTTGACGGTGTGGCGGGATGTCTCCGCACGCCGGAGGGAGGAAGCGCTCGCCAGTTTGTCGTAATCGTATGCAACGGGAAAATTCGCACCCGGCTTCTCACATTAGACGAGGCTGCGCGGTTGATGGGTGCCCCGCCGGGATTTAAGTTGCCCGGGACATATAACGACGGCTACCGCGCATTAGGTGACGCGGTGGCAGCGCCCGTGACCCGGTGGCTTGCCCAACACCTGTTGTTCCCTCTCGCTAGCCGGGCAAGGCACCTTCAGGAGGTGAAAACTGGTGCCACAGTGCCGAGCTTGGTTGAAGCATG
>JACIYH010000087.1 GCA_014360055.1 Bacillota bacterium | reverse complement strand
GCCCTCGTCCCAGCGGACGAGGGCCTGTTGCGCTACCGCGGGCCCGGCTGGGAGACCCGGGTGGCACGCGCGCAGAGGGCGACTGGGAGGTGGGAGGGTGGTGAGGCCTTCAGAGCAGGAGTTCGTGGCGCTGGGGAAGGGCGCATGGCGGGACGGGGTCGAGGCGGTCATTCCCGTCTGGCAGGAAATGGTGGCAGACCTGGAGACACCCGTTTCTGCCCTCCTCAAGCTGGCCGACCTGGGCCCGGTGTTCCTGCTGGAAAGCGCGGAGGGGGGAGAACACGTGGGCCGCTACTCCTTTCTCGGGCTGCATCCCTTCTGGGAGATGAGGGCGGAGGGGGGTGTGGTCACGGTGCGGGACAGAGGAAGGGAGGAGCGGTCCAGGGGAGATCCCGTGGCCGTCCTGCGCTCCCACCTTGCGCGGTACCGGCCCGTGCTGGCGGGGAGCCTGCCCCGCTTTTACGGGGGGGCGGTGGGCTACGTGGCGTACGAGTGGGTGCACCGGCTGGAAAAGCTGGCCCGACCCCCGCAGGGCAGCGGCTGGCCGGAAGCGGCTTTCGTGATGCCCGAAGTGGTGGTGGTTTTCGACCACCTCCGGCGGACCGTCTCCGTTGTGGTCAATGCCCTGCCCGGTGGGGACCCGGTGTCCGCCTACCGACGGGCAGCGGCGCGCATCGGCGAGGTGGAGGAGCGGTTGTCCCGGCCCCTCGGGCCGGGGGTGGGCAGGCCGGCGCCTGCCGAGCGCCCCGGGTCGGCCTGCCCGCTGCCGCGGGACGCGGCCGGAGCGGCTGCAGGCGGCACGGGTGGCTCAGTGCTCTCGTTCCGGAGCAACGTGGCGCGGGAGGACTTCTGCCGGGCCGTGCGGCGGGCCAAGGAGTACATCCGGGAGGGGGACATCTTCCAGGTGGTGCTCTCCCAGCGTCTGGAGGCTCCCCTCGAGGCCAGCCCCCTGGCGGTGTACCGCATCCTGCGCAGCATCAATCCATCTCCCTACATGTTTTTCCTCGACCTGGGGGACAGGCAGCTGGCCGGGGCTTCTCCGGAAATGCTGGTGCGGGTCGAGGACGGCTGGGTCGAGACCCGTCCCATCGCGGGCACCAGGCCGCGGGGCCGTGATCCCGCCGAGGACCGGGCGCTGGAGAGGGAGCTTCTCGCCGACCCCAAGGAGCGAGCCGAGCACGTCATGCTGGTGGACCTGGGCCGCAACGACGTGGGGCGGGTTTGCGAGCCCGGCACGGTGCGGGTGACCGAGTTCATGAAGGTGGAACGGTACTCGCACGTCATGCACATCGTCTCGGCGGTGAGGGGCAGGTTGCGGCCGGAGGTGGACGCCCTCGCTGCCCTGGCCAGCTGTTTCCCCGCGGGTACCCTCACGGGAGCACCCAAAGTGCGGGCCATGGAGATCATCAGTGAACTGGAGCCTGCCGAGCGCGGTCCCTACGGCGGTGCGGTGGGCTACTTCAGTTTTTCCGGGAATGCCGACACCTGTATCACCATCCGAACGGTGCTCATGCACGGGGGCAGGGCGCTGGTGCAGGCGGGGGCGGGCATCGTGGCCGACTCCGACCCCGATCGCGAGTACGAGGAGACGCTGGCCAAGGCGCGGGCGCTGCTCCTGGCCGTGGAAGCAGCCCGACCGGGGAGGTGAGAGGATTGGTGGTGGTGATCGACAACTACGACTCTTTCACCTACAACCTGGTGCAGTACCTGGCGGAACTGGGTGCCGGGGTAACGGTGTACCGGAACGACGCCGTCGAGGTGGAAACGCTGGCGGCGATGCGCCCCCGGGCCCTGGTGATCTCGCCCGGCCCCGGCCGGCCGGAGGCGGCGGGTGTGACCGTGGCGGCCGTGCGCAGGCTGGGGCCGCACGTCCCCATCCTGGGGGTGTGCCTGGGCCACCAGGCCATCGCGGTGGCGTACGGTGCCAGGGTGTCGCGGGCCCCGGAGCCGGTACACGGCAAGGTTTCTGCCATCTGGCACCGGGGGGAGGGCATATACGGGGGAGTCCCGGTCCCCTTTGAGGCCACCAGGTACCATTCGCTGGTGGTGGACAGGGACACGTTGCCGCCGGAGCTGGAGGTCACGGCCTGGACGGAGGACGGGCTGATCATGGGCATCAGGCACCGGGTCCACCCGGTAGAAGGGGTGCAATTTCACCCCGAGTCGGTCCTCACCGTCCACGGCAAGACGGTGCTGGCCAACTTCCTGGCCCGGGCCGGGATACCGGCGGCGGAAAGGGAGGCGAGATGATGCTACTTGGGGCGCTGCACAAGGTGGTCGACGGCATTTCCCTCTCCGCCGAAGAGGCGGAGGCCGCCATGCGGGACATCATGGGGGGCCGGGCCACGGACTCCCAGATGGGAGCATACCTGACGGCCCTGCGTATGAAAGGGGAAACCGCGGAGGAGGTGGCTGGCTCCGCCCGGGCCATGCGGGCGGTGGCCACCTGGGTAACCTGCCGCCACCGGAGGCTGGTGGACACCTGCGGTACCGGCGGCGACGGCACGGGGAGTTTCAACATATCCACCGCCGCCGCCCTGGTGGTGGCGGCGGCGGGACAGCCGGTGGCCAAACACGGCAACCGGGGCGTATCCAGCCGGTCGGGCAGTGCCGACGTGCTGGAGGCTCTGGGTGTGAAGGTGGATCTGGACCCGGGCGCGATGGGGCGCTGCCTGGACGAAGTGGGGATCGGGTTTCTTTACGCACCCCGCCTGCACACGGCCATGAGGTTCGCGGCGCGCCCGCGTCGGGAGCTGGGGATGCGCACCATCTTCAACGTGCTCGGTCCCCTCACCAATCCGGCCGGGGCGGGGAGGCAGGTGCTGGGGGTGTACGCCCCTTCCCTGGTGAGACTGGTGGCCCAGGTGCTGCTCCTCCTGGGGACGGAGCACGCCCTGGTCGTGCACGGCGACGGTTTCGACGAACTCACCACTACCGGGCCCAACCTGGTCGCCGAGGTAACCCCGCAGGGGGTCAGGGTGGAAGAGCTGGATGCCCGTGACCTGGGCCTGCCCCGCGCCCGGCAGCGTGACCTGGAGGGCGGGTCGGCAGCCACCAATGCGGAGATCATCACTTCCGTGCTTTCGGGGGAGCGGGGCCCGCGCCGGAACGTGGTGCTGCTCAACGCCGGGGCCGCCCTCTTCGTGAGCGGCCGTGCGGCCAGCCTCCGCGAGGGCATCGCGCTCGCCGCCGCCGCCATCGACAGCGGCAGGGCTATGAGCACCCTGGAGGCCCTGCGCCGGTTCACGACGGAGGCGACAGGTGGGGGCGAGGCGGCGTGAACGCGGGGTTGCTGGATGCGCTGCTCGGTGCAGTACGGGAAGATCTCGCCTGCAGGATGTCGCGCCTGCCCCTCGGGGCCGTCATGGACCTGGCCGCCCGCCGGAGCAAGGACCGGCGCAACTTCCGGGAGGCTCTCAGGGCGGGGCCGCCGGGGTGGGTGAGCGTCATCGCCGAGATCAAGCGGGCTTCGCCGTCCCGGGGCCTGCTCATGGACGGGCGGTACTCCCCGGTGGAACTCGCCCGCCTGTACGAAGAGAACGGCGCCCGCGCCATCTCGGTGGTCACCGAGAGGCGCTACTTCCGCGGCGACCCCGACCAGCTGCCCGCGGTGAGGGAGGTAGTGAGGCTGCCCGTATTGCGCAAGGACTTCATCCTCCATAAGTACCAGGTGTACGAAACGGTGGCCCTGGGTGCGGACGCCCTGCTGCTCATCGCGGCGGTGCTGGAGCCGGCCCGGCTTGAGGAGTTGCATGCCCTGGCCCGCGGGATGGGGCTGGACGTGCTGGTGGAGGTCCACCACGAGGCGGAACTGGAGGCGGCGCTGCGCGCGGGAGCCGACCTCATCGGGATCAACAACCGCGACCTGCGGACGTTCCGCACCGACCTGACCGTGACCGAGAGACTGGCACCCCTGTGTCCCCCGGGGGTGACGGTGGTGAGTGAGAGCGGGGTGCGGGGGCCGGACGACCTGGAACGCCTTGTCCGGGTGGGAGTTCACGCGGTGCTGGTGGGGGAAGCACTGGTCACCGCCCGCGAGCCGGTGTCCGTCCTGCGCGGGCTGGTTACCCCCAGGCCGCAGTCCGGTGCGGGTTCGCCGGTCGCCTGCGGGGGCGGGCACCCGGGGGCTGCGGCGGGACCGCCGGGGGGCTGCGGCGGGCCGCGGCGCACATCCAGGGGAGTCACCTGGGGGGTGAGGGCCGGTGGGCGTGCTGGTGAAGATATGCGGCCTCACCCGTCCTGAAGAGGTGGAGTGGGCTCAGGAGGCGGGTGCGGACGCGGTGGGGTTCGTCTTCCACCCCGGGAGCCTCCGCGCGGTGACGGTCGAGCGCGCCCGTCAGCTGGCGGGGCGGGTAGCCCCCGGGGTGCTCCGGGTGGGGGTAGTGGTGAACCCCCCGCCGGAGGAATTGTTCCACCTGGTGGAAGCCGTGGCGCTGGATGCGGTGCAGTGGCACGGGCCCTGCCCGGAGAGGGTGGTGAGGCGCCTGCGGCAGCTCCGGCCCGACCTCACGATAGTGCTGGCGACGTCCCTGGCCGGAGGCCGGCGGGATCTCCAGGAGGCCCTGCGGCTGGTCGGCCTCCTCGACTACCTCCTCCTCGACACCAGGGCCGGGTGGGGAGGTACGGGAGCCACCTGGGACTGGAGCCTGGCCGTGGGGCTGGTGCTGCCCCTGCCCGTGATCGTGGCGGGTGGTCTGACTCCGGACAACGTGGGGGCTGTGCTCGAGCGCCTGCGCCCCGCCGGAGTGGACGTCTCCACCGGGGTGGAGGTGGACGGGATGAAGGACAGGGACCGGATGCGGTGCTTCGTGCGGGCGGTTCGCCGGTGGGAGAGGAGATCGGGTGGAGGTGAGCGGGGTGGCAGTGTACCCGTGGCCGGATGAACGGGGCAGGTTCGGCGAGTTCGGGGGCCGGTTCGTCCCGGAGACCCTGATGGCTGCCCTGGATGGGCTGGAGGAGGCATACCGCGAGGCCCTCGCCGACCCGGGGTTCGGGGCCGAACTGAATCAATACCTGCGGACGTACGTGGGGCGGCCGACCCCCCTGTATGCTGCCCGCAGGCTTTCGGAACACCTGGGGCGGGGCAGGGTTTACCTGAAGAGGGAGGACCTGGCCCACACGGGGGCCCACAAAATCAACAACGCCCTGGGGCAGGTGCTCCTCGCCAAACGGATGGGAAAACGCCGCATTATCGCGGAAACCGGTGCCGGGCAGCACGGGGTGGCCACCGCTGCCGCCGCTGCCCTGCTGGGGCTGGACTGTCACGTCTACATGGGCGAGGAGGACATGCGCAGGCAGGAACTCAACGTGTTCCGGATGCGTTTGCTGGGTGCTGAGGTGATCCCCGTGCGGTCGGGGAGCCGCACCCTGAAGGACGCCACCAATGAGGCCATCCGGGACTGGGTCACCAACGTGGAGACAACCCACTACGTCATCGGCTCCGTGGTGGGGCCTCACCCGTACCCGGCCATGGTGCGGGACTTCCAGGCGGTCATCGGCCGGGAGGTGAGGGAACAGATACTGGCACTGGAGGGCAGGCTGCCCGACTACCTGGTGGCCTGCGTGGGAGGAGGGAGTAATGCCATGGGACTGTTTCACCCCTTCTATTCTGACCGCGTGCGCATGGTGGGGGTGGAGGCGGCCGGCGAAGGGATCGAGACCGGCAGGCACGCGGCCAGCCTGACCGCCGGGTCCCGGGGGGTCCTGCATGGCTCTTACAGCTATCTCCTCCAGGACGAAGATGGCCAGGTGCGGGAGGCCCACTCGGTTTCCGCCGGGCTGGACTACCCGGGCGTGGGCCCCGAACATGCCTTCTTCAAGAGCACGGGCAGGGCCGAGTACGTGGCGGTCACGGACGCCGAGGCCCTGAGGGGCTTCCGGTTGCTGAGCCGCCTGGAGGGCATCATCCCCGCCCTGGAGAGCGCCCACGCGGTGGCTTACCTGGAGAAGCTCGCGGCGCGGCTGGAACCCGACGACGTGGTGGTGGTGTGCCTGTCCGGCCGGGGTGACAAGGACGTTCCCATGGTCCTGGACAGGCACGGCCGTAAGGGGGGGAACGGGGATGGACCGTAATCCCCTGGCGGAACGGATTGCCGCGTGCCTGGGTGGAGGCGGCAAGCTTCTCGTGACCTACTTCACCGCTGGTCACCCCGACCTGGAAACCACCGTGCGGGTGGTGGAGGCGGCCGGGGAGGCAGGGGCGGACTGCGTGGAAATCGGGGTGCCCTACTCGGACCCCCTCGCCGACGGGCCCGTCATCCAGGCGGCGGCCACCAGGGCCCTCCGGGGAGGGTTCCGGGTGGCGTGGACCTGGGAGATCGCGCGCCGGGTGGTCCGATCGGGAGTACCGCTGGCGGTGATGACCTACGTGAACCCGGTGCTCAGGTACGGCCCGGAGGCTTTCTGTCGGGACGCCGCCGCGGCAGGCGTGGCGGGACTGCTGGTGCCCGACCTCCCTCCCGAGGAGGCGGGAGAACTGGGCCGGCTGGCCCGGCGGCACGGTTTGGCGCTCATACCCTTTGTGGCTCCCACCAGCCCCGACCACCGCATCCGGATGGCAGTCGAGGCCGGCCAGGGTTTCGTCTACTGCATCTCCGTGACCGGCGTGACCGGCGCCAGGCCTGAGGTGTCGGCGCGAGCGCGCGAGCTGGTCGAGCGGGTACGCCGGTACACCCGGTTGCCCGTGCTGGTCGGTTTCGGCATCTCCACGCCGCAGCAGGCCGGGGAGGTGGCTCGCTTTGCCGACGGGGTCATAGTGGGCAGCAGCCTGGTAGCGCGGGTGGATGCGGCGGCATCCCCTGAGGAGGCGGTGCGCTCGGTGCGCGAACTGGTGGCGGGCCTGCGCCAGGCCCTGCCGCATCCCGATGATACCTTTTGCCGGCCCGGTCGCGGTGACACCCCGCCAGGCGCCCCAACCGCCAGGGCCCCCCGTTGACAACCGGGGGGCTTCCCGGTAGACTATGCGCTAAGTAGTTACTCCGATGATGGGCTAACTACCCGGGCCGGGAGGTCGAGAGAGCCGGCGGCAGGTGCAAGCCGGTCCTCGCCGTCCCGGGGAATCCGGCCCGGAGGGCAGGCACGGGTGGCCCGGAAGCCTGACGGTGGGGCCCGTTACGGCCCTTTAAGGGGCCGCGCCGGTGGTACAGGAGCACGGGAGCGGCGCGGCAAGCGGGGTGGCACCGCGGGAGGCAGCCTCCCGTCCCCGATGATCAGGGGACGGGGGGCTTTTTGCTACCAGGAGACGTGGCACGAAAGGAGGAAGGCGTCGTGGATCGGCATTGCCTCATGATCCCCGGCCCCACGCCCGTCCCGGTGCGGGCGGCGCTGGCCGGGGCAGCACCCATGATCAACCACCGGGGCCCGGAGTTCGGCGCTCTTCTGCGGGAAGTGACGGAAGGGTTACAGCGGATCCTGATGACCCGTAACACCGTCCTGTTGTTCCCCGCCGCCGGCACGGGGGGCATGGAAGCGGTGGCGGCCAACCTGGTCGCGCCCGGGGAGAGGGTGCTGGTAGCCGTGGCCGGCGAGTTCGGAGCGCGCTTTGCCGAGATCATGCGCGTGGCCGGAGCCGACGTACGCACTCTCGATTTCGAGTGGGGGACAGCGGTCGAGCCGGCGGCGGTGGCCAGGGCCCTCGAGGAGGACCCGTCCATCGGGATGGTGGTGGTGACGCACAATGAGACCTCCACCGGGGTCACCATGGACCTGGCGGGGATCAGGAGGGCCATCCCGAGGGACGACGTGTTGCTGGTGGCGGATGCCATCAGTTCGGTGGGTGCCATCGAACTGCGCCCGGACGAGTGGGGCGTGGACGTGGTGGTGGGGGCCTCCCAGAAGGGGCTGATGACACCGCCCGGCCTGGCCCTGGTGGCCCTCAGCCCCAGGGCCTGGGAAAAGGCGGGTCGGACCCGGTGCCGGAGCGTGTACTGGGACTTTGCCGCCGCCCGGCGGTTCCTGGAGCAGCCCACCCCCCAGACGCCGTACACCCCGGCCGTGTCGCTCCTTTATGCGCTGCGGGAGTCCCTGCGCATGCTGCAGGCCGAGGGCCTGGAAAACGTGTTCCGGCGCCACGCGGTCCTGGCCCGGGCCGTACGGGCGGGGGTGCGCGCCCTGGGGCTCGGAACCCTGGCAGGCGAAGACTGTGCCTCCAGCACGGTGACCGCCGTGGTGTTGCCCGACGGGCTGGAGGGCAAGAAGCTCCTGGGTCTGCTCCGGCAGAAGTACGGGGTGGTTCTGGCCGGCGGCCAGGGCCGGCTGGCGGGGCGGATCTTCCGCGTAGGTCACGTGGGCCGGGTGAACTGGCAGGACGTGGTGGTAACGCTGGCCGCCCTGGAGATGGCCTGCCGCGATCTGGGCCTGGAGGTGGAACACGGGCGGGCGGTGGCTGCTGCGGAAGAAGTACTGGGCGCCGAGGGGTGAGGGGAATGCGCATCCTGGTGACCGACGGTATAGCGGAGGAAGGGATCAGCATCCTCAGGCAGGAGGCCGAGGTGGACGTCTGCGGCCCCCTGCGGGAGGAAGAACTGGTGGAACGCCTCGGAGACTACGATGCCATCCTGGTGCGCAGCTCCACCCGCGTCACCGCCCGGGCCATTGCCGCCGCGCGCCGGCTCCGGGTGATCGGGCGCGCCGGGGTGGGGGTGGACAACATCGACGTGGAGGCTGCCACCCGGGCGGGCATCGTGGTGGTGAACGCGCCCGGGGGTAACGCGGTGGCGGTGGCCGAGCATACCATCGGGCTCATCCTGTGTCTGGCCCGCAGGATACCCCAGGCGCACCTGCACGTCAGGTCGGGCAGGTGGGAGCGGAACCGGTTCCTGGGCACGGAAGTGCGGGGCAAGACTTTGGGCCTGCTGGGCCTGGGGCGGATCGGCTCGGAGGTGGCCAGGCGCGCCCTGGCCCTGGGGATGAAGGTGATGGCCTACGACCCGGCCGTCTCGCCCGAGAGGATGGAGTCCATGGGAGTGATCCCGGCCGAGCTGGCCCAGATTCTCCCCGCGGCGGATTTCCTGAGCCTGCACGTGCCCCTCACGCGGGAAACGCAGGGTCTCATCGGCGAAGAAGCCGTTGCCCGCATGAAGCCGGGCGCCTGCATCGTCAACTGTGCCCGCGGGGGCGTGGTGGACGAGCAGGCGCTGGCCCGGGCTCTCCGCGAGGGGAGGCTGGCCGGGGCGGCCCTGGACGTGCTGTCGGCGGAGCCGCCTCCACCGGACCATCCCCTCCTGCAGCTGGACAACGTGGTGATCACTCCCCACCTGGGTGCCTCCACCAGGGAGGCGCAGGTGAGTGTGGCGGTGGAGACGGCCCGGGCCGTCCTGGGCGTCCTGCGGGGAGAACTGGTGTCGGGAGCGGTCAACGTCCCCGCCCCGGCCCCCGAGGACGGGCAGCGGCTGGCGCCCCTTATTCCCCTGGCGGAAGCATTGGGTTCTTTTGCCGCCCAGTGGTCGGAGGGGATGATCTCGGCCGTGCGGGTAACCTGGTCGGGGGAAGTGGCCCGCCTGGATACCCGGCCCCTGCTGTCCGCGGTCCTGAAAGGCCTTCTGCGCCCCCTCCTCAACGAACACGTCAACGCCGTGAACGCGCCCTTACTGGCCCGGG
>JACIYH010000086.1 GCA_014360055.1 Bacillota bacterium | reverse complement strand
GGGCCATGGCCCCCCGGCTCTGGTGGGGGGCGGGGTGGCTTCGGGTGGGGTGGTGGCCGCCCTGGGGGGGGGCGGGCGCCCCCGACTGGACCAGCGCCATCACCACGCCGGCCCCGGTGAGGTCGCCCACGAAGACGGCGCCCACCGGGGTGTCTCCCCGCAGGACCAGCTTGCGGTAGCACCCGGGACCGCGCACCCTGACCTCCTGGTAGCCGTCTCCCCGCGGGGCAACCACACCACCGCTGATGATGGCGATGTCCTCCAGACACAGGGCGTTGCGCCCGATCCCTCCCCAGAACCGTTGCGGCAGCCGCCCCGCCCCGCAGGCCCCCGCAGTTCCCTGCCCCGTGGAGCGATCATCGGCACCACCGCTGGCGTGCGCATGCGTGCGCACCGAGCGCACCATGTTGGTGCCCGCCACCCGTCCCTGCCCCACCGCGTTGGGCCAGATGGCGTTCACCCGCGTGTCACCATAAGAAGGATCGAAGACCTCGGCCACATCCCCCGCCGCAAAGACTCCGGGCAGGGAAGTGGCCATGTGCTCGTCACACACGATCCCGCGCTTAACCTGCAGCCCCAGGGAACGGGCCAGGTCCGTGCGCGGGCGCACTCCCTTGCCCACCACCGCCAGGTGACAGGGGACCGCCTGGCCGTCGGACAGTTCGGCCACCAGGCGGTCGCCGTGGGGGGAGAACCCCGTTACATCCACGCCGGTGCGCACGGTGACCCCGTGCCGCGCCAGTAACTCTCCCACCAGGTGCCCCGCTTCTTCGTCCAGGGCCTGCGACAGCACGTGGCGGGACGATACCGCCATGGTCACCCGCATCCCACGTCCCAGCAGACCTTCGGTGGCCTTGAAACCGATCATGCCGCCGCCGACCACCAGGGCCATTTCCCCCGGCCGCGCCCGCGTCGCGATGGCATCTGCATCAGACAGATCCCGCAAGGTGAAGACGCCGGGCAGGTCCGCCCCGGGGACCTCCAGCCGCACGGGGTCGGACCCGGTGGCCAGGAGCAGGCGCTCCCACCTCAACGAGCCGCCGTCTTCCAGCTCGACCTCGCCCCCCTCCCCGCCCCCACGGGCGGCTGCCACCCGCCGGCCGCAGAGGAAGGTGATGCCCCGGTTGCGGTAGTCATCGGGGGAGGCGAGGAACATGCTATCCCTGGGGACCCGGCCGGCGATGTAGTACGAGGTGAGCACCCGGGCGTAGAAGGGATGGGGCTCGTCGCTCACCACGGTCACCTCGGCCCCCGGGTCAAGGGACTTGATGGTGCAGGCGGCCGTGAACCCGGCTGCGCCGTTCCCCACGATCACGTAGCGCAAGACTTTCACCTCCACCAGCCACCCGTCGCCGAACGGCACGCACCCGGCAGCGCCGGCTCATCCGCCGGCCACGGGGGGGATGAGGGTCACCGTATCGCCAGCCCGTAGGGGCGTATCCGGGCCCTGCAGGAAGCGGATGTTGCGGCCGTTCACGAGGACGGCCACCGTCTCCTGCAACTGCCCCGCGGGCGTGAAAAGGCGGCGCCGCAGTTCCTCCCCGTACTGGCTCGCGAGAAGGGAGAGCACCTCCCGCACCGAGGAGGCCTCCAGGGCCAGGCGGGAGGTGCCCGTCACTTCTCTCAGCGTTGCGAACAGTTGCACCTGGACCGCAGGCACGGCTACCACTTGAGCCCCAGCCGGGCCAGGGTTTCTTCCGTGGGTCTGCCTTCTTCGTCCCATCCCCGCAGCCGGTAGTACTCGGGGAGCATGACCTCCAGGCGCGAGACCTGTCCCCGCGCCGGTCCCTCGGGCATGGGCTCGGAGAGAAGACGCGGCGCCAGGGTGTCATCGGCGCGGGTGAAGCCGGCCTTCAGGTTGAACATGCGCTCCAGGTTCCAGATGCGCTCGCCCGCCAGCAGGCCGCTCTCCGTGGTATAGGCCTCGCCCGTGGCCGCCGCCAGCAGGTCGGCGATCTCGGGCGCACCGATGGCGAAGGTGACGAAGAGGCACACCCCGCTGGAGTCAACCAGGGCGGTAGCATCCTGGAAGGCCTTGACCCAGAAGGCCTTATTGTCGGGAACCAGGGGATCGAGCTTCTCGGGGATGCCCAGCACCTCCGAGGAGATGGTATAGCCACGCACGTGGCACCCGCCCCGGTTGGAGGTGGCGTAGTTCAACCCGATCCCCTGCACCGCCCGCGGCTCATATGCCGGGTATTCCTGCTTCTTGGCGGTCATGGAGAGTTCGGGGTGGCCGAACTCGCTGGCCAGCCGGTACGAGCCCTCGGCGAGGAGGTTGCCGATGCCTTCCCGCAGGGCGGTGAGCCGCACCCCCTCCACCAGCAACTGCCCGTCTCCCCAGCGCATCTCCCGGCCCGCCTGCTCCCTGGTCAGGTAGCCCCGCTGGTAGAGTTCCATGGCGCAGGCCAGGGTGGCACCGTAGGAAATGGGATCGATACCCATCTCGTTGCACTGCCAGTTGGCAGCCGTCACCGCGGCCAGGTCGGACACGCCGCAGTCGGCCCCCAGGGCCCAGGCCGCCTCGTACTCGGGGCCCTCTCCCGAACCCTTGAAGGGACCCGAGGGGATGAGGGTGGGTCGACCGCAGGCCATGGAGCAGGCGAAACACGCCTTCTTGCGCACCAGGTACTCTTTGGCCAGCGTCTCGCCACTGATGCGCTCTGCTTCCGCGAACACCCCCGTCTGGAAGTTCCGGGTGGGGAAAGCGCCATGGGCGTTGATCACGTTCACCAGCACCGCGGTGCCGTAGGTGGGCAGGCCACCCGACGTCACCGGGTGACTGAGGATCTTTTCCATGGCCCGCTTGCGGGCCGCCTTGAACCCTTCTTTGTCGGCCACCCTGACGGGGCGGGTGCCCCGCACGGCGATGGCCTTGAGGTTCTTGGAGCCCATGACCGCACCCACGCCCGAGCGCCCGGCCGCCCGGCTCTTGTCGTTCACCACGCAGGCGATGCGCACCAGGCGCTCTCCCGCGGGGCCGATGCAGGCCACCTTCGCCTCGGGATGCGTCTGCGCCCGCACGGCGTCCTCGGTCTCGGATACGGTCTTGCCCCAGATCCCATCGGCGGGACGTATCTCCGCCCTGCCGTCATTCACCCACAGGTAGACGGGAGAGGCGGCCTTCCCCGTGACGTAGATCAGGTCGAACCCGGCGAACTTCAACTCGGGACCCCAGTAGCCGCCCGAGTTGGAGGCGGCGATGGCCCCGGTGAGGGGGCTCCGGCACAGCACGTTGTAGCGGCCTCCCGAGGGCGCATAGGTGCCGGTGAGGGGGCCGGTGGCGAAGATCAGGGGGTTCTCGGGAGCCAGGGGGTCGACCGCGTAGGCTCCGGCAACATAAAGCAACCTGGAACCCAGCCCGCGAGCCCCCACGAAGTCACGCAGGTCGTGCCGGCACAGTTCCTCCACCGAGGTCTCACCCGCCGTGAGATCCACCCGCAGCATCTTCCCGGTCCAGCCGGTCATCACACCGTCACCCCCTTCAGGACCTCCGCCAGCCGCCGCGCCACTTCACGGCGCCGCGCCAGGGCGGCATCGTTAGGTTCCACGTATTCCAGGGCCCCCCAGGGGCAGGCCACCACGCACTGGGGATCACCCTGGCACAGGTCGCACTTCTGCATCTTGCCGCCCGCTTCCGCATGCACCATGGTGCCGAAGGGGCAGGCCATCACACACATGCGGCAACCCACGCACCGGGAGGTATCCACCTCCAGGGCCCCCGTCACCGCGTTCCGCCAGATGGCCCCCGATGGGCACGCCTCCTGGCAGGCGGCCACCTCGCACTGCTCGCACACGATGGGCACGAACACGTGCTCTTCCGGAAAGATGCCTACCGTGAGCCG
Organism: Bacillota bacterium; assembly: GCA_014360055.1. GTDB lineage: Bacteria > Bacillota > Sulfobacillia > JACIYH01 > JACIYH01 > JACIYH01. The sequence goes on along the minus strand of JACIYH010000086.1, from coordinate 5,977 downwards.
GGCCGTCAAGGGGTGAAACTCGCCGTCCTGGTGGAAAGTACACGCCAACTCGCACAGCCTGCACGCGGTGCACTTCTCGGGGTGCACCACCAGCATCTTCCTCGCCACCCTCATGCCCCCTTTCCCCAAATGCCGGGGCGGCGAAAACTAAAAGAGCCGCCCTCGCGGCTCCTTTGCAACGCGGCAGGCGGTGAGGTTGCCCTCCCGCCCTGGCCGGACCCCCGGCGGCTCCGGTTGCGCCTCAGACGGGCCCAACTCCGGCATCCGGTCGGGAACATCACGGCTCGGAGCACATGGCATGTATTCGCCGCCGGACACCCAGTTTCCTCCTGCAGCGCCCCGGGGCGGGGCTGTGCGCGCCGCGCCCCCCTGCTCCCCTGCCGGCCGCGTACGCTACCGCCTGCTCTCCACCGGCCCGGCGGGCTCGCTCAGGAGCCGGAGGGGGGCTTCCTCGTTGCTGTCCCGGGCGGCAGAGGAGAGCGTCAGGTCCTCCCACTTCCCGCACCGCGAACCCCAGCGGCTGTGCAGGCCTCCGTCTATATACAACTCATTGATCTCGCACAGGTTGGCGCAATCGCGGCAGATGAAGCTCCGGGGAACGCACGAGAAGGTGGCTATCCGCTCTGCCCCCCGGAAAGCGGATGGGCGCGGGTTGTTGGCCATCTCCTGGCGGGCCAGGATGGCCGCACCCAGGGCGCCCATGACCTTGAAATGCTGCGGAACCTTGACGGGCATGCCCAGTTGGGTTTCCAGGGCCGCCCGGATGCCCCGGTTGGCGGCCACTCCACCCTGGAACAGCACGATGGGCTCGATGCGCTTGCCGCGGGCCACATTGGCCAGGTAGTTGCTGACCAGGGCGATGCACAGCCCGGCGATGAGGTCCTCCCGCCGGTAGCCCATCTGCTGCTTGTGGATGAGGTCCGATTCGGCAAAGACGCCGCAGCGGCCGGCAATGCGCACGGGACTCCGCGACCTGAGGGCATAGTCACCAAATTCCTCGATGGGCACCCCCAGGCGGGCGGCCTGGTGGTCCAGGAAGGACCCCGTCCCCGCGGCGCACACGCTGTTCATGTTGAAACCCACCGGTACACCCTGCCGGATGAACACGACCTTGGAGTCCTGGCCGCCGATATCGATGACCGTACGGACGTCGGGCTCTACGTGTCGGGCGGCGGTGGCATGGGCGGTGATCTCGTTCTTCACGCAGTCCGCCCCCACCATGATGCCGGCCAGCAAACGACCCGACCCGGTGGTACCCACACCGGCCACCCGCAGACGGTCGCCGAACCGGGAATACACCTCGGCAAAGGCGCGCTGGATGGCCTCGATGGGTCCACCCGCGTTGCGCAGGTAAGTGGAGAACAGAACCTCCTGGTCCTCGTCGATGACCACCACCTTGGTGGTCAGACTCCCCACGTCCACCCCTATGTAATGCTCCACCTCAGCTCACCTCGTCCGCCCGCCACTCCAGGCGGCCGGTCGGCATCCCCACCGTCGCCCGCCCGGAGCGACGCACCCGCCGTCGCTCTTCCAGCAGGTCCAGGAAGGCTTCTACCCTGGTGATCACGCCCGCTTCACCGGTCTGCTCACTCATGATGAACGTCAGGATGGGGACGTCGTGCTCGTCCGCCGCCCGTACCAGCACGTTCTGCGCCACGATCTCCGGCATGCAGGTGAACGGCATGAGGTGCAGGACGCCATCCATCCCCTCGCGGGGTGCCAGCACGGCGCCTCCCACGCTCTCCGCCCCGTGGCCGCCCACCAGTTCCCGCAGGTAGGGCGAGGCCGCGTGGCGGACGTATTCTTCCCGCCGCCTGAGCCTGCGGTCGCAGAACACGTGCAGTCTGAACCAGTCGGACGCGCACAGTTCCCTGTGGACCCACACCCTCTGCCCGACCCGCGTCCCCACGATCTTCTCGAGATCCTTGTTCACCAGCGGCTCGAGCAAGACGTAGATTTCCCCCACCGCCCGTACGTGCAGGGGGTCGGTGTCCCGCGTGGGAATACCCTCCAGCTCTTCCCGGTAATGCTGCCAGGCCCGGTTGATGTCCCGGTAACTGTCGGCCCGGTCGAGGGCAGCCAGGAAGCGACCGTAGGCCCGATCGGCCGCCCCCCGTTCGTCCTCAAAAGCACGCCACCGCTGCAGCAGGCGCTCGCCCTCGTCCATCAGCACCACCTTGCGCCAGCCAAAACGGAAGGCCCTGATGATGCGCGGCCACGATGCCCCCCCCGCCACGTGTTTAACCACATGGGCGAAGGGACCCCAGTTGGTACGCAGGGGAAAGGGCGAATTGAAGGCCGGCATCTCGAACTGGTAGCCGTATCGGCGCAGGAGAAGCTCCTGCACCTGGGCATACCATCCCAGGCGGCACTTCCCCTTGCCCATCACCATGAGGAGCATGTTGGCGCCCCGCGCGAGGAGCTGGCGCATCTCCCCCAGAAGGGTGACCATGGGAAAGCAGATGAATTCGGGCGCCAACTCCTTGCCCAGTTCCACCGTCTCTTTCCCCAGGTGGGGGAGCCGGACCACCTCCACGCCGCACTCCTGCAGGATGGCACGCACGCCCACTTCCAGGCTCCCCATGGTCACCACGCCCGCCCGTAGCTGGCGCGGCTCTGGGCCCCGTTGCGGAAACACGGTGGTGTGCAGCAACGGGGAAACGCGCAGGGTGCGGCTGTCAGCCCGCGGGGAGGTGTCCATGAAGGCCTCCAGCCTGGTCACCAGCCCGGCCTCACCGGTCTGCTCGTCCACGGTGAGGATGAGCAGGGGGATGCCGCTGGCGTCAGCTTCTTCCTGCACGAAGTTCTCCACGATGGACATGGGGCCGCACTCGAAAGCTTCTAGCAGGACCAGCCTGTCGACCAGGCAGTTGCGCAGCCAGTGGAACACCGCGCCCAGGAGGTGCCCCTCGATGTACCACATTTTCTCGCCTTCGAACAGGGTAGCCACCTCGCGGGCTGCCGTCTCGTCGTCTACCATCTCGGCCGTGAAGACGCGCCCGTACTCCCGCAGGCGGTTGACGAGGTCATGACCGATCAGGTCGTACAGAATGTAAGCGTGACCGGCCACCCCGATGCGGAGGCCGGGGTCGGGCCGGGCGCGGGCCGAATACCTCCGGGGACGGGGCACCTCCCGGCCCTCCAGGCGGGCGATGGCCTCCGGCACCGTCAGGCCCTCACGGCACAGTCGGCGGAAACGGGCCTGCTCGGCCCCGGCCGCCTCCAGCGCAGCCCTCACCCGGGCCGGGTCCCCCACCCCCAGGCGGGCCGCCACCTCGGTGAAAGTGCGCTCCCACTGCCCGGGCCGGTCCTTGCGGTCCACCGTGGGCGCGAGCACCCTCGCATCCGGCAGCCCCAATCCCACCCGGAGCATGTCGGTCATGCCGATCATCTTGGGACACAGGTAGTTGGCGGGGTCCACGCTCACCATGTAGGGCAAAAAGAAGAAGTCAACCCCCGCTGACTGCAACCAGGAGGTATGGGCGAAGCAGAGCTTGACGGACACGCAGGGCTCGTCCGTGGGACACGCCTGCATGAGGTCCAGGGTGCGGCGCGAACTGCGCGGCGAGACCACCACCTCGGCGCCCAACGCCTCCAGGAAACCCCGGTAGAAGGGATAGAAGTAGTAGTACGAGAAAGCACGGGGGATTCCGACCCTCGGCATGCCCGACCTCCCGTCAGCCAGACCTCCGCACGCCGCGCCACAGGATTACCGCCCCCAGCACGATGACGGGGTCCACCCGGAGGTAATGGGCGATCCCGCCACACACCCCGAGCAGCACCCGGTCACGGCGGGAGCGGTACAGCCTGTTCATGTCGCCCACCGCCTACTTGAGGGCCGCGCCGCAGTGCCTGCAGAACCGGTCGTCCGACTCCACCGGAGCGCCGCACTGGGGGCAGTGCCCCGCCACCTCAGCGCTGCGCCCTACCACCTCAGCGCCCCCACCCGCCTCGGTAGCATCCGCCTGTCCGGTCGGGGCCTTTTCCTCCTGCGCCCGCAGGGCTGCTATCTCCGCTTCCTTCGCTTTGATCTTCTCGCTGATCTCCTGGGCCCGCCGGCACAGGTCCATTACCTCGGCCGGCACTTCGCGACCCTCTTCGTACTGGGTGTATATGGTCTTACCGATTTGCTCCCAGAGGTCGTCCCGCTTACCTGCGAGACCGGCTATGTCCAGCCTCAGCTTGGCCACCCTGGCCAGTTCTTCGGACTCCCGGGCCACCACCCGGGCACCCTCCTTCAGGGTGCGGCCCAGCCTGTCGAGGAAGTCCTTGGCCATGCCTGATCCTCCTTCCCACCCGGCTCCGCCGGGTCGGCACGCCCCTTCCGCCCTACCAGTTTAAGGCTAGCATTCCCCTCTGTCAAACCGCCGCAAACCGTTGGGGCAGGACTCGCAGTGAGACCGCCAACACCGCTCCGGGCGCACATGTCAAGCTCCCCCGCCGCGGCGGGGGAGCAATGACGACGCTGCCTGGATCTGCCACCACAAGCAGGACCCGGATGGAGCGCCTACTGGCGTACGATGACCTGGCTCATGCAGTGGGGCCCACCGTACCCACCGGTCAGGGCGTCGAAGTCCAGGAAGCGGGCATCGATCCCCCGGGCACGGAGCCTCTGGGCGAAGCTCTTGCCCGCGCGGCTCACACCGATCAGCCGCCCGCTTTCGACCAGCAGGAAGTTGGGAGCGTAGTTCTCCTGCTCCTCCTTGGAGAAGGTTATGATCTCAATCCCCTTCTGCCGCAGGTACTCGGTGAAGGAGCACCGCCGCACAAGGCGGTACTGGAACTCGCGCTCCGTTCCTTCCGGCCGGTACACATCCACCACCGGTTCCTGGTCTCCACCCACGCGATCCTCGCACAGCACGGCCAGGTGGGGCGAGAGCAGGCTGAAGTAGGTGTCCAGGTGCATCTCGTCCATTTCCGAGCGCGGGTCCTTGACCACCGCCACTTCCACGTACCCGTACACCCGGTGTTCCAGGAGCTGGCCCACGCCGTCTTCGTCGGAGAGGAGGCCCTGGCCCTGCAACACGAAGTCACCCGCGGGCATGAAGTCGCCGCCCTCAAGTCGACCGGGGGCTTGCACCCGGTACAGGGGGCGAATGCCCAGTTGCTCCAGGGCGAATTCCACGTTGTCGTTCTCCACCCTGCGCACGTCCAGGCTGAAACGCCCGATGACGATCCCCAGGCGGGTGGTGATGAGGGGATCCCGCATGAAATACTGGTTATTGGCCGGATCCACCCGGTAGGTCGACAGGTAACGGCTGGTGGCATCCAGGGCACCGGGATTGGGCCGGATCTCGATCACGGGGCGAAGCAGTACCAGGTCGGCCAGCACGGAGGGATGCAGCCGCTCGATGGTCACGCGCTTGTTCTGCTCCAGTTCCCGCCGTTCCTCAACGCTGATAGCATCGTCATACTCGTAGCGGACCGAGGCCAGCGCCCGTTCCCGGAGCCGCGCCAGGTTGCCCCCGTCGATCGGCTCGCCGTTTTCGGCTATGCAGCCGAAGGTTAGGGCCTCTCGCAGGTCGATCACCGTGGCCCCGTCCCTCTCAAGGGCCCGGCGGAACCTGGTGTGCTCCCAGCGGGCCTCTGCCAGGTCAAACGGCTCCAGGAAGTTGGCAGAGTTCGTCTCCAGGATTCCGAAGAGGGTCTCGATGTCCGGTCTGCACAGCAGCACCACCCGTGCCTTCCCCCACTCGTATGGCTGGGTGGGGCGGATGGGCACGGGCACCGCTGTCGGCACCCGGACTGTCTGCGTACGCCCAGAAACAACAGCCACCGGCTAATATCCTCCTTTCGACAAATTGACAAAAACATTGTAGCAAATTGGAGGGGGCTTGTCCATAACGACTTCGCACCGCACCCAGAATCGAGGGCCCCGGCGGGGTCTCCCCCACCGGGGCCTGCTAATGGTTTCCCGGCACCGACCTACTCTCCCAGGCGGTCCCCCGCCAAGTACCATCGGCCCTGGAGGGCTTAA
>JACIYH010000085.1 GCA_014360055.1 Bacillota bacterium | reverse complement strand
AATTCCATTTCGGGGCATCCCGGGGATTTCCCTGCCGTTCGCCTGATCGCTCCTGACCTGCCCCGCAGTTTGGGCCACGTGCCTGGACCTCGCGAACCACGGCGAAGGCCCTGTCAGCCAGAGCACCCGACCCGCGCACGTGACACCCGGCAGGCAATCCCCAACTATGCCCGCCTTGGCATGGGAAATGCACCAACTGCCACGAACCCGCAGCCGCCCCGTTCCCCCGGATATCCGGTATGGTGGTGGAGGTCCGGGGCGCGCACCGTTGACCCGGACATGCGGTATGATGGTGCCGGTCCGGACCGCACCGCGCGGCGGACCGGGGAGGGGAGGTCTCATGGCTTACCAGATCAAAGTGACGATCCGGGACATCGAGCCACCCGTCTGGCGCAGGCTGAAGGTACCGGCCTCCGTGACTTTCCATCAACTGCACCGTATCATACAGGTGGCTTTCGGCTGGCTGGACTACCACCTGTACAAGTTTGAGTTCGAAGACGCCGTGGTCGTCGAAGAGGACCCCGATTTCTCCATCGAAGAGCTTTACGGGGAGGACCTGCTGCACTTCGAGCCGGAGGAAACACCTATCAGCGAGCTGTTCGACCACTACGACAGTTGCGTTTACGAGTACGACTTCGGCGACGGCTGGGAACACGACATCGTGGTCGAGAAACGGCTCAAGGAGACTAAGAGGAACGCGGTTCCCGTCTGCCTGGGTGGGGAAAGACACCGGCCGCCCGAAGACGTGGGCGGCCCTGGGGGATATCAGGAGTTCGTGGAGACCATCCGGGACAAAGACAACCCGGAGCGGGACGACATGCTATCGTGGGCCCAGAAGGACACCAGGGGGAGGCTGTTCGACCCCGAGTATTTCCATCTCGAGGAAGTCAACCGAAGGCTGCTCTATGTTCTTCAGGACACCCGCGAATCAGCCGAGGAATTGCTCATGAGCGATCGGGGGTTAACGGGTGCACTCGAGTTCGGCTGGTTTGAACCGTATGTTCAGGTTGGCCCCGAGAAGTACACCTGGGAACGGATAGGCGATCTGCTGAGCTGGCTGGATGAGGGTGTCACCGTGACCATAAGAGTCACCCCGCCGGATGATCGGAGGAGACCCCGGCGCCAGAAATGAACACGCCAGCCAGCCGCCGCCCTCCGGCGGTACGGGCCCCTTGCGGCGGTGACCGGCCCTCCTACGGCGGCGCCGACCCTTCTACGACGGTGGCCGGTCCTCTTCCGGCGGTGACCGGACCTCCCCGCCTGCTACGGCGGTGGCCCGATAGGCAGCCAGCAGGTTGGTGATCGGGACCCCCTCGGGCACCACTCCGGAGCAGGTCCCCAGCATGAGGCCACCGGGGATCCCCGCCCGGGCAAGGCGCTCCGCCTCGGCCGCGATCTCGTCCGGCGTACCACGCACGAGGAGATCCACGGAAAGCCCGCCCCACAGACCCAACTGCCCGCGGTACCGCCCCACCAGCCGGGCCGCGTCCATGCCCGCTTCCGGCTCGAGAGAGTGCACGGCGTCGAACCCCGCGTCCCGGATGAGGGGCAGCAGGCCCTCGATCTTCCCGTCGCTGTGGAAACACACAAGCGGCCTGTCGCCCCTGGCCGTGCGCGCACCCGCACAGTACCGTACCACCTCGCGCCAGAGCGGCCACAACCGCTCCTCGATCACCGAAGGAGCCAGGAACAGGCCCCCGGCGTACGCCACGTCCTCCCCCAGCACTACCCCGTCCGCCCCGGCTTCCAGGGCCCGCGCCACCTGCGCCAGGGACCGGTCAAGCTGGATCAGCAGCGGTCCCTCGACCTCTGCGACCTCAGGCTCCTCAAGGTCACCGGCATGAAGATGCTGCCACCTCTCAGCGGCGTACCTCCCGGACACAAGGGTCATGGCCTGTGCCCACCCCGCCGCGCGCGCCAATCCCTGCCATGGCCCGTCCACCACGACCCACACGAAAAGGTCGCGGCCCGCCCAATACCCAAGCTCCCCGAGCCAGACCGCGCCCGCCAGCCCCCCTCCGGGACGCCCTTCGTCACCCCACAACGCCCGTCCGGCAAGGCCGCCTTCGCCCGCGAAGCCCTCGCCGGCAGGCCCGCCCTCACCTGCGATCACGCCCACGGCGTCCAGCCCCAGCAGGCGCACGGCCTCTTCTACCAACTGCCAAAGGGCCAGCCCGCCTCCTGGCACCCGATCCGCCCCCCTTCCCAGGAGACCGGTCGCCACGGTCGGGGGCAACGCGAACTCCCCCACCGGCACCCTGTCAGGGGGCCGCCCCCCAAGGGCTACCCGCACGCGCTCGTATCCGGTCAACACCAATCCCCCTCGGTGCTCGCAGGTGCATCCCAATTGTTTCAAGCTGTCCCACAGCGACCAGGTTCGCGACCGACTTCGCGTCCCCCTGCCACCGCGCGAGACCCGTCTCCCGACGCCTGGCCGTGGCAAGACGCGGTACACTGAATACCCCGCAAGGGGAGGCGTGGTCCACTGAACACCTCGCAGGGGAGATACGGTGCACTGAGCGCCTGGCAGTGGGAAATCCAGCAAGCTGGTACCTTGCGGTGAGAAATGCGGTATACTGATGGGGTTAGGACGCAACTTGGAGGGTTGATGTTGGAGACGAAGCGGACCTGGCTCGCAGGGACATCTGGGAAGACGCTTCTGGGACTGGCCGTGGGCTTCGTGGGCATCGTGGTGGCGGTACTGGCTCTCCTGCTTTCCAGGGGTAGCCAGGCGGTCGCCACCGTCAATGGCGAGTCCATCAGCAAGGAGGAACTGTACCAGGAAATGTATGCCCGCGTGGGCAAGCAAACCCTGGAAGAGATGATCACCAGGAGGCTCGTGGCGCAGGAAGGGAAGAAGCAGGGGATCGCGGTAAGCGATGCGGAAGTGAAAGCAGAGATCGACCGTATCATAAAGGAACAGTTCGATTCCGAGGAGGAGTTCCTGAACGCCCTCAGCTACTACGGCATGACCCGCGTAATGCTGGAGGAGAACATCCGCACCGACCTCACCATCAAGAAGGTGCTGGGTGCGAAGGCCCAGGTGACGGAAGACGAGGTGCGGGCCTACTTCGATCAGCATCGCGAGGAATTCGACCAGCCGGAGATGGTCCATGCCAGACACATCCTCGTGGCCACCGAACAGGGGGCCAGGGAAATCAGGCAGCGCCTTCTCGAGGGTGCGGATTTCGCTGCCCTGGCCAGGGAGAAATCCACCGATCCCGGCTCCAGCCAGGGAGGAGGGGACCTGGGCTTCTTCGCCCGCGGCGAGATGGTGCCGGAGTTCGAAGAAGCAGCCTTCGCCCTCGCCGTGGGAGATATCAGTGAGCCCGTCAAGTCGCAGCACGGCTATCACATCATCCAGGTGCTGGAGAAGAGGCCGGCGCAGGCGGCCGAGTACGAAAAGGTGAAGGAAGAGGTCCGCAAGCGGGTAACGGACGACAAGATACAGGGCATGGTTCCCGAGTGGATTGATTCCCTGCGGGCTGCCGCGAAGATCCAGTACCACGTACCCGACTGACGACCCTGAGACGCAACTCGTTTGCTTCCTGCGCACGCAATGGTGCCTGCTCACCGGGCACCTGTGGCTCCCCCGGGATCACGTGGGAGTGAGCGCCACTGGTTCAGGAAGAGCGGCGATCCGGGCGCATACACCCCGCCCCGATCCGGGCCCGGGCTGCGATTTGGGCGCGTGCCCCCATGCGGGCTCGGTTCGCCATCTGGGTGCCACGCCCGGAAGACCATGTGAGACTGGTCAGGGTGGTCGGAGTGATTGACCGGGTGAACGCTCCGGCTCCCTCCTCCGGCCTTCGCATCTGGGCTGGACCTGCGCCGTGATCTCAACGAGTTCGATACCCTTCTCGCAGCTAAGCCCCTTCTTCAAGAGATCCCTGGCTCGTCCCTCCCTGAACGCCTGCTCGTCCGGGAACGACGCAGTGGGGCCGTAGTGCTGGGGTCCGTTGAACTCGAACGCCACCCCATCCAGGTAATACCGATCGAACTCAAGGGATTCACCTGACAGGGGGTTGCCGAGGAACCCCGGCCTCGCGTTGTCCACGAAGTTGTCGCTGGCCACCAGGAGGTCGAGCCAGCACTTCATGAGGCATTCACCCTTGTGGCGGGACATGGCCACCAGCTTGAGAAGGCGTTCGGCCTGCCGCTCCTCAACCGCGACCGGACACACGGGAACCGGCACCGTTTCTCGCCCGGAACGGACGAGCTTCATCCAACCAGTGCGCGCCAGCTGACCGCACAGCCTGGCCGTCTGCCGTCGCTCCACCCCCGCAATCCTCCCCAGCTCAGCCAGGGATCCAGGGCCCAGCAGCTACGGGCACACCCCCCGCGGGCCACGGGGCCGCCCGCGGCGGAGCCGACCTGTCCCTACCGCTGCTTCCACCTTACACCCTGGGCGGAGCCGATATCGATCCCTGGTGGAATTGGTCGAACTCTGGATGAGGATCTCGACTTCACCACCCAGTCGCTGGCGCCCGTGGCCTCCGCACGCCGAAAGCGAGCCGTGGCCTCCCGTACGCTGGGGAGTCGGGCCCGACAATGCCCCGCGATTGGGCTCTCGTGCCCCATGAAACAACGCCAGGCACGGTCATATGGTCTCCAACAGCCGGACCAGCAGGGCGGTGCGCCGCGGCAGATGGTCCAGGACCACGTATTCGTCGGGCGAGTGACCTCCGTCGCCCACCGCTCCCAACCCGTCCAGAGTGGGCACTCCCAGGTGGGCGGTGAAGTTGCCATCGCTCGCGCCCCCGGTTCCCTCGGCGGGGAGGTCAAACCCCAGGCTGAGGGCCAGGTCACGGGCCAGGCGATAGAGTTGCTCCGACGCGGCGGTGCGTTCCATGGGGGGACGGTTCACCCCACCGGTGACCCGCAGGACCGCTCCCCCGGCATGCGGGCGTAGGGCGGACATGGCGGCCACGATGCGGTCCATCTCCGCAGAGGTGCCAGCCCGGAAATCCACCTCAGCCTCGGCCTCGGCCGCCACCACGTTGGGTCGGCTGCCGCCCCTGATGACTCCCACGTTCACCGTCGTGCCGGCTTCCGGGTTGGCCAGGGCACAAATGTCGAGCACCTGGCGACACAGTTCGTGGACGGCACTGATGCCCCTCTCCGGGTCGGCCCCGGCATGGGCGGCCCGGCCTTCCACCCGCACCCGGAACCCCGCCACCCCCTTCCGCCACAACTTGACGCCCCCGTTCCGACCGGCCGGCTCGAGCACCAGAGCCCCCCGGCTCCGCGTCGCCTCCGCCTCTATGAGGGGACGGGACGAGGGGCTGCCGATCTCCTCGTCCGACGTGTACAGGAACACCACGCTCTTTTGGGACCAGAGGTCGCGGCCCCCCTCCGTGCCAGGCCACCGCCCCAGTTCCCGCAAGGCCCGCAGCGCCCAAAGGGTCTGCACGATGCCCGCCTTCATGTCGTAAGCCCCCGGCCCGTAAAGCCTCCCACCCTCGACCCTGACCGGACGCCGGGCAACCTCGCCCACCGGCCACACCGTATCCATGTGGCATAGCACGAGGATCCGGTGCTCACCCTCGCCCAGCACGGCCCGCACCTGGTCCCCCTGTTCCCGGCCCCGGATGACCTCGGGTTGCACTCCCAACCCCGCCAGCTTCTCCGTCAGCCTGCGGGCGAAGGAATCCACAGCCGCCCTGTCGGTGCTGGGAGACTCAAGTTCCACCAGCTCCCGAAGTTCCTCTGCCATCTCCTCCCGGTGCCCGGCCAGATATGCGAGCAACCGCGATTTCAATTACATCGCCTCCCGTGTTTCTGCCGCCGTTGCAGAGGTAACCCGCAAGACGACGCCGGTGAGCGCCGCAGCCCCGGTACCGTGGCTACGTGGGGTGCAGTACCCGGCATCAGGGGAGCAGCAGCCGGCCGCCCGAGACCACCAGCCGGTCGTCGAGGTAGAGGTCGGGGCCGAGGATGACCACGTCGATGTGCACGCCGGCCCTGGTGTCACCCCCGAAGGTGGAGTTGTCGCCGAAAGCCAGGTGCACGGTGCCGTAAATCTTCTCGTCTTCCAGGACCACGCCCGATACCCGGGCTTTATCGTTGGTGCCGACGCCCAGTTCGGCCACGTTCCGCGTCTCCGGGGCATCCCCCAGCAGTTCCAGCAGCCTGGAGCCCACCGGCCCGTCCGCCGTCACCAGCCGGCCTCCCTGGATGACCAGGCGCACGGGCTCTTCCAGCTTGCCGATGCCGGCGATGGATCCGTCCACCATCACCTCACCCTCCGCCGTCCCTTCCAGGGGGGCGATGTAGGCCTCTCCCGAGGGCAGGTTCCCTGACTCGCCTTTGCCCCGGTAAAGGCCGGTGCTGGCCACCCCCTTCCTGCCCTCCAGGGACATCCGCACCTCCCAGCCCGGCCCCGCCAGCCGCGCCGTGCGGGCCGCCGTCAACAGTTCGGCTACCTGCCGGCTGCGCTCGGCCACCACTTCGTAGTCGGCCGAAACCGCCCCCGTGAAGAACATCTCGCGCGTGATGCCGGGCATGGTGGCGATCCTGGCCCCGGCCCGGCTGGCAGCCAGTCTGGCCTGCGTGTGTGTGAGGGAGAACTGCGTGGGGCAGACCACCACGTCGGCGGACTTCATGGCCTCGGCCACCGGAGCGGGCGGCTCGGCCCCATGCCTGCCTGTAGGCGCCATCACGAGCAGCAGGGCCCGGGCCCCCACACCCATGCCCCCGTCAAAGAGCGCCTCCCCGATCTCCCTGCTGGGGACGTCGGTCACCACCAGCAGGGACTCCCCTTCTTTCAACCCCATGCAGGTGCGCAGCAAGCGCGCACCCACCTCCATCAGCGACATCCCCGTCACCACCCCTCATGACAGTAACTCGGCCAGGGTGCGGGCCAGCAAGGTGCGCGGCAGAATCACGGGAGCCCCCACTATGTCGCGCACTTCCTCTTTCATGTCCACGGTGAAGCCGATGCAGTCCAGCACCACCAGATCGGCCCCCCAGTCACGCAAGGACCTGGCTGCCTCCCTGATCCGCTCCACCTCGCCGTAGGGCGAGGCTGGCTCGAGCCGCAGATCCGCGGCCAGCCCATTCCAGCGGGCCACTGCCTGCTCGACCTGCTCGGGTGCCGGCACCAGCACTCCCAGCTTCCTCCCGCCCGCCAGGGCGGCGGTGGCGTGGTGCAGGACGAGTTGGGGCTCCACCAGCAGCCGGGGGCAGGTGAGTTCCGGGAACTCGCCGGTGCAGAGCAGCGCCACCACGCGGGCCCCCTCCCCGACCACCCGGTCGATCTGCGCCTGCATGCGGGCCACGATGTGGTGCTTGGCCACCTGCACCGAGGTCCCGTCACGCAGCCTGGTCACCAGCACGTAGTCGCCGGGGCGCGGGGCCAGGGCGGCGATTTCCCCGGTAGAGAGGCCGTCCAGGGCCCCCGCCTCCACAATCTCCACCCCGGGCCCCATCAGGGGCAGCATCTCGGGGACCACGTCCGTCCGCGGCGACTGCCCTATGGTGATAGCGCCCACCTTGACTCCCGGCGCTCCTACCTTGACACCCACCGTGACCACCTCACTCCCACATGCCCCATCCCTCTTTGCCCCACATCCGCCACACACAGGGGCGGTGCTCACGGCAGCGGCGGTGCCCTGCCCGGCACTCCCGCCGGCTCAACTCACTCCCGCTGGTCCGGCTCCCCTTGACTGCCAGCACAGCGTCAGGGGGCTACCGCGCCTGCCGGCCCATGGTCTGCAGTTGGGTCATGGTCCCGTACAGGTCCACCAGTCGCCGGAACTCATCTTCGTCAAAGAAGCGGCACTTGCGGGCACCGTAGGCCTTGGCCACCTCCAGGCAGAAGCGCACCGCACTCTCCACGTCGTCGAGGTGAGAGGCACCGGTGCCGCAGCCCGGCACCGGCACCTCGGTGGTGATGGCCACCCCCACCACAGGCGCCGAGGTGGCCGTGGCGGGCTGCATGATGCTGTTCAGGTGGAAGATCCCGTTGCCGTAAGGGGTGATGTCCTGGGTGGTAATGGCGAAGACGGCCGGGAGCCGGCCGGTCACGATCTGCATGATGTCCAGCAGGTCTTCGCTCACCCGCAGGATGTAACCTTCCTTGACCGTGGGTGAGATGGCGAACCCCCGCACGTTGATGATGCGATTGCCCTTGGTGGTGTCCACGGAGAGAATGGCTTCCATGGCGGGGTCCACCTCGTGGCGGTTCATGACCGCCATGTCCACCGGGGAACCCATGAAGGGCACGGGGTCGTGGGGCTGGGTGGGCGCGTCGGGGCAGATGTGGGTGGACACGATCACGTCCCCCGGCAGCACATCGCCTTTCTGGCGCATGGTGCCCAGCTTGGCCGCACAGGAAACGGCGGTGAGGGCACCGTCCCCGTCGGAGACGAACCCTATGCGCTCCGGCCGCGCCCCCAGGCCCCCGAGCCGGCCGATGATCCCCAGGGTGGGGGCATCGCCGCCCGCTCGGCGGCCCCGGCTCCCCGGGATGACGGCCTTGAGGAAGTCCGTTTTCCCCTGGTCCCCCCGGATGGTGGTGACGGTGACGTCTTCCACCCCGTGGGTGCGCAGGAACTCCGCCACCTGGGCCCCGTCGACGCGCGCACTGTCCAGCAACTCAAAGGTATCGATCACCTGGCGCCAAGGCATCCCCAACACCTCCAGACACCGCGCTGCCCCCGCCCGCGCGCACGGGGCGTCCTGGCGGAGCCAGCGGAAGCAGAACAATGGCTGCCCCCGCCCGCCCGAGCCGTCCGGGCGGGGCAGCGGCCTCAGAACACGTACTTGACGATTTCCTTGCCGATGGCCTGCTCCAGGGGCCTCATGAGGTCCGGGTCACGCATCCCCGCACCCAGGATGAGGCGCTGGCGCGGCACCCATACCACCGCCACCTCTCTGCCCACGGCGATCTCGGCCGACGACAGGGGCAGGCCCGAGGACAGGTCGAAGGTGGCAAGGAGGTCGGGAAAGGTCGCCAGCCGCTCGCCCTGGCGCTCGCAGACGGCGTACTCGTTCCAGAAGTCCAGTTCCAATGGGAGACCGGCCGCGGGCTGCACCGCTACCCGGCCCACGTCGAAGCCGCCCGTGGTCTGGAGCCGCACGTCCGTCACCCGGCCCTTGCCCAGCACCTCGCCCCCCAACACCTGGCAGGCGGCTTCCACCATGGCCATGGGGCCCCGGCCCTGCACCTCCAGCATGGCCCGCCCCACCGCCAGCACCTGACGGATGGCGCCTACGGCGGCGTGTTCGCGGACGTAGGAGACGCTCACCGGGTTTCGCGCCACCGCCACCATGCCCCCCGCCTGCACAGACGCCTGCCGCACCAGGGCCGCCGCCCGCTCCAGGCTCCCGCGCACCACCACCTCCACATAGGTGCCCGCCTGCGGGTCACCCCCCACGGCCGCCTGCCGGGAGACGTAGCCGGGAACCCGGTGCAGGCCGATGGAACCCATCACGCCGGTGGGATGGGCCCGGCCGTTGCAGGGTGCATCCACCACCGGGATGCCCAGGACGGCGGCCTGCAGCCAACCGTTCACGGCCGCCAGACCCCCGCACTCGTTAGTGATAACCCCGTCCACCCTGGTCTCCCCGGCCAGGAGTTCCACCGCCCTCACGTAGTATACCGGCAGGGCCCTGGCCGTCTTGGCGGCGGGAGCCCCCACCGCCGAGGCCGTCACCAGCACGGCGTCCGATGGGAGGTCTTCGACGGCCACCAGTTCGGGCTCGCCCATTTCCACGGCCAGGAGGGCGTTACGCCGCCCCTCGGCCATGGAGCCCCCCCCGCCGCCACCCAGCACCGCCCCGCCCAGAACGGCCGCCTCCACGGCGTCGCGATCCAGCCGCATCCGGCTCACGCACCCCACCTCCCCGGTCGCCTGCGCCCCGGCGAGACAGCCGCCACACCCGGCGGCGCCGGGGCTTGACAGGTTCAGATGCGCCACTTGGCACGTGCCACCGAGTTGAAGAAACCGAACAGGGCGTCACCGGCGATAAACCCGGCCGCCATGATGGTCATGGGGG
>JACIYH010000084.1 GCA_014360055.1 Bacillota bacterium | reverse complement strand
ACCAGCGGGATGAGCAGTAACTGGCTGCGTTCCGGTAATTCCATGGTCTCGTAGAAAACCCGCTCGTGAGCCGCGTGCTGGTCCACCACGTACAGCCCCTCCGGTCCCTCGGCGAGCAGGTAGGTTCCCAGGGCCTGCCCGATCACCCGCAACCCGGAGAGGTTGAACTCCCACATCGGCCCGGGCTGCCTCACCCTGCCTCCCCCCACCCCGCCTTCCGCCCCGGCTGCCCCGCCCTGCACGTCCGCATCGGCCCCGGCGGGGGCCAGGGGCCATCCCCGGGTGATCCCCTCCGTCCCGGCCCCCCGCGGGGAGGGCGGCACGCCGCGGCCGGCGGGGCCGGCCGGACCGGCGGGCCTGGCCGTCGGGGCGACGGCGCCCTCCAGGCGTCCCGGGGCGGTGCCAGCCCCCGCGCCGCCGGACAGCAGGGGTGCGGAGAGGTCGGAGGCGGCAAGGGCGCGTGTCACCATGCGCCCCAGCAGGTAGCGCACCGCCTCTTCCCCCTGCAGGCGCACTTCTGCCTTGGCCGGGTGCACGTTTACGTCCACCCGCTCGGGACTGAGGCTGAGGAACATGATCACAAAGGGGTGCCTGCCCGTCGGCAGGAGGGGGCCGTAGGCGGCCTCCACCACCCCCAGCAATGCGGGTGCCCGCACGGGCCTGCCGTTGACGTACACGGTCTGGCTCCAGCGGCGGGCCCGGAAGGTGGCGGGACCCCCCACGTATCCGGTGACCCCCAGCACTCCCGCCGGCAACCCTTCCTCTGGAGGGTCCAGCGGGATGAGGGAACGGGCCAGGTCGGGCCCGTACAGCGCCGCCAGGGTGTCGGGGAGGCTCCCGTCCCCGGGTGTACTCAGCACCAGGCGGTCGTCCATCTCCATCCGGAAGGCGATGTGCGGGTACCCGGCCGCCAGTCGCATCACCACCTCGACGCAGCGCAGGCCCTCCCGGTGGGGGTCGGAAAGGAACTTACGCCGGGCGGGTAGACCGGCCAGCACCTCCCGCACCGTTACCCGGGTGCCGGGGCGGGCGCCTACCTCCTCCACCGCCACCACCTGACCGCCCTCGGCCACCACCCTGGTACCCGAGGCGGCACCCGCAGGACAGGTGACCATCTCCACGCGCGCCACCGCCGCGATGCTGGGGAGGGCTTCCCCCCGGAAACCCAGCGTGCCCACCCGGGCCAGGTCCCCGGCGCAGGCGAGCTTGCTCGTACTGTGGCGGGCGAAGGCGAGGGGGGCATCCTCGGGCACCATGCCGCAGCCGTCGTCCGCCACCTGCACGAGGTCAAATCCCCCCCGGCGGCAGGTCACCACGATGCGGCGCGCACCGGCGTCGATGCTGTTCTCGACCAGTTCCTTGACCACCGAGGCGGGCCGCTCGATCACCTCCCCGGCCGCGATTTTGGCCACCGTGGCCGCGTCCAGCTGGCGGATCACCCCAACCGGTTCACTTCCCTTCCGGTTCCACGTGGCGCCGGGCCCGCTCGCAGAGATCGTGCAGCACGGTGATGGCCTCCAGGGGCGTCATGTGCAGCACATCCAGGCCGGCCAGTTCCCGCACCAGGGGGTCGGGCGGGGGCGGCAGGAAGGTGAGCTGGACGGGCACGGGCTGGCGCACCGCGGGACTCGCCTCCCCCGGGGCGGGGTTGCCTGCTTCCAGGCGAGCCAGCATCTCGGCGGCACGGTTGACCACTGCCTCGGGCAGGCCGGCCAGCTTGGCCACCTCCACCCCGTAGGAGGCATCGGCACCGCCCGGGACCACCCGGCGCAGGAAGACGATGTCCCTCCCCTTCTTGCGCACGGCCACCGAGCAGTTGGCAGCCGCGGGCAGGCGCTCCCCCAGTGCGATCAGTTCGCGGTAGTGGGTGGCGAGCAGGGTGTGGCACCCCACCCGGTCGTGCAGGTGCTCCGCCACCGCCCAGGCGATGCTCATGCCGTCGAAGGTGCCCGTGCCGCGGCCGATCTCGTCCAGGAGCACCAGGCTGCGCGCGGTGGCGTGGCGCAGGGCACGGGCCACCTCGCTCATCTCCACCATGAAGGTGCTCTGGCCGGAAGCGATGTCGTCATAGGCGCCCACGCGCACGAAGAGGCGGTCCACCACCCCGACCCGGGCCCGGCGCGCGGGCACGAAGCTCCCCATCTGGGCCATGATCACGATGAGGGCCACCTGGCGCATGTAGGTGGACTTCCCCGCCATGTTGGGGCCGGTGATCACCAGGAGGCGGCATCCGGCGTCGAGGGCCACGCTGTTGGGCACGAAGTCCCCTTCCGCCATCATCCTCTCCAGCACGGGGTGCCGCCCCTCCTCGATCCAGATGGCGTCGCCGTCGTCGACGAGGGGGCGAACGTAGCCGTACCGGACGGCCACTTCGGCCAGGGAGGCCAGGGCGTCCAGGTCGGCCAGCGCGGAGAACCCTTCCGCCAGCGTATCGGCCTCCCGCACCACCTGCTGGCGCAGCTGGCAGAAGAGATCGTACTCCAGTCCCACCAGTTTCTCCCGCGCGCCCAGGATGATGCCCTCCAGTTCCTTGAGCCGCGGGGTGAAGAAGCGCTCCGCCCCGGTCAGGGTCTGCTGCCGGGTCCACTCCGGCGGTACCAGGGCCAGGTTGGGGCGGGTCACCTCGAAATAGTAGCCGAATACCTGGTTGTACCCGATCTTGAGGGACCTGATCCCCGTGCGCTCCCTCTCCTGGCCCTCCAGTTCGGCCAGCCAGTTGTGGCCGTCCCGTGCCGCCTGCCGGAGTTGGTCCACCTCGGTGGAGAACCCTTCGCGGATGATGCCGCCCTCCCGTGGCGACGCGGGCAGATCCTCGGCCAGCGCCCGCTCGAGGAGGTCGGCCAGATCCCCGGGGACCTGCAACCGCTGCCCCAGCTGGCGGAGCAGGGCGGAGCCTGCTCGCAACACCACTTCCCTCAGGCGCGGTAGGAGGCCCAGCGTGCGCCTGAGGTGTCCCATCTCCCGGGGGCTGATGGTCCCGGTGGCCGCCCGCGCCAGCAGGCGCTCCCCATCACAGGTCTGGCGCAGGAGGTCGCGCAACTCCTGCCGCAGCAGGGTGCTGCCCGCCAGTTCCTCCACGGCATCGAGCCGCTCCCCGATCCGTGCCGGGTCGAGGAGCGGTCGCTCCAGCCAGGCCCGCAGGCGCCTTCCTCCCGCCGCCGTCACCGTCTGGTCCAGCACCCAGAAGAGGGAGCCCTCCACCTTCCCGTCCGGCCAGCGGCGGAACAGTTCCAGGTTGCGGCGGGCGGTCGGATCGATCACCAGGTAATCACCCACCTGGTAGGTGATGAGCCCTCGCACGTGGCCGCAACTGCCCTGCGTTTCCGCGAGGTACCTGAGCACCGCCCCCGCCGCCGCTATGGCCGCGTCCTGGCCCTCGCACCCGTACCCGGCAAGGGAGACCACCCGGAAGTGGCCGAGGAGTGTCTCCCGGGCCTCCCGGGGGTCGAAATCCAGTTGGTCCCTTGCGGTGATGATGCCCCCCGCCTCCCGCACCACCCCGGTCACGGCGGGGTCGGCGGCCAGCTCGGCCGGCACCAGGCATTCCGCGGGAGCGAGGCGGGCCAGTTCTTCCAGGGCCAGGCGGTGGGCGTCCGGCCCCTCCAGTTGGGTGACGCGCAGTTCGCCCGTGGAAGCGTCGGCGCTGGCCACCCCCCAGGCCCGGCGGTGGACGCAGAGGGCGGCCAGCCAGCGCTGGGCCTTGTCCTCCAGCAGGCGCCCCTCGCTCACCGTGCCCGGGGTCACCGTACGCACCACCTCGCGGCGCACGAGCCCCCTGCCGCGGCCGGGTTCCTCCATCTGCTCACAGATGGCCACCCGGTGGCCGCGCTCCACCAGTCGGGATATGTACCCTTCCGCCGCGTGGTAGGGGATGCCCGCCATGGGGGCCCGGTTCCCCTTCCCCAGTTCCCGGGAGGTAAGGGTGATGCCCAGTTCGCGGGCCATCACTTCGGCGTCCTCATAGAACCCCTCGTAAAAATCCCCCAGGCGGAAGAGCAGGATACTATCCGGGTGTTTCTCCTTGAGGGTCCGGTACTGCCTCAGCACCGGCGTCAACGCGCACTTCACCACCCACCGCCCGGCCGTGCAGGGTCCAGGTGAGGGCCTTCTCCACGCGGACCACCACCACCTTCCCCGCCCAACCGGCCGGGCCCGGGAATACGGTCACCTTCCCCGTGCGGGTGCGCCCGGTGAGTTGTCCCGGGTCCCGCTCGGAGATGCCCTCCACCAGCACCTCGACCTCGGCCCCCAGCAACTGCCGGTTCTTTTCCAGGGAAATACTGTTCTGGAGACGATTGAGTTCCTGCAGCCGCCTTTTCTTCTCGGCCACGGGAAGCTGGCCCGGCAGGGAGGCAGCCGGGGTCCCCCGGCGGGGCGAGAACATAAAGGTGAAAGCGGCGTCGAACTGCGCCTTCCAAACCAGGTCGAGGGTATCGGCGAACTCCTCGTCAGTCTCACCGGGGAAACCCACGATGATGTCGGTAGTCACGCTGCAGTCGGGCACGCGGGCGCGGATGCGGCGGAGCAGGTCCAGGTACTGGTCGCGGGTATACCCCCGGTTCATGAGCGCGAGGATGCGGTCGGAACCCGCCTGCACCGGCAGGTGGAAATGCTCGCACACCGTGGGGCACTCCGCCACCGCCTCGATCATGGCGTCGGTGAAATCGCGGGGGTGCGAGGTGGTATAGCGCAGGCGGTCCAGGCCGGGGATGCGGTCGAGGCGCCGCAGTAAATCGGCGAAGTCGGGGGCACCGGGCAGGTCGCACCCGTACGCGTTGACGTTTTGCCCCAGCAGGAAGATCTCGCGATAGCCGTCGCGCACCGCCTCTTCCGCTTCCCTCGCCACCTCGTCCGCGGGCCGGCTGCGCTGGCGTCCCCGCACGTAGGGCACGATGCAGTAACTGCAGTAGTTGTCGCAGCCGTACATGATGGTGATCCAGGCCCGCACGCCCGCCCCCCGCCGCACCGGCATGGGCGGAGGGAGGCTACCGTCTTCCTGCCATACCTCGGCCACCGTGCTCCCCGGCCGCACCAGTGCCAGCAGTTCCGGCAACCGGTACAGGTTGTGGGTCCCGAAGATGAGGTCCAGGTGAGGCGCCCGCTGGCGGGCCTCCTCCACCACGCCGGGCTGCTGCGTCATGCAGCCGCCCAGGGCCAGCACCACTCCGGGCCGCCGCTGCTTGAGCCGGGCCAACTCCCCCACCCGGCCCCAGGCCCGGTCCTCCGCAGTGCGCCGCACGCAGCAGGTGAGGATCACCACCAGGTCGGCGTCGTCCACCGAGGTAGCAGGCTCGTACCCCAGGCCTTCCAGCATGCCGGCCACGTTCTCGGCGTCGTGTACGTTCATCTGGCAGCCATAGCTTTCCACGTAGTAGCGCCGCAGTCCCCGCTCACCCTCTCCGGCCTATCCCGGTTCGCCCCCAAATGTAACAAAATGACCCCTCGGGGGCAAGCCGGCCCCAAGGGCCTCCCTTCGCCCGCAGGCGGAGGCCGGCCATCGCGGGGGATGGCCGTACGCCAAGCGCCTAATGAGGGCCGAAGAGGCGGGCCAGAAGGCCCCGGCGCTTGCGGTCACGGCGGGTGCCGCGCGCCGCCAGTTCGTATCGCAGTTGCTGGATCTCCTGCTGTGTGCGCAGCAGGGCCATGAGGAGCCGGTCGCGGTCTTCCAGCCGCTTCTGCTCGCTGCGGGCCAGTTGTTCGCTCAACTGCTCGATCTTTTCGATGAGAAGGAGGTCACGGGCGGTGGCGCGGTCTACGTAGCGGACCAGCGCCCCTGAAGTCCCCGGCCCGCGGTACCCGGGTACCACGGCCAGGCCGGCCGCTGCCTCCGCCAGGGCCCGGAGGCGGTCCCGGATTTCCTCCCGCCCCATTCCCGCATTGCGCAGGGCCACCGCTTCTTTAAGGAGGCGAAACGACCATTCCGAGAGGCGCCGCTGCCCGGCAGGGAGGTCGTCGTGGTCGCCCGCCCCCGCGCCAAGCACGTCGCCATAGTCGGCCAGCAGCCCACGCAGGGTGTACGGGGAAAGGTTGAGCAGGGAGCACACTTCAGCGAAGGTATAGCTACCCGCCCCCGGCGGTCCCAGACCGGGCGCCGGTGCACCGGCCAGGGGGGCTGACGCAGCCGCTTCCCCGCCAGCGTTCGCCCCATCGGCTTTCCCCGGTGCTCCGGGGATGTGGCCGGCCTTCGGCCGGTCTCCCGGCTCCGCTCCTGCCGGGGTTTGGCCTCGTTCGCGCCGGTCGAGGAGTTCGGCCAGCTTTTCGAGTTCTTCTTCTTCTTCGTGCGCTGGATCCAAGCCCCGTGCCCCTTTCCTAAACCTGGTTCTCCCTGTACGGGGGATTTCCTGCCGCCGCCCGGCGCACCGGCAACGCCCGCGCACATCTGCATCTAATAGACGATGGTGGGGGCCTGCATAATAGGGCGGGAGGGTCCTCGCCTTGCTCGGGGCCAGTGACCGGGAATGGGAAGACACGGGCTGGCCGGACTGGTGGGCCGCACTCTACTGCGACGAAAGCTTCGTCCCCGGGCGCCCCATGCAGGACGAGCCCCTGGCCGCGTGGGACGAGGATGACTATACGCCCACCCTGACCCGGTGGAAGCGGGCGGGAGCCGCGCCGTGGCCCACGCTCACCACCTGGCCGGGCTGGCCCTTACCGCAGTTGGGTGTGCCCCACATGTGCCAGTGATCGCGATCGGCCACCGCATCACAGTTGCGCCAGAACTCGGGCGTGACCCCCGTGTAAGTCGGATTCTTCAGCAGGCGCACGCGGGAGCCGTCTTTGATCTCCCAGGCGGCCTCACATCCGAACTGGAAGTTGAGCCGGCGGTCGTCGATGGACCAGGATCGGTTGATCTCCATGTATATGCCCCGGGGCGTGTCGCGGATCATTTCGTCCAGGGTCCAGTCGCCCGGTTCCAGGTTGATGTTGGTCATGCGGATGAGAGGAATGCGGTTCCAGCCGTCGGCGCGCATGGCCCCGTTCGACCGCTGGCCCAGCCGGGGTGCGGTTTCCCGGGAGGTGAGGAAGCCGGTGAACACACCCTTCTCCACCAGGGGGACCCGTTGCGCGGGCACCCCCTCGTCATCCCAGCCGTAGGTCCCCAGCCCGCCCGGGATGGTGGCGTCGGCGGTGATGCTCACCTCATCGGAGCCGCACCGAAAACGCCCCCGCAGGGAGGGCTCCAGGAAGCTGGTCCCCGCATAGGCGGCCTCCTGCCCCAGCACCCGGTCCAGTTCCACCGGATGCCCGCACGATTCGTGCAGTTGCATGGCCACCTGGCGCCCGTCCAGGATGACCGTGGTGACTTCGCGGGGGCAGGGGGACGCATCCAGGAGCCGGATGGCCTCGCGGGCCACCTGCTCGGCGTGCTCCCGCAGCCTGAGGCCTTCCACTGCTTCCCACCCCGCCGCCTGCCAGTGTCCGCGGTGGGCGTTGGGGTAACTGCGGAACTGCACCTCCCCGTCCCGCCCGGCCGTGGCCTGGATGCCACCCCCGGTAGCGACCAGTTCCTGTTCCACCAGGGTACCTTCGCTGGTGGCCAGCACCTTGGTCTCCCGGCGGGCCCCCACCACGGCTTCGGTGACCCGCAGGGGTCCCCCCACCGAGCGCATGAGCCCGTCCGCGTCGGCCAGGAGCTTCACCTTCTCCTCGAGAGGGACGGCAAAGGGATCGCGCTTTACCGGAGTGGCGTAGTACCCCCGCTGCGGGTCCTGGGGGGCAAGCTGCACCGGCGGGCCGTCCGCGGTGCGGCTGGCGCGGGCGATGGCCACTGCTTCCTGCGCCGCGCGTTCCAGGTCCTCGGTGCTCCCCGAGGAGGTGGCGGCGAAACCCCAGCTACCGTCCACGAGCACGCGGATGCCGAAACCCTCGCTGCGCGAGCGGCTTACGCCCCGCAGTCGGCCGTTGCGCCAGCGGATGTCCTCCTGCTCCCGCCGCATCCAGCGCACGTCGGCGTATGTACAACCCAGGGTGCGGCAGGCATCCAGCACCGACTCAAGCTGTGGGCCCAGTGCGGCCGCCCTCTCGCCTCTCTTCACCGGAATCACCCCCGCCACCACGCGCCCTATGCGCCAGGGCTTCCACCACGTCCGCCGGCACCGTCACTTCCCCCAGCCAGGCCGGCGGACCGACCCCGGGACCGTGAAAGTCAGATCCACCCGTAACGATGAGCCCCAGGCGACGACCCAGTCTCCCGTATTCCTCCACCTGTTCGGGTCGATGCTTGGGGTACCTGGCTTCGATACCGCCCAGGCCGGCACCGACCAGTTCCGCGATGACACCATCGTCCCGCAGCAGTCCGGGGTGGGCCAGCACTGCGCACCCCCCGGCCTGGCGGATGACCCGCACCGCGTCCGAGGGAGAGAGGTGCGGACGGGGCACGTACCCCGGGCGCCCTCGTTCCAGGTAGCGGTCGAAAGCTTCCTCCACCGATCCCACGTAGCCCGCCTCCACCATGGCACGGGCCAGGTGCGGCCGGCCGGGGGTACCGCCCGCAGCCAGTTCCGCCACCCGCTGCCGGGAAACGGGCAGGCCCAGTTCGGCCACGCGCTCCACCATCCGGTCCAGGCGCCGCCACCTGACCTCTTGCAGCCAGGTCAGTATCCCGGCCAAACGGGGATGGCCGGGGTCGATGAAGTAGCCCAGCACGTGGACCTCCTCGCCGCCGTACTCGCTTCCCAGTTCGATCCCGGGGACCACCCGGATGCCCGCCCGTTCCCCGGCCGCCAGGGCTTCGGGGACGCCGGCCACGGTGTCGTGGTCGGTGATGCCCACACCCGCCAGGCCCAGCCGGGCCGCTTCGCCCACCACCCGGGCGGGCGACCAGGTACCGTCCGAAGCCGTGGTGTGGACGTGCAGGTCAAACCTACCCGCGCCCACCGGCCATCACCTGCTGTATGACCCTCCGGAAGTTTCCACCCAGGATCTTGCGGATGTCTTCCTCCGCGTACCCCCGTTCCACCATCCCCCGCGTGAGCACGGGCAGGCGGCTCACGTCCTCCAGGCCCGCCGGGGTGGCCGGGATGCCATCGTAGTCGGAGCCGAGACCCACGTGGTCGGGTCCCACCAGTTCCACCACGTGCTCGATGTGGCGGAGCACATCCTCCCAGGACGCCGTCCCCTCTCCGGACAGGAAAGCGGGTGCGAAGTTGATCCCCACCACCCCGCCCGCCCGGGCCAGGGCCCGGATCTGGTCGTCCGTGAGATTGCGCCGGTGGTCGCACAGGGCCCGGCAGCAGGAGTGGGACGCCACGAAGGGACCCCGGCAGACTTCCACCACGTGCCAGAAACCCGGTTCGGACAGGTGGGACACGTCCACCAGCATCCCCAGCCGGTTCATTTCCCGGACAACCTCCACTCCAAAAGTGGACAGACCACCCCCCGTGCGCTCCTCACCCACCCCGTCGGCGATGAGGTTGCGCTGGTTCCAGGTCAGGGTTATCAGTCGCACGCCCAGGCGGTACAGGGTACGCAGGTAAGCCAGGTGGTCACCCACGCCTTCCCCGCCTTCGATGGCCAGGATGGCTCCCACCCGGCCCTCCCGGCCGGCTGTTTCCAGGTCCCCTGCCTCCCGCACCAGGTAAAGGTCAGAGCACCCGTCGAGTTGCGTGTGGAAGAAGTCCACCAGTTGCAGGGCACGCTGCAGCCCGCGGTCGGGTTTGAAGGAAGGCTCAATGTAGCAGGCAAACACCTGCACGTCCACGCCCCCGTCCCGCAGGCGGGGGAGGTCGAGGTGGCCTTCCTGACGGCGTTCTCCCAGACCGGCCCCGGTCTGCCACAACCGGAGCAGGGTGTCGCAGTGTCCGTCCACCACCAGGGCATCGCGGTGCAGTTCCTCGGGATCGATGGCCTCCTCACCCTTTCCCCGGGCCCGATACACCCAGCTCATAGCCGCTTCTCATGGCCCGGCAGTTGATCTCCGCCCGCTCCCCCGGGAAGCGGGCCCGCAGCACTTCTTCCAGGACGGCGGCGGGGAACATGCCCGTGACCCCCAGCAGGGCACCCAGCGCCACCATGTTGATCACCCGCTCCCCGCCCGCCTGGCGCGCCGCCTCCCGCAGGGGCAAAACCAGCTCCCGGTATCCCGCCGCCGTACCCGCGCAGCGGGCGTCCCCCGCCGCCCGCGGGCCAGCGGAGCGGGAATCCCCCGCCGCGGCCGGGCGCGAGGGCGCGGCGCTCCCCGGGT
>JACIYH010000083.1 GCA_014360055.1 Bacillota bacterium | reverse complement strand
TCTCCACGCCGGCTTCCGTGACTACGACGTGGCCGGGCTGGCCAACATCACCTCCGCGCGGGTGATAGCCATCCAGAGGCAGGAGCGTTTCGAAGAGAATCTGCGCCAGTACTATCCTCCCGGCACGCGCATCTACGAGGTGCGGGTGGACCTGCAGGTGAGGGAGCCGGTGACCTTCGAGAGCGGCCCGCAGACGCGCTTCGTTACCCTGCGCAGGGAGACCCCGGCCACCGGATGGCGCATAGAGGCCATCGGTACCGGCCCATGACTCACGTCGTGACCAGAGGAACGGCCAGAGGGGTGTGGCTCCACTAGCGGATCGCCTATGTGGGAGGGATTACCGGGAAAGGGGGCAAGTGGCACAGGAAATGCCTGGGTTTCTTGTGTCGAGGAGTTTGCGGAAATCATCAGACTCAAAAGGAGCCACGCTTACGAGCCGGTCAGGAGGGGAGTGATACCGTCCGTGCGGCTGGGGGGGTTCATCGGGGTGCCGAGAGAGTTGCTCATGAGGATGGGTCTTCCGCAGGAGTCGAATACGGGCGGGGCGAAAAGGTAGGGTGCGCCCCGCCCGGCCCTGATCTGGGGGTGCAAGAGGTGGAAATGATTGCTGACGTGGGACGAGGGAGCTCGGAAGGGGTAGAGGTAGCGGCTCGGGCGGACGTGCGAGGGCCGTCTGCGGGTGAGGGTGACCCGGCCGGGCGACGTGCTCGATTGCGCCGCCAGGTGCTGGAGCAGCGTCTGGCCCTGCCCGCGCACCGGGTGGCGGAGCTCAGCGAGCGGGTACGGGCCCATCTACTTTCCCATCCCGCCTGGCGGGCGGGCCGGGCGGTGCTGGCTTACGCTTCCTTCCGCCAGGAGGTGGATACCCTTCCCCTGCTGGCGGCGGCGCTCTCCCAGGGCAAGGAATTGATCCTCCCCCGGGTCGATCGGAGGCGGAAGCGCCTCGACCTCCTGCGCGTGAGCGACCCGGGGGCGGACTTACAGCCCGGCTACCAGGGGATTCCCGAACCCGACCCCGCCCGCTGTCCGCCCGTCGACGCAGCCCGTATCGACCTGGTACTTGTACCGGGCGTGGTGTTTGACCGCCGGGGGTTCCGGCTGGGGTACGGGGGAGGGTACTACGATCGCCTGCTCGCTTCCCTGCCCGGGGCAGTGCGGGTGGGGTTGGCCTTCTCCCTGCAGGTGGTGGACGAAATCCCCGCCCTGGCCCACGACCTGCCGGTGGACATCCTGGTCACAGAAGAAGGCGCCCTCCATCTCCACGGGCCAGGGGACAGGCCCCCGGGGGACCTCTCGGGGAGTAACGCGGGTGACGGGGACCGGGGAGCGACGCGGACTTAGGGTGAGCGAGGTGGTGAGCCAGCGTGCAGCTTGAGGTGCAGACCCACGCCCGGGCGGAGATGGTGGACATCACCGCCCTGGTGGAAGAGATCGTACGCGTCGCGGGCGTATCCGAGGGGGCGTGCCTGGTGTTCTGCCCCCACACCACGGCGGGCGTCCTGGTCAACGAGAACACCGACCCCGCCGTCCTTTCCGACATCCTCAACCAGCTTGACCGCCTGGTGCCGGTAACGGGGAGCTACCAGCACCGGGAGGGCAACGCCCACGCTCACATCAAGGCTGCCCTGGTGGGGTCGCACGTGACCGTGCCCGTCTCGGACGGGCGTCTCGCCCTGGGGACCTGGCAGGGTATCTTCCTGGCCGAGTTCGATGGGCCGCGGCGCCGCCGCCTGCGCGTCGAACTGATCCCCGCCATGGCGCACGGACGCACCCGCTGAGTCCTGCCCGGGCCGGGAACGGAGGAGAGAGGTGCCCCTGAGACGCGTTGACATCGTACTGGCCGGGTACGGGCGGGTGGGGCGCGCCCTGGCCGCACTCCTCCTCGAGCGAGGGGCGGGGGTGGCAGAGCGCTACGGGCTGGACCTGCGCCTGCGACGGGTGATTACCAGCCGGGGCGTCCTCGACCTCCCCGAAGGGCAAGCGTATGCCGCAGGCCTGCGCGATCTCGTCGAGGGAGGGGCGGCTGCCCCCTGCGGCGAACGGCCAGGCCCTCCCCGGGGCGGGGGCACCGGCCCCGCGCGTGGCGGAGCCGGTTTCCCCGCGCGCGAGGTAGTGGGGGTGCCGCGGGAAGTCCTCGCCAGCGCGGTGGCGGGGGACGTACTGGTGGATGCCACCCCCACCGACCTGGCCAGCGGGCAGCCCGGCCTGGCCTACCTGCGGGCGGCCCTGGGGGCGGGCATGCACGGGGTGGCGCTTAGCAAGGGCCCCCTGGTGGTCGACTGGACCGGGTTGCAGTGGTTGGCAGCCCGTAAGGGCACGCGTCTCATGGTGAGCGGGGCCACTGCGGCCGCCCTGCCCGCGGGAGATACCCTCGTTTACAGCCTCACCGGGGCCGAGGTGCTTTCCATCGAGGGGGTGCTGAACGGCACCACCAACTACATCCTGGACCGCATGGAGCAGGGCCTGACGTACAGGGAGGCGCTGGCCGAGGCGCAGGCCCGCGGTATAGCCGAACCGGACCCCCGGCTGGACGTGGAAGGCTGGGATACTGCGGCCAAAATGGTGATCCTGGCCAACCTGGCCTGGGCGACGCCGGCGTCCCCCGGGAGCGGTGCCGCGTCGGGCGCGCCCCCCGGGAGCGGTGCCGCGTGGGGTGCGGGATCACCCGGCCGGGCGGCTACCCTGGGGGACGCGCGCGTCACTGGCATCACCTCGCTCACCCCGGAGCAACTGGCCCAATCCCGGCGGCAGGGCAGGGTTCTCAAGCTGGTGGGCAGGGCCCTGCCGCCCGAGGGAGGGCGTGCGCCCCGCATCGAGGTGGGCCCCGTGGACCTGCCGGAGGACCACCCCCTGGCTCGCCTGACGGGGGCAAACAAGGGGGTCACCTTTGTCACCGACCTCATGGGCAGCGTGACCGTGACCGGGGGCGAGTCCAGCCCCCGTGCCGCCGCCGCGGCCGCCCTCAAGGACATCATCCACCTGTACATCTGACCGGGGCCGTGACCGGCAGAGTCGCGCCGAGGTCGAGAAGCGCGGCCTGAAGCTGGTCTTCGACCAGGCGTATGAGGCGGGGGCCCTCGACTTCAAGCCCATGCTGGCCAAGATGAAGGCCAAAAGCCCCGACATGGTGTTCGCCGTCTCCTACGTGATGGACGCCGCCCTCATCGTCAAGCAGATGAAGGAGCTGGACCTGAACGTCAAGCTGTTCGTGGGTGGGGCGGCCGGCTACACCATGCCCGAGTTCCGCGAGAACGCGGGTGACGCCTCCGAGTACGTGGCCTCCACCACTCTGTGGATACCCAGTGTGGCCTGGCCGGGTGCGAAGGATTACTTCGACAAGTACGTGCAGGAGTTCGGCAAGGAACCCGACTACCACGGTGCCCAGGCCTACGCCACCATGTACATCATTGCGGACGCGCTGGGCCGGGCGGAGGATTTCACCCCCGAAGGGATCCGCAAGGCACTCAAGGCCACCGACCTGATGACGGTGATGGGCCCCATCAAGTTCGAAGACTGGGAGGGATATACCAACCAGAGCCGCCCCACCACCTACGTGGTGCAGTGGCAGAAGGGCAAGCTCGAGGTGGTGTGGCCGGAGGCGGCCCGTTCGGCCCAACTCGTATTTCCCGTGCCGGCGTGGAAGGACAGGTAGGGGGGGGTGCCATCCCCGCCCCTCACCTGACGGGGGGTATGGTGCGTGGTACTTCTGGGCCAGGCCGTGGTGAGCGGTATTTTGCTCGGGGGCATGTATGCCCTCATCGCCATGGGCATGACCCTGGTCATGGGGGTCATGAAGATCATCAACCTCGCCCACGGCGCCCTGGTGATGGTGGGCATGTACGCCACCTACATCTGCTTCCAGCAGTGGGGTATCGACCCTTACCTGGGCATGTTCGTGGCCATGCCCCTGCTTTTCTTGCTGGGTTGCCTCATTCAGAGGTTCATGATCAACCGCTTGCTGCACGTGGAGTCCATCCTGCCGGAGAACCAGGTGCTGCTCACGGTGGGGGTGATGTTGGTCCTCACCGAACTGGTGCGGCTCGTCTTCCGGTCCGATTACCGGTCGGTGGCGACGGCCTACTCGGGGAAGACCTTCTTCCTGGGCGGCGTCTCGGTGAACGTGCCCATGGCGGTGGGATTCCTCATCGCCATGGGCTTCACCTACGCCCTCCACCTGTTCCTCACCCGGACGGACCTGGGACGGTCCATCCGCGCTACCGCTCAGGATCGGGAGGCGGCCCTGTACATGGGCGTCAACGCCCCCCGCGTCACCGTGATCACCTTCGGGCTGGGGGCGGCCCTGGCCGCGGCGGGGGGCTCGCTGCTGCTGCCGTTGTTCTACCTGTGGCCCGACATCGGTCACCTGTTCACGGCCAAGTCCTTCATCATCACCATCCTGGGCGGGATGGGGAGCATGCCGGGGGCGCTGCTGGGCGGGCTCGCCCTGGGGGTAGCGGAATCCCTGGGCGCCACCTACATTTCCATGGGGTACAAGGACGTGGTGGGCCTGGTGATCTTCTTGCTGGTCCTCCTCTTCCTGCCGGGAGGGCTCAAGAGCCTGCTGGCGAGGAGGTGATCCCCGTGGGCAGGAAGAAATGGCTGCTGGCGGCGGGAGTGCTGGTGGCCCTGGTCTTTCCCCTTGGCCTGCGGGTTCCCTACCACCAGCACATCCTCATCATGATCCTGGTCTGGGCGACCCTCGGCAACGCCTGGAACCTGCTGGGCGGCTATGCCGGGCAGGCTTCCTTCGGACATGCGGCCTTCTTCGGCCTGGGCGCGTATTCGGCGGGGTTGCTCGTCCACCACCTGGGGATATCCCCGTGGTGGGGGATGCTGCTGGGTCCCCCCGTGGCCACCGCCTTTGCCCTTCCCATCGGCCTGGTCTGCTTCCGCCTGCGGGGACCGTACTTCGCGCTGGCCACGCTGGCCCTGGGAGAGATATTCCGCCTGGTGTTCACCAACTGGGTGGCCTTCACCAACGGGGCCCGGGGCATCCTCATCCTGCCCGAGTTCACCCGCAAGCTGCCGTACTACTACATCATGCTGGCCATCTTCGCCCTCTCCCTGGTGATGGTTAGGGTGATGGTGAACTCCAAGCTGGGGTACTACTTCGTGTCCATCCGGGAGGACCAGGACGCCGCTGAGGCCCTGGGAA
Organism: Bacillota bacterium; assembly: GCA_014360055.1. GTDB lineage: Bacteria > Bacillota > Sulfobacillia > JACIYH01 > JACIYH01 > JACIYH01. The sequence goes on along the minus strand of JACIYH010000083.1, from coordinate 5,163 downwards.
TCCCCGCCACCCGGTACAAGCTGTACGCCCTGCTCCCCAGCGCCTTCATCACGGGCCTGGTGGGGGCCTTCTACATGAACTACGTGGCCTTCATCGACCCCCACGTGGTGTTCTCCCTGGGGGACGTGTCGGTCATGATCATCCTGGTGGTGATGATGGGTGGGGTGGCCACCCTGTGGGGGCCGGCCGTGGGGGCGGCCATCTACCTGGCCCTGTCCGAGGCCTTCCGGGCGCGGTTCGGCGCCGTGAGCCTGCTCCCGTTCGGTGTGCTGGTCTGCCTGGTGATCCTTTTTATGCCCAACGGCGTCATGGGGGAGGCCGCCCGGCTGGGCAAGCGCCTGGCCGGCCGCCGCGAGGGGTGGGGAGGGGAGCCGGCATGAGCTACCTGGAACTCAGGGGAGTGACCAAGGATTTCGGGGGCCTGCGCGCGGTCGACAACCTGAGCTTTGAGGTGGAGCAGGGGGAGATCTTCGGTATCATAGGACCCAACGGCTCCGGCAAGACCACCTGCTTCAATCTCATCAACGGCTTCTACCCCCTGACCGGCGGGGAGATCCACTTCCGCGGCCGGCGCATCGACGGGTTGCCGCCGCACCGGATCTGCGAGCTGGGCATCGCCCGCACCTTCCAGGTGGTCAAACCCCTGAGGAGGATGACGGTGCTGGAAAACGTGATGGCGGGCGCGTTTTTGCGCGAGAGCCGGGTGGCAGCCGCGCGCCGCCGGGCGAGGGAGGTGCTGGAGTTCTGCGGCCTGGCTCACCGGGCGGATGTGGAGGCGAAGAGCCTCACGATTGCCGACCGCAAGCGGCTGGAGATCGCCCGCGCCCTGGCCACGCAGCCCGAGGTGCTGCTCCTGGATGAAACGGCGGCCGGCCTCAATCCCCGGGAATGCGAGGAGGCCATCGCCCTCATCCAGAGGATCAGGCAGTCGGGGGTCACCGTGGTGGTGGTGGAACACGTCATGAAGGTGATCATGGGTATTTCGGACCGGGTGCTGGCCATCAACTTTGGCCGGGAAATCGCCCGGGGCACCCCGGGGGAGATAGCCCGCCACCCCGAGGTCATCAGGGCGTACCTGGGTGAGGCACATGCTTAACATCGGGGGAATCGACGTCGGCTACGGCGACGTGCAGGTGCTCTGGGACGTGAGCCTGGAGGTGCGCGAGGGCGAGTTCGTGGCCCTGCTGGGGGCCAACGGCGCCGGCAAGACCACCACCCTGAACGCCGTATCCGGGCTCCTGCGCCCCCGCAAGGGCACCATCACCTTCCTGGGGCAGGATCTGGCCCGCACCCCGGCCTACCGGCGTGCCGAACTGGGCATCGCCCACGTGCCCGAAGGGAGGCGGCTTTTCCCCGAGATGTCGGTGCGGGAGAACCTGGAAATGGGTGCCCTGCATGGAGAGGCCAGGAGGAAGCGCCGCGAGACCATGGAGGAGGTGTTCTCCATCTTCCCCCGCCTGCGCGAACGGCAGCACCAGCTGGCGGGCAGCCTGAGCGGCGGGGAGCAGCAGATGCTGGCCATCGGACGCGGCCTCATGAGCCGGCCCAAGCTGCTCCTGCTCGATGAACCTTCCCTGGGCCTGGCTCCCATGCTGGTGGCCCAGGTTTTCCAGGTGGCAAGCGAACTGCACTCCCGCGGCATGACCATCCTCCTGGTGGAGCAGAACGTCAGGCACGCCCTGGAGGTGTGTTCCCGGGCCTACGTCCTGGAGAACGGCCGCATCGTCCTGCAGGGCACCGGCACCGAACTGCTGGCCAACCCCCACGTCCGGGAGGCCTACCTGGGCATCTGACCACCGCCGCCCCGGGAGCGGTGCGGGCAGGGGCAGGGAATCGGGGCCCGGTCGGAGAAGACGGCCAGGGACTAACCCTGGAAAGGCGGGACGGTAGTGGACCGGGCTGAGAGGGCACTTGCCTGGATCGAGGAGAATGGCGGGCGGCTGACGGAACTGAGCGACCGCATCTGGGAGTTCGCCGAACTGGGGCTGCACGAGCACCGCTCGGCCGGGCTTCTGGCCGACGCACTCGAGGCAGCCGGTTTCCGGGTGGAGCGGGGGGTGGCCGGCATGCCCACCGCCTTCGTGGCCATCTGGGGCGAAGGGCAGCCTGCCATCGGGTTCCTCGGCGAGTACGATGCCCTCCCCGGGGTGTCGCAGAAGGTCTCTCCGGTGAGGGAAGAACTGGTGCCGGGGGGCCCCGGCCACGGCTGCGGGCACAACCTGCTCGGGGTGGGCGCGCTGGGTGCGGTCATCGCGCTCAAGGAGGAAATGCAGGCGAGGGGCCTGTGTGGTACCCTCCGGTACTTCGGTTGCCCGGCGGAGGAGAACTTCAGCGGCAAGGCCTTCATGGCCCGGGAGGGCCTCTTTGAGGGCCTGGACGCCTGCCTTACCTGGCATCCCGGGACCCTGAACCTGGTGCGCACGGGGAGTTCGCTGGCCCTCAACTCCATGAACGTGACCTTTTACGGGGTGGCGTCTCATGCCTCGGGTGCTCCGCACCTGGGCCGCAGTGCCCTGGATGCCGTCGAACTCATGAACGTGGGGGTGAACTACCTCAGGGAGCACATCCCGGAGAAGGCCCGTGTGCACTACGTGATCAGGGACGGGGGACTGCAGCCCAACGTGGTTCCCGCCCGCGCCAGCGTGTGGTACTACGTGCGCGCCCCCGAGCGCCACCAGGTGGAAGAGGTGTACGAGCGCGTGCTCAAGTGCGCAGAAGGCGCTGCGCTCATGACCGGTACCACTTACGAGGTGGAGTTCCTGGACGGCATCTACAACCTGCTGCCCAACCGCGCCCTTGAGAAGGTGCTGGAAGAGGCCATGGGGGTGGCGGGTACGCCCCGCTTCGGGGAGGCGGAACTGGACTTCGCCCGGCGCATCGCGGAAAGCTTCCCGCCGGGGCAAAAGGAGAGCATGATCGAGGAGCTCCCCCTCAACGAGGAAACAAAGGACCTTTTGCGGGCCCAGGTGCTCAGCGACACCATCGTTACCCTGCGGGAGGACCTGCCTCCCCGCGGCTCCACCGACGTGGGCGATGTGAGCTGGTGCTGCCCCACCGCCCAATTCACCACCGCCTGCGCAGCCCTGGGCACCCCCGGGCACTCCTGGCAGTTCACCGCCCAGGCGGGCATGGGCATCGGGCACGCCGGGATGCTGGCCGCTGCCCGGGTGCTGGCCCAGGCCGGCCTGCACCTGCTCCTCGATCAGGAGGCCCTCGAGCGGGCGCAGGCCGAGTTCCGCAAGCGCACGCAGGGCAGGCCCTACCGCTGCCCCATCCCTCCTGAGGTGCAGCCGGCCTTCCACCAACTCGCCTGAACACCCGGTGGGGGCCCCTTCGGTGATCGCCGGAGCGAAGGGGGAAATCGTGGTAGCTTCGTCCCCCGAGACGGAGGCGCGGAGTGGTGGGAGCGAGGTAGCCTGCGCTCCCGCCTCCGCCCCCACTTGGGCGGGAGGGATAAACGTTGCGGCGGTACCTGAGGTTCTGCGAACTGGAAGAGGCGCAGATAGAGAGGCTGTACCGGTTCATCACCACCCTGGAGCTCCGCCCGTCTTTCCGGACCCTGGCCGAGATGGTGTCTGACTACACGGGGCCCGTGTTCGAGTGCGGTCGCCAGCACATCAGCGTGTGGCTGCCCGGCCCCGCGGGCGCGGCGGAGAGGGTGGTGGGGTGCCTGGGCGTGGTCACCAGGGAAGCTGCGTCCCAGGGCGTGGTATACCTGGCCGGCCTGTACCTGGAACCGGGGCAGGCCGGGCTCTTCGGCGAACTGCTGGAGGCGGCCCTCGGCCTGGTGCGCGAAGTGCCCCACCGCGTCGTGAAGCTGGGCATCCCCGAGAGGCACCGCGACCTGGTGGGCGAGGCGGAGAGAGCCGGGTTCCGGCTGGTCTACCGCGCGCTGGAAATGAGATATGCGGGGCAGTCGGCCGCAGCGTCTGTCCTGGATCGTCCGGAAACCGAAGGGTCGCCACCTGCAGGCCCCGCAGCCGAAGGCCCGCGACCTGTGCGCCCGGGAGCCGAATGGGCGCCCGGCGGACCACATGAAGCCGGTTCGGCCGCGAGGTTGCGGTTTGAGCAAGTGGACCGGAGCCGCCTTGTTCATTTTTTGGACGTTCACAATGCGGCCTTCTCGGCCACGCCCAACGGGGCCACGTTCGACGAAGAGCAGGCCCGGGAAGTGTTCCGCGAGAGCCTGGGCACGGACCTTCTCCAGGTGGGCTATGCCGGCGGAAAACCGGTGTGCGTGGTGGAGCTGGCGGTTAAGGGCGATGAAGGGGAGATCCTCGGGCTGGGCGTCTTGCCCGAAGAGTGGGGCCGCGGTTACGGGCGGGAGGGGCTGGCGCGAGCTATGGAAACACTCATACGCCATGGGGTGCAGAAGATTTGCCTCACCGTGATCGACGCCAACAGGCGCGCGGTTAACCTGTACCTCCGCAACGGTTTCGTGGTCGACCGCATCCTGTCTACCTGGCTGGAAAGACGAGTCGGTCCGGCGCTGACCTGCGAACGGTGTTAATCAGTTGTGCGGTCTACGCGGCAGGTGGAATTGTGTTCGGCCTGTTCCTGGTGTACGGCATGGAGCGTCTGCTTGGCCTGTCGTTGGGAATCGCCAAGACACGCGTCAATGTTATCAGGATAGTGGTGGCGTTCTTTTTCTGGTTCGTGTTTTTCGCGGGCGTTCTTCCGTTGTTGCGGGGCGGCCGCTGGGGTCTCGGATAGAATGGGGTAGGCGCGTCAAGCGGGGTGTCTGTGTGCTGAAGAACGACCTGTTTCCCCTTGTATTGGGGCTGGCTGTGACGGCCTTCATCTACGTGTTCCCTTTCCGTGGTTTTGGCAGCGTGGAACAGCGCATATTCCAAACCTGGCTGCTCGTAACAGTCATAATCCTGGTTGCCGGCTATCCCGGTCCGTGTTCGGCCGGCAGTAAGTGTACCGAAGATCGGTGCCTCCAGATTCGGTACGGTGTACCTAAGCACGAACGCTTCGGATGCGGTACGTCGTACCGAACCAGGCCGACCCCAAATTCGGTACGCTGTACCGCTGAGCACTGGTGTGCGAGCCGACACAGAGGCATGGCATGCCTGGCTCAAGGGGGACACCGCGTGGTATCATGTTCTCGATATGGGCGTTGAGTTACGCGGTTGCTGGATACCTCGCCAGGAGGGCGGG
>JACIYH010000082.1 GCA_014360055.1 Bacillota bacterium | reverse complement strand
GTCAAACGAACACCTCCCCGGTCGGGTGGCACGCGGGCACCACTTGCGGCACCTACGAAAAGCTCCCGTCCCCATGGGGACGGGAGCCTTCCCGCGGTACCACCCCGCTTGATAAAGCGCAGGAAATCTTTCTGGTGGAGCCGATGGGAGTCGAACCCACGACCTCATGAATGCCATTCATGCGCTCTCCCAGCTGAGCTACGGCCCCACGCTTTACCCACTCACGGCTGTAACGGGCTCCGACCCGGCTGCGGCTACCCGGATCCATCCGCCACCGATCCCCGCGCATCCAGACGCCCATGGTTCGCAAGGGCACCGGTAGCAGCGGCACCGTTCGCCGCCTCGGCTCCGGGGCGAGTTCGGCCTGCTGCCCGACCGGTTCTCACCACCCACCGGCTCTCTGACCGGGCAACTGCGACCTACTACTCCCCATCACTGCCGCTCGCAGGATGAAGTTCACCGTCTATTATACGGACCCCCACCACTTGAGTCAAGGAAAAAGCCCACAACCAGTTGCCTCACCTCACACCAGGCCCTTTAGAACTGTGACGGCTCGTTACGGCACCGGCGACCGGGCGGTGGAAGTTTCAGGGCAGGTGGCCGGTGCGGGCCGCCTCTTCCAGTACCCTTTCGAAACGCGTGAGGGCCTCGTTGCGGCCGGCCACTACCAGCACGTCGCCCTCGTTGACCACCTCGTCGGCCAGGGGCAGGTAGGTGGCCTCCTGGCCCTTCTTGATCATGAGCACGTTGACGCCGTAGCGGGCGCGCAGGTTGAGCTGCCGCAGGGTACGGCCGGCCATCTCGCGGCCCGCGGTTAGTTCCACCAGGCTGAACTCCGGCGACACTTCCAGGTGGTCCACCACCCGGAAGGCGGTGAGGTTGTGCGCCACGCGCACCCCCATATCGCGCTCGGGGAACACCACCCGGTCCGCACCCAGCTTGCGCAGCACCTTACCGTGGATATCCGAGGCGGCCTTGGCGATGACATACTTTGTGCCCAACTCCTTGAGCAGGATGGTGGCCAGCAGGCTGGCCTGCAGGTTACCCATGGCCACCACCACGGCGTCGTACTCCCAGATGGCCAGCGCCCGCAGCGCCTCCTCGTCGGTGACATCCGCCCGCACCGCGCGCGAGCAGCAATGGCTGATGGCGGCCACCCTGGCCTCGTCAGTATCCACGCCCAGCACGAAGTGTCCCTGTTCGAACAGGGCCTTGGCCACGGCACTCCCGAAGCGTCCCAGCCCGAGGACGGCGAACTCTTTCACATCTGCATCCCTGCCCGTTCCGATTGTGCGCGAACCGATCCGGCCCAAACTACCCCATCCCTGCGTGCCAGCACCTTACCACCGCCACACCCATCCTAACCCACCGCCACACCCGCTCAACCTGCCTGCACACCACCCTAACCTACCGCCACCTTTTCCTCCAGATACTGCACGGGGGGTAGGGGGCGGTTCCGCTTGGCCAGGGCGATGGCCAGGGTGAGGGGACCCACCCGTCCAGCGAACATGGTCAGGATGACCAGCACGCGTCCGGGGGCGGAAAGGTCAGGCGTCACCCCCGTGGACAATCCTACGGTACCGAACGCGGAAGTGGTTTCAAAGAGCAGGGGAAGGTACTGCCCCCCTTCCACGAGGCTCAGGGCCATGCTCACCACCACCACCAGGGTGAGGGAAATGAAGGTGATGGCCAGCGCCCTCTGTACCACCTCCCAGGGCAACCGGCGATCGCGCACGACGATTTCGGGATACCCCCGCACAGTGGCCCAGACGGCCAGCACCAGCGAAGCGAAGGTGGTGGTCTTGATCCCGCCCCCGGTACCGCCTGGGGAAGCCCCGATGAACATGAAAACGATGGTCAAGAGAAGGGTGGGCACGGTGAGCCCACCCGTGGGCACTACGTTGAAGCCGGCCGTGCGGGGCGTCACCGCCTGGAAAAAGGCTGCCAGCACCTTTCCCTTCAGGCTGAGGGGACCCAGGGTGAGGGGATTGGCCCACTCCAGGACCAGGATGAACAGGGTACCGAACACGATGAGCAGGGCCGTCACTCTGAGCACCACACAGGTGTGCAGGGTGACCCGCCGGTGGTTGCGCCGCATGCTCCAGAGGTCCGCCAGCACGATGAAGCCGATACCGCCTGCGATGATGAGGGCGGCCATGGTGAGCACCACCCCGGCGTCCTCGACGAAAGGCTGCAGGCTCACCGAGAACAGGTCGAAGCCAGCGTTGTTGAAGGCGGAGACGCTGTGAAAGGCAGCCAGAGCCAGCGCCCTGGGAACCGGGTAGCGCCCGACCCACTGCACGAAAAGGAGGAGCATGCCTGCGCCTTCGCAGAGGGCGGTGGTGAGCAGCACCAGGCGTACCAGTCGTACGATCCCCGCCAGGGTGGGGTGTCCCAGCGCCTCCTGGATGACCAGCCGCTCCCGCAGGGTAACACGCTTACCGATGAGGAGGGCGAAAAAGGTGGACATGGTCATGATGCCCAGTCCGCCCACCTGGATGAGCAGGGCGATGATCAGATGTCCCAACCACGACCAGTGAGTGGCAGTGTCCACCACCACCAGCCCGGTGACACAGGTGGCCGAAGTTGCCGTGAAAAGGGCGGTCAGCAGGTCGGTGTCCCGCCCGGGAGCAGTGGCGGCGGGGATGAGCAGGAGCAGGGTGCCCAGCGCGATCACCGCAGCAAACCCCAACACCAGCACGCGGGCGGGACTGTCCTGGATGACGCCTAAGCGCCGCACCGTCAATTCCCGCTCTCTACCACCAGCGCAGGACGGCCGGCGACATACACCACCGGCGCGTCACCCCACAACCGCTCGAGGGCGTAGAACTTCCGCTCTTCCTCGCAGAGGACGTGCACCACCACATCGCCGTAATCCAGCAGCACCCAGCGCCCGCGTTCGTACCCTTCCCCGTGCAGGAGGCGTGCCCCCCGCCGGGAAGCCTGCTCGCCGATGTGATCGGCTATCGCCCGCACCTGGATGGGGTTGCGGCCGCTGGCGAGAACGAAGTAGTCGGTCACCACGGTGACGTCCCGCATGTCCATCACCATGACGTCTCCGGCCTTCCTGTCTTCGGCAGCCCTTGCCGCCAGGAGGGCCAGCTCGAGGGCGTCCAAGTCAAGGCTCACTCCCCTGCAGGGTAACGTCGTCGCCCAGGATCACGGTCAGCCGGGCCTTACCCGGCCCATCGGACGGAGGCGTCTCCTGCCCGCCTTCCCCACCGTTTGCCGGACCTCCGGAGTTCCCGTGGACCGGGACCTTCTGCACGACGGGACGGCCCACCATCCCCGACAGAGCGGCGGCCAGCGCGTCGGCCTCCCGCTCGGCCCGGGCATCGTCAGCTTCCCTCACCTGGATCACCGTGCGGGCGTGTTCCCCTCCGGCATTCCCTATGTGCACCACGGAAAAGCCCTGTTTGCGCAGGATCGCAGCCGTGTGGGTCCCCAGGCCGGGCCGCGAGGTGCCGTTGAGCACTTCAACCGGCACGGGCTGCTCCAGCCCGTACAGCACCTGCCTGATACTGCGGGCCAGCGCACCCTCGTCCAGCACCCAGTAGCTCACCCCGCCGATGTCCCGGGGCACCCCCGGGGCGGTGCCCACACGCATCCTGTCGAGATCGAGCGCCAGCCCCAATCTCGCCAGCGCCAGAACCCTGCCGGCGGGAACATTGGTGTCCACACAGGCCAGCACGTCGTCCACCAGGAACGGCAGCCGCGCCAGGGTCACCACCGAAAGGGCCTTGCGTGCCGCTGCCATCAGGAAGGCCTGCTGGACGCGGATGCGGTCTATGTCACCATCCGGATACTGGCGAAATCGCAAGAGTTGGAGGGCCGACTCACCGTCCAGGACCTGCCGGCCGGCCTTGAGGTGGATGTACAGGTTCTGAGTGGGATCCTCATAGTCCATGTTGCGGGGAACGTCAAACTCCACGCCCCCCAACAGGTCGACCATGCGCGCCACCCCGTCGAAACTGGTGCGCACGAAGTAGTGGACGGGCACCCCCGTCAATTCCTGCACCGTGCGCATGGCCAGACCGGGTCCCCCGTACGCGTGGGCGGCGTTCAGCTTGTCGGGGCCCCGGCCGGGGATGTCCACCCGCGAATCCCGGGGCAGGGAGAGAACGCCCACCTCCCTGCGCTCCAGGTCGAAGCTGACCAGCATGACGGTATCGGCGCGCCCGTGGGATCGGCGCCAGTCTGTGATAGGCTTGCCGCTTGAGTCCAACTGGTAGTCCAGGCCGAGGACGAGCACGTTCACCCGCGAGCCCGGCTCGACGAGCGGGGGCGCCACCTCTCCGCCTCCCCCACCCAATCCCTGGCGCAGTCCGGCGTAGGTCACATACCCCAGCCAGCCCGCCCAGCCCACGAGTGCCAGCAGAACACCCAGCGCCACCCACTTCCACCACCGGCGCCGGGGCCTGCTACGGCTGCGCGCCGCTCTCGTGGCCGTCCTTCCGGGTTCGATCATGGCAACACCGGGCATCCGGAGCCCCGCCTCCCCAAGGACGCCACCGACCCTCCTTCAGGAGTTTACTCAGCAGGAAATTACGGCCCTCCAGCGTGGCCGGGTGGGCCGGCAGGCCTTCCCGGAACAGGTAGGTGAGCATCTTCTCCATGGTCCACAAGGCGGCCAGTTCCGGGTCCCGCCCGGCAACCTGCCGTACCTCCCCCACCCCCGGGAAATCCCGGTTCGGCTCGATGAAATCGGCCAGGTACAGGAGAAGCGAAAGGGGGCGCAGTCCCGCCCCGCCCACGGTGTGTCGTGCCACCGCATCCAGGATCTCCGGGTCGTGCACGCCCAGTTCCCGACGTGCCAGCTCCGCCCCCACCGGCCCGTGCAGGAGTTCCGGGGCCTCCCGTTCCACCGTGTCAACCAGTATACCAAAACGGCCGGCCAGGGACAACAGTTCAGCAGCCGGGAGGTCGCGAGCGATATCGTGTACCACTCCTGCCACCCATGCCTTACCGGGATCAATCCCCATGCGGGGGGCCAGCCCGCGGGCCGTGGAGGCAACCCCCAGGCTGTGAGCCCACCTGGAAGGGAGGAGCCTGGCGGACACTGCCTCTTCCAGCGACCCCGTGAAACCACCCCCCTCGATGCACCCGACCTGGCCAGCCCACTGCCACCCGCGCGTCATTCCACCCACCTGGCCGGCCGCTGCCGCCGGCGCCGCGGTGCTCTTCCCCAAAACGAAGCCTCCCTTGGGGCCTGGCAAGAGAGGCATTCGTTCATGGGATATGCGGGGTTCAGTACTTGTTCTGACGCGGCCTGGCCTCGTTCACGACGATCTCGCGACCACCGATGATGGCGCCGTTCATCGCCTGAACGGCCTTTTCCACTTCGTCCTCGTCCACCTCTACGAACCCAAAGCCACGGGAACGTCCGGTCTCACGATCGGTAATGATGCGACAGCCGCGAACTTCCACATAGGCCGAGAACGCGCGGGCGAGTTCATCTTCCGTGGTACCCCACGGCAGATTCCCCACGTACAGGGTCTTAACCATCCTCTTCACCTGCCTTTCCTGACAAGATGGGCCCGTCTATGTGAACCACGCCCCAACCAGGCACCACCCGGCGCTCTCGGGGCCGGTACAACCCGTGCTTTTGGATGTACTCCTCCACCGCCCGGGGAACCAGATACCTGATGGATCTCCCCTCGGCCACCTGCCTGCGCAGGTCGCTGGAAGAGATCGCCAGCGCGGGCACTTCCAGGGGGACGATGCGACGGAACAACTCCTCCCCCACCAGGTCAGCCAGGCAACCCAGTCCCGCCAGTTCGTATCCCGGCCGGGTGGCCGCCACCACCCGGCACATGGACAGCAGGCGGGTGCAGTTGTGCCACGAGCAGATCTCCAGCACCGCGTCAGCCCCGGTGATGAAGTACAGGTTGCTATCCGGGTACCGTTCCCTGAACACGGCCACCGTATCCACGCTGTAGGAAGGCCCTTCCCGATCGATCTCCAGACGGTCGACCTGGAAATCGGGGTGGGACACGGTGGCCAGTACGGTCATCATGTAGCGGTGCTCCGCGTCGGTGATGGGCTGCCCCTGCTTGTGCGGGGGCCTTCCCGCCGGCACGAAGATGACGGTACGCAAATGAAAAGCCTGGCGAGCTGTCTCCGCAGTCACCAGGTGCCCGAGGTGGATGGGGTCGAAAGTCCCACCCATGATGCCGATGTTGTCGGGAACGGATTGGTTCACTCGATCGACCTGCCGAGGCGGTAGTCTACGTGGGCCATTATATCATGCCCGGCGGCTTTCGGCAAGCAGCCGCGCCACCGCCAGGATCATGTCGGTGATGCCTTCCCCCGTGAGGGCGGAAACGGCGAGGACGGCATCTCCGCCAGCCAGACCCCCATCTGCCCCTCCGTCTGCCCGACCTGCGTCCGCCAGACGCACCCTCAAGTCGCGCAACCTCTCCCGGGCCCCGGGCAGATCGACCTTGTTCGCCACCACCACCTGGGGGCGTTGGACGAGGTCGGGGTGGTGCTGTTCCAGTTCCCGGTTGATGGTAATGTAGTCCCGGTACAGATCCCGATCCCCGGGCGCACCCAGGTCCAGCACGTGCACCAGCACCCGGGTGCGCTCGATGTGGCGCAGGAAACGGTGCCCCAGGCCCTTCCCCTCATGGGCGCCCTCGATCAGGCCCGGGATGTCGGCCATCACGAAGCTGCCGCCTCCCGGCACCGCCACCACCCCGAGGGAGGGCTCCAGGGTGGTGAACGGATAGTCGGCGATCCTGGGGCGGGCCGCCGACACCCGCGCCAGGATACTGGACTTGCCCGCGTTGGGCATCCCCACCAGCCCCGCATCGGCCAGCAACTTCAGTTCCAGCCTAAGCCGGCGGGCCTCTCCCGGTTTCCCGGGCTCGGCCCGGCGCGGCGCCCGGTTCCGGGGTGAGGCGAAGCGGGCATTCCCCCAACCGCCCCGTCCTCCCCGGGCGACCACCAGCTCCGCGTACGGCTCCACCAGATCGCCCAGCAACTCACCCGTCTCGTCGTCCCTCACCACGGTACCCAAGGGAACGGGGATGACCACGTCTTCTCCATCGGCGCCCGTCCGGTTGCCGCCCGAGCCGTGCTCCCCGCGGCCGGCGCGGAAGTGGCGGCGGTAGTGGAAGTCCAGCAAAGTCGAAAGCCCCGGGTCGGCACGCAGGCGCACGTCACCACCGCGCCCGCCGTCGCCGCCCGCGGGGCCTCCCCTGGGCACGTACTTCTCCCGCCGGAAGGCAACGCAACCGTTCCCCCCGGCGCCACCCTCCACGTATATGCGGGCCTCGTCTACGAAGACCCCGTCCGGCACGGGAATCAGGCCTGGATGGTGGCCTCGGGCTGGAAGACCCCCACCACCTTGCGGTCGCCCCGGGACTGGAACCTCACCACGCCGTCGGCGAGTGCGAACAGCGTATCATCCCGGCCCATGCCCACGTTCACCCCCGGTACCACCCGGGAGCCCCGCTGCCGCACGATGATGCTACCTGCCGTCACCCACTGGCCGTCGGAGGCCTTGACCCCCAGCCTCTTGGACCGGGAATCCCGGCCGTTGCGGGAGCTTCCCATGCCCTTCTTGTGGGCGAACAACTGGATGTCTATCACACGCATGGTATTCACCTCCCATCACAACGCGCTCACCATCTAACCCGGAATCTGCCGTGGGAACCCGGCTGGGAACCGTGCCCGGAACCCTGTCCGGACTCTGGCTCGAAATCTATTTCGGAGATCTGGAGCCGTCCCGGCTGCCCCGCCGCCACACCCTGCAGGCCGAGGACCATGGTGGCCAGGATGGCCTGGGCACGGGGGTCTTCCTCCTCGCCCGGCGCCAGCTGGCAATCCAGCCTGCCGGCCTCGATCCTGACCGTCGGCCGCAGGCCGAGGTGCTCCTCCAGGCCGGCCACGGTCGCCTGCGTGAGGGCGGAGACGGCGGCACACACGATGTCGTGCCCGCGGGGTGCCAGACCGGCGTGCCCCCGCACTCTGAACCCGGTCACCCTGCCCGCCCGGCGGTGCACCTCCACCCTGATCACGGCCCGTCTACCTGCACCACGCCGGCGGCCTGCGCAGGGCTACGCCGGGGGCTGGATGCTTTCCACCCGCAGGCGCGTGTGCTGCTGGCGGTGGCCGGTCTTGCGACGGTAGTTGACCTTGGGGCGATACTTGAAGACGATGATCTTGCGACCCTTGAAGTGATCCAGCACCCGGGCCGTGACACGCGCGCCGGGCTCAGTCACCACCCGGCCCTCGTCCACCAGGGCCACTACGGGCAGTTCCACCTGGTCGCCCGGTTGGGCATCCAGTTTCTCTACCACCAGGACCTGGCCTTCCTCGGCCCGGTATTGCTTGCCACCGGTGTCGACGATAGCGTACAAGCGCACAACCCCCAGGTCCGTATTCTATCATCCGCCCACCCACCTGTCAAAAGGACTGCTCCAGAAACTCCAGAAGCATCCCCCTGCTCAACGCTCACCGGCCTTGTGGCCATCAACCTCAACGACGTCGGTGGCGTGAGGATATCCCCGCCCGGCAGGAGCGCAGCCACCGCCCCCTGAGCGGCGGCGGGCCAGTTCATCCCAGACCTCACCCGGGTCGATGCCAGCATCGGTCAGGAGCACGAGAAGGTGGAAGATGAGGTCGGCGGCTTCCGACACCAGTTCTTCCCGCGCCCCCCGTACTGCCGCCACGGCCACCTCCACCGCTTCCTCTCCCACCTTCTGCGCAATGCGGGCTGCACCCGCACGAAACAAACCGGCGGTGTAGGAACCGGAGGGAAGCTCCCGGCGGCGCGCGCGCAGGAGTTCCCCCAGTTCCGCCAGGATCTCGGGGCCTGCCGGGCCGGCGGGCACCGCCTCCGGCCTTGTTTCGCCTCCACCGGCACGAGACGGCCGCCGATCCGCTTCCCTTCCCGTGGTGTCAGAAAGCAGGGAGCGGTGAAAGCAGGAATCCTGTCCCGTGTGACAGGCAGGGCCGCGCGGCCTCACCCGGTAAAGGAGGGTGTCACCGTCGCAGTCGCAGCGGACCTCAACCACCTCCTGGGTATTACCCGAGGTTTCCCCCTTGCGCCAGAGTTGCTGCCGCGTACGGCTGAAGTACCAGGCCCTCCCTTCGGCCAGGGTGCGGGTGACGGCCTCCCGGTCGGCGAAGGCGAGCATGAGCACCTCCCCGCTGCCTGCATCCTGTACCACCACCGGCAGGAGGCCGTCCGGCCCAAACTGCAGGGCGGACAACCCGGCCGCCTCCGTGACACCCATGACATCACCCCACCCGGGAGCGGTTACGCCCCCGCGCTTACGGAACCACCGGCCGCACCGGCACCCCCTGACGGAGCAGGAATTCCTTGACCGCGGGTACCGTCACGGTACGGTAGTGGAACAGGGAAGCCGCCAGGGCGGCAGAGGCACGGCCCTCGGTAAGGACGTCCCGGAAGTGCTCGAGTCGTCCCGCCCCTCCCGAGGCGATGACGGGCACGGAAACCGCTTCCGCCACCGCCCGGGTCAGTTCCACGTCGAAACCGGCCTGCGTACCATCCCGGTCCATGCTGGTAAGGAGGATCTCCCCCGCCCCCAGTTCCACACCGCGGCACGCCCATTCCACCGCCTCCAGGCCGGTGGGCCGGCGTCCACCGTGGGTGAACACCTCCCACCGTCCGGGGCCTCTGCGGCGGGCGTCGATGGCCAGCACCACACACTGGCTGCCCAGGTGGTCGGCCGCCCGGGCCAGGAGCCCGGGGTCCTCCACGGCGGCGCTGTTCACCGCCACGCGATCGGCCCCCCGACAGAGCAGGGCCCGCATGTCCTGCAGGGTCGAGATGCCGCCCCCCACGGTGAAGGGGATGAACACGTGCGCGGCCACCCTTTCCACCACCTCGAGCGCGATTTGACGCTTCTCCCAGGAAGCCGAGATGTCGAGGAAAACCAGTTCGTCCGCTCCCTCGCGGGCGTAATCCCGCGCCAGCTCCACGGGGTCCCCGGCATCGCGCAGGTCGCCGAACCGGACCCCCTTCACCACCCGCCCCCCGTCCACATCCAGACAGGGGATGATCCTGCGCGCCAGCATTCCCGTCCCTCACCTTCCGAACAAATCACCCCGGAGCAACCCTGCGTACAGGGCGCGGCCCACGATCACCCCCGCCAGACCCTGCGCGGCCAGGGGTGCAAGGCGCCTCAGGTCTTCCTCCCCGGCTATCCCCCCCGCCACCCACAGCCGCCAGGGACCTCCCAGGAAGGGTTGCCACACGCCCGGGTCCGCTCCCGCCAGGGTCCCGTCCCGCGCGGTGTCGGTCACGATGAGATCGCGCAGGCCCAGACCGGCCCACATGCGGGCCAGGGGCAGAGGGTCGGCCGCCACCCACTCCCGCCAGCCGTCGACCGCCACCCGCCCCCCTCTCACATCCAGGCTCACCATGATGCGACCCGGCCAGCGCTCGAGACACCGCCCCACCCATCCCGGGTCGCGCACCGCCCGAGATCCCAGGATCGCCCACCGCGCGCCCGTCTCGAGCACC
>JACIYH010000081.1 GCA_014360055.1 Bacillota bacterium | reverse complement strand
GGGATTCTGCCCGCGCGCAAAGAATGGGGAGAAGCGTCGAGGGCCGGGTGGGGTGGGCTTGGCCGAGATGGAAAGACGAGATGGGAGGGGTTGTGGTGGATTGGCAGCTTCTGCGCAACTTGCGGGGTAGGGATTTCCTGAGCGACCAGGATTACAGCCGTGAGGAACTGGTGGCCCTGCTGGACCTGGCTGCGGCCATCAAGGACATATGGCGCAAGGGGGTACCCACGCCCCTGCTGCGCGGCAAGCACCTAGCGTTGCTGTTCGAAGAACCGTCCACCCGGACGCGCATGTCCTTCGAGGTGGGCATGTCGGACCTGGGGGGTACCACCCTGTACCTCAAGCCGGGAGAAATCCACCTGGGGGCGCGCGAGACGGTGGGCGACACGGCCCGCGTGATGAGCCGGTACGTGCACGGGGTCATGGCGCGACTGTACAAGCACACCACTCTGGTGGAACTGGCCGAGGGAGCCACCGTGCCCGTGATCAACGGCCTCACCGACCTCTACCACCCGGTGCAGACCATGTCCGATGCCTTCACCATCCGTGAGACCATGGGCAGGCTGGAGGGGGTCAAGCTGGCCTTCCTGGGCGATGCCACCAACGTGTGCAATGCCCTGGTGGTCACCTGCAGCAAGCTGGGCATCAACCTGTCCGTGGCCAACCCGCCCGGGTACACGGTGCGCCCTGACATCCGGGAACTGGCCCGGCAGAACAGCCGGGAGTCGGGGGCGCGCATCGAGTTCCTGACCGACCCCGCCGAGGCGGTGAGGGACGCCGACTTCGTCTACACCGACCTCTGGTGGTGGGTGGGTCAGGAGGACGAGGCGGAGGCCCGCAAGAAGGCCATGGCACCCTACCAGGTGAATGCCGCCCTCATGAAAAAGGCCAAGCCCACCGCACGTTTCATGCACTGCCTGCCGGCGGCGCGGGGCCTGGAGGCCACCGACGAGGTCATGGACGGCCCGCAGTCCATCATCTTCGACCAGGCGGAGAACCGCATGCACTTCCAGAAGGCCCTGCTGGTGGCTCTGCTGGGGGTGGACGTGGACCCGGCGGAGGTGCCCGCCCCGGTGCGGGACCTGGTGACCAACCTGCGCGGCTGACCGACTCCGGCTCGCCCTCCCGACCGACCCCCTCGGCCGTGCGGCGCGTACCGGGGCCGATGGTGGGCGGGGTGGCGGGAGGGCGGGCGTGGTGTCCGATGGGGGGCTGCCCTTGTTGCCCGACGTAGCACTGGTGGTGCCGCCCCGGCGGCGCCGTCTCTCCCGGGAAGACGCCGGTGAGGCCCTGGGGGTGGAGTACCTGGCGGCCGTGCTCCGCCAGCGCGGCCACCGGGTACGGGTGTATGATGCCACCCTGCTGGGGTGGGATACGGCCCGCCTGGCCCGCCACCTCCTGGGGGAGCAGCCCGGCCTGGTCGGGTTGTCCCTGGTGCTACCCCGCATGGTGCGCGAGGGCATCCGCCTGGCTGTCCTCTTGCGCCGGGGTGGGTACCGGGGCCCGGTGGTGGCAGGGGGGTACACGCCCAGCCTGGCCTACCGGGAGTTCCTGGGCGAGGCCACCGGGGTGGACATGGTGGTGGTGGGCGAGGGAGAAGCAACCTTCGCCGAACTTGTGGATCGGTGGCGGGACGGCGCCGATCCCGCAGCGGTCGATGTCCCGGGGGTGGCACGCCGGGGCGGTGATGGCTGCGCGGAACTCACCCCGGGGAGGCTGCTGGTCGATGTCGATGCCCTGCCTTTTCCCGACCGGGACCTGCTCCCGGCCGTACTCGCCCGGGGGGAGCCGGCTGCCGTGTATTCTTCTCGCGGGTGCTGGGCCCGCTGCAGCTTTTGCGCCATCGCGGCGTTCTACGGGCTGGGGCGGGGTCCGCGCTGGAGGGGTCGGAGCCCGCAAAACGTGGTGGAGGAACTGGGCCGCCTGGTGCGCGACTACGGGGTCAGGCAGGTGAACTTCGTAGACGACAACTGGGTGGGTCCGGGCGAGAAGGGCCGTGACCGGGCCCTTGCCTTTGCCGATCTCATGGAGAAGCAGGCGTGGCAGGTGGAGTTCATGGTGTCGGCCCGCCCGGAGGACGTGGAGGTCGAGCTTTTCCGACGCCTGAAGCAGGTGGGACTGCGGCGGGTGTTCCTGGGCGTGGAGTCGGGGGTGCAGGCGGCCCTGGACAGGATGGGCAAAGGGATCACGGTGGCCGACAATCTGCGGGCCCTCAGGGTCCTGGAAGAGCTCGGCCTGGAAGCCATCCCCGGTTTCATCCTTTTCGACCACGGTACCACCCTGGCGGAACTGGAGGAGAATCTGGCCTTCCTGGCCCGCACGGGCATCCTGTCACGGGCTTTCAACAGCCGGATGGACGTGCTGAACCGGCTGGAGGTCTACCCGGGCACTCCCGTCGAAGAGGAATTGCGTGCCCGCGGCCTGCTCAGGGGAGACTACCTGGACTACAGGTATCCCTTCGCCGACTGGCGGGTGGACCTGGCGTACCGGGTGGGCCGGCTGGCGTATAGCCTGGGCGGCCTGCTCGGTAGGCGCTAACGGCCGACCTGCCCCACCGTGCCGACGTGTGCGGCAGGGGCTGTCACGTTGGCCGGCGGGGCGTCGGCAGAGGTGATGATGCGTTGGGATCGGCAGCGGGGGGTGCGGTATGAGGCTGGCACCGGACATTTTCCGGGAGTACGACGTGAGGGGAGTGGTGGGCCGGGACCTGGATGCCGGGGGGGCTTTGCTCCTCGGGCGGGCCTACGCGCGCTTCCTGGATGAGCAAGGGAGCCCGGGGCCGGTGGTGGTGGGCAGGGACAACCGGCTTTCCTCGCCCGAGCTCAGCCGCGCCGTACAGGAAGGCCTCATGGCCGGGGGCAGGGACGTAACAGACATCGGAGAGGTGAGCACGCCCCTCTTCTACTACGCGCGTATCCTGTACGGCATCGACGGGGGCGTGATGGTCACCGCCAGCCACAACCCGCCCGAGTTCAACGGATTCAAGCTGGCCCACGGCCACGCCACCATTTACGGTGATGACATCCAGCGGGTGCGCCGCCTGGCCGAAGACCTCATGGGGGGTGCGCTCATGCCGGGGGGCCGGCCGGAGAGCGCCGCACCAGAGGGTCCTGTGGTGCACGGCCGCCTGCCGGAGGGTTCCGTGGCGGACGGTGCCCGGGGGGACGGCGTGCCGCGCCCCGGGCCCGGGCCAGGGCGGGGCAGGCGAGAGGAGCGCGACGCCGTATCCCCGTACCTGGAGATGCTGAAGGAGAAGATCCGCCTGGGGCCGCGCCGGCTTCGGGTGGTGGTGGATTGCGGCAACGGTACCATGAGCCACTTCGCCCCCCGCGCTCTGGAGGGCTGGGGGTGCGAGGTGATCCCCCTGTATTGCGAGTCGGATCCTACCTTCCCCCACCACCACCCTGACCCCATCCAGCCGGCCAATCTGACCGACCTCATCCGGACCGTGCGGGAGTCAGGAGCCGACCTGGGTGTGGCTTATGACGGTGACGGCGACCGCCTGGGGGTGGTGGCGGACGACGGGACCATCGTGTGGGGCGACACCCTCATGATCCTGTTCTGGCGCGAGATCCTTCCCCGCTACCCGGGGGCCACGGCTCTGGTAGAGGTCAAGTGCTCGCGGGCGCTGGTGGAGGAAATCGAGCGGCTGGGGGGTAAGCCGGTTTTCTCCCGCACCGGGCACTCCCTGATCAAGGCCCGCATGAGGGAGATCGGTGCCGTTTTCACGGGGGAGATGTCCGGGCACATGTTCTTTGCGGACGAGTACTTCGGGTTCGACGATGCGCTCTACGCTACGGGCAGGCTCCTGCGTATCCTCTCCCACAGCGATCGGGCCCTGCACGAACTGCTGGCGGACGTGCCCCGGTACTGTTGCACTGCAGAAACGCGCATCCCCTGCCCGGACGCGGCCAAGTTCCGCGTGGTAAGCGACCTGGTCGAGCGTTTCCGGCGTACCCACCAGGTCATAGACGTGGACGGCGCCCGGGTCATCTTCCCGGACGGCTGGGGACTGGTGCGGGCTTCCAACACCCAGCCCGCCCTAGTGGCCCGGTGCGAGGCCACCACGCCCGAGGGCCTCGAGCGCATCTGCCGGACCATGAAGGAAGCCCTCTCCCGTTACCCGGAAGTGGAAGATTTCCAGTGGGCGTGACCTCACCTGCCCTGGGTGTTCCCGGTGCCGGGGTTTCCCCGCGCGCCTGGCGGCGGAGCCTCATGCTGATAGCAGCGGGTGTGTTCCTGGCCCAGGTGGCCTTCTCCCTGGTCATCCCCTTCCTGCCCATGTTCCTGCGCGAGTTGGGGGTGAGGGACGGCACCTCCCTGTGGTCGGGCCTGGCCTACTCGGTGACCTTCCTGGCGGCCGGGGTAATGGCGCCGGTCTGGGGATCTCTGGCCGACCGCTACGGTAAGCGACCGATGATCGTGCGGGCCGGGGTAGGGATGGCGGTCAGCTACCTGCTCATGGCCCTGGTCACCGACCCCGTGCAGCTGGTGCTGGTGCGCCTGGCCAACGGGCTGGTCTCCGGATTCATCCCCGCCGCCGTCATGCTGGTCTCCTGCACCTGTCCTGAAGACCAACTGGCCCTCTCCCTGGGGGTGGTGCAGGCCATCGGTGCGGCGGGTGCCATCTCCGGACCCCTGCTGGGGGGTATCATGGCGGAACTGGTGGGTATCCGCACCAGCATGGTGGTTACCGCCTTCCTGCTGGTGCTGGCTTCCGTGTTCCCGGTGGTGGCGGTGCGGGAAGAGAGGCCATCCTACCAGGTGGCTTCCAGCATCGTCGGGGATGTGCGCCACGCCCTGGCCGAGCCCTCTTTGCGCGTACTCTTCCTGGTGCTGGGTCTCGCCCAGGCGGCCGTCCTGGTCCCCCAACCCACCCTGCCCCTGTGGATCGAGGCCCTGGTGCCCCTGCGGGCCGAGGTGGTGACCGGGGTGGTGTTTTCGGTGGTAGGGATCGCCACCGTGGTCGGCTCACCCCTGGCGGTACGACTGGGTCGACTGCAGTACCGGACGCTGCTTCTCGTCAGCCTGCTGGCTTCCGCCCTGTTCAGCGCCCTGCAGGCCCTGCCCCGCGGGCCGGTGGGGCTGGGGGTGCTGCGTTTCTTTTTCGGCCTGGGGAACGCGGGCGTCACCGTGGCGGGTAACACCCTCATTGCGCGCAGTGTGAGCCGGGAATCCCGGGGCCGTGCTTTCGGGGTCCTCAATGCCTTCATATACCTGGGGTCGGTCCTCGGTCCCCTGGTGGGCGGGGCGGTGGGCCACGAGATGGGCCTGCTGGCACCGTTCCACGCGGGCGCCGTGCTCCTGGCCGTGTGCGTGCTGCTCCTGCGCTGGGGGTGGCGGCGCCTCACCACCGACGGGCTGTCCACCGGTAGGTAGAAAGTGGTAAGGGCGCGGAGGGGGGAACCCGGGGGCGGGCGCCGAATGGAGAGGGCGGATACGCCATAGCCTGTGGCGGGAGACACCGTAGATGAGACCGGCCCTGCGTTCCTTCACCTTTTGGTTGCTGGCCCTCGCCGCCCTGGGGGTGCTGAGTTTGCGTTTCATCCTGCCCCCGGCCGGGCGCGTGGGCCGGGAGGTGCCGGCGGTGAGCGGGCGGCTGGAGGTCCTGCTGGGGGCGCGCCGCATAGGGTGGGCGCGTGAAGACGGGCAGGGTGTGTTGTGGCTGCCCGCGGAAGTGGTGCGGGACCATTTCGACCCGGCCCTCCGCCTGACCGCGAAAGATAAGGCGCAGACCTCTTCCGCCCCCTGGCGGCTGACGGCGGCCTCGCCGGAAACGGCCGCCTTCCTGGCTGCCGGGGAGGTGCTGGTGGAGTTCCACGCCGCAGGAGGCTGGGTGCCCATCGAGGTTCTGGCGGAAATGTATGGCATAGTGCTGCAGCGTGGCCAGTCCCGGCTACTGATTGACTGGGACGGACGTGAGATCCCCGTGGTAAGCGCACCCCGCCCCGTACGCCTTCGCGCCCGGCCCTGGCCGCTCTGGCCGGGAAAGATGGTGCCCGCCGACACCCCTCTCCTGGTGTACGACCGGGTGGGCGGGTGGTTACTGGTGCGGAGCGAAGGAGGGGTCGCTGGCTACGTGCCCGCGGGCCAGGTGCAGGAGGCGGGCACCCGCCGGATGGAGCGTCCGGCGCGGCCGGAGCCGGTACGGGTGCGGGGGCCGGTGTGCCTGACCTGGGAGCACGTCATCCGTCCCGGCGGCCCCGACCTCGCGGCCATCGGTCCGCTTCCTGGCGTTAACGTCGTCTCTCCCACCTGGTTGCACCTGGCCGGCGAGGATGGTTCCCTCTCCTCGGCCTGCCATGCCTCCTACGTGAGGTGGGCGCATGCCCGCGGTTACGCGGTGTGGGTCCTGGTCGGGAACAACTTCGACCCCGACCTCACCCGCCGGGTGCTCCAGGACGAGCAGGCCCGGGAGCACCTCATCAGGCAGCTTCTGGTGTACTGCCGGCTCTTCGGGCTGGACGGCATCAACGTGGACTTCGAGAACGTGTACCCTACCGAGAAGCGCGCTTTCGTTCGCTTCGTTGAAGAACTGTCACGGCTGGCCCACCCCGAAGGCCTGGTCGTCTCCGTGGATGTGACCGTGAAGTCCCCCAGCCCCACCTGGTCGGGCTTTCTCGACCGCCGTGCTCTGGCCCTGGCCGCCGATTACCTGGCGGTGATGACCTACGATGAGCACTACGCAGGTTCCCCCCGGGCGGGATCGGTGGCCTCCCTGCCCTGGGTCGAGCAGGGAATCCGGGGCCTGCTCGAGGAGGTTCCTCCCGGGAAGCTACTCCTGGGCATCCCTTTCTACACGCGCCTGTGGAAGCTGGAGCGGCCACCCGGCGGGGCCCCCAAGCTCACCTCGCGCGCCCTGGGCATGGAAGAGGTGGAGGCACTCCTGGCCGAACGAGGGATTGAACCCACCTTTGACCCTGCCTCGGGGCAGGACTACGCCCGCTGGGAAGAAGGTGGCGCCACCTTCCAGGTATGGCTGGAGAACGAGCGGTCCGTCCTGGCCCGCCTCAAGCTGGCGACCAAGTACCGGCTGGCCGGGGTGGCTTCCTGGCGGCGCGGGTTCGAGAAGCCGGCGGTGTGGGATGTCATCGCCGCCGAACTTAACTCCCTGCGCTGATGCGGCCGTCCTTCGGGATCACCCCTACCCCGCGCCCCTTGGGCTAATGCGGCAGTCTATCAGGATCACTTACCATCCTCTCCTGCTGCCGCGGTGAGGCCCACGGGTCCAGGTTGAGGACGTAATGGAAGGGCAGGGTGGCGACCCCGGAGCGGTCCCGTCCGGTAGCCCAGATCTGGTGGTACCCGTCGTCCACCGGCTGCAGGAGGCGGCAGTACCAGATGATCTTGCCGTCCTGGCAGTGCTTCTCCACGTGGAAGTACTGGGGGTACTGATCCACGTCGTAGCCGTTGAAGCTCAGGCGCAGACTGGCCGGGTCGAGGGCTTTGGGGTCGAGGTAGGGGTCGGCGCCGCCCCGGGTGGCGGGCACGAAGGCCACCACCAGTTCGCGGGATCGGATGGCCTCCACCAGCCGGTCTTCCACCTGCCCGGAAGGGGTACCGGGCAGGGAAACCACCGGAGGTACGAGACGGTAGAGCCACTCCGGTAGCTGGCCCTCTTCAGGCTGCGCGGTGAGGGCAAGGAGCAGGGCCAGCCCTACGGTGCGCGCGCCGGCGGGCTCTCCCCGGGCCAGTTCGGCCAGGCGGCGGAGGAAAGAGGTGTCCACTTCTCCCTCCAGATTCCCGAGCCAGGCGGCCAGGTCCAGCAGGGGGGTGCCCGGGTAGGGTCCCCGCGTCAGGGGCCAGGCGCGCACCGCATAGGGTGGTGACTCCGGGGGTACCACCACGTCGGGGGAGGCCCACTGGGCCATTTCCTCCCCGCCCACGCCGAACACCCCCTGGACGATCTTGTCGGCGCAGCGCTCGAGGTAGGATTCGCCCACCTCGCGGTAGGCGATGAGGTGATCGGCGCGCTCCTGCAACAGGGGTCGGAAGGGCCCCAGTAGCGAGTAAAGGGTCACCAGGCCGCGCATGACCCGGGTGAAATCCCTGTCCATCTCTTCCACCGCCCGTGGCGGTACGCGGGGAAGCCGGGCTGCCCACCGTTCCGAGGTGCGGGTCAGGGGGTTGTCGCGGGCGGGGGCAAAGAGGGCGGGCCGCTCGGCTCTCAGGGTCTCCCCGTTCCGGTACAGCACCATGAGGTCGTAGAGCAGTTCAAGCAGGGCGTGGTCGAGCACGCGGTAGTGTTCCAGGATCTCCGGGTGGAAGTCAGTCCCCATTACCCGGAAGGAGTTGGCATAGCCGCTGAAGGAGACGGGTGTTGCGGACCCCTCCTCCGCGGGGTTGCCGTCGGGGCCGATGGGTGCGTAGTGGGCCCACCAGTCGGCCATCTGATGGGCGAGCCAGCCGCAGGCCACCGCCAGTTCCCGGGCGGGACCGTGCAGGCACTGCTGTACCAGGGCGTACCCGAAGCGGGGGACACCGCGGGCGTGGTCGGGCATCCAGTTGTGCATGTAATCGTACAGGGGACAACGCTTGAGCACGTGGTGGGTGGAAATGGCGTCGGCGGAAGCGGAGGCGCGGGCAAAGGTGTCCTCCTCACCCCGCAGCCGCTCCGGCAGGTCGTTGGCCACCGTGGCGGTGGCGTCCTGCACCTTGCGCCAGGCCAGTCGGGTGGCCGCGATGTGGGTAAACGGTCCCCAGCCCAGCAGGGGTGCGAGGGGTAGCAGGGCAGCCCGGCCCAGCGATCTGCCAAGCCGCTGGCAGAGGGCGCGCCATTGGTTACCCAGCATCTTTCTCCCCCACCACTTGATATGCGGGGAGTGCGGGCGCCGTGTCTGAGGTGACCGGGTTGCTCGCCCGGAGGTTCCCGCAGATGGCCAGAGGTGGCCGCAGGTCGCAGGTGGCCGGCGCGGGCCGCAGGTGGTCGTGCCGGGCGCTCCGGCATATTATGTAGCGGGTAACGGTGCGGAGGGTGACCCGCATGATCGGGAAGCAGCAGGTGCGGGCGGTCCTGGACGAGGTCGTGTACCTGGTATCGTTACACCGTTCGATGCTCTTCGCCCTGTCTGCGCTGGTGCCCCTTTACCCCGTGGGGAGGGCTGTGATCATCCACGGACCACCTGCCGGGGAGGGGGGACAGTATTCGCGGACTCAACTGGAGGCCCTGATTACGGTCACCGCCCTTGGTGTGGCCGTCCTTTTCCTGCCCCTGTACGTGCGCCTGGTCATAGACGCGCTGCGAGCGTTTGAGGGAGGTGAAGCATCTTGAAGGAGGGGATGAGCACCAACGTCCTGCTCTGGTGGCTGCTCTTCATAATCTTCCTGCCCATCATCATTCTCCTGTGGATCATCTTGTGAGGCGACCGGGCGGGCGGCAGGGGGCAGCGGATGCTGCCCCCGCCCTTTATGTAGAGGAGGGTGTTCCGGTGCAGATCGACTGGCTTTTAGTGGTGGTCATGGTCCTGGTGTCCGTTCTCATCCTGCTGCCGCTGTTTTTCGCCACCGCCCCCGACACTACCTCCGGTTAGCAGGGGTCACCCTTGAAAAAGGCTCGGGGGGCCCCGGCGGGCCCCCCGTTCAGTGTCGGTGCCTGTCATCACTGCCCGGCTGCGCCCCCGAGGGGGCAGAAGCAGAAGAACAGCACGAAGATTAGCAGGATGATCAGGATCCACCACCACCAGAGTTCTTGCGTCTTCACCATCCCTACCTCCTTTCCCTTGCATGTGGTCTGCGGGTGACCGGCTTCACTACATAATATGGTGCTGGCCCCGGAGTGTGCAGTGGCCCGGATCGGTTCCCGCAGTAAGTCGGCCAGCAGGCGGGATACCAGTTGCCGGAAATGGTCGGAGGTAACCAGCTCCTTGACCAGGGGGAGGGGGATAGGCCCGCCGGCTTCCCCCGTCCTCAACTTCCCGGCCACCTCCTCGCAGAAGTGGGAGGTAGCATCGATGGCCTCCTCAAGGGAGCGCATGCGATCGGCCAGAGCGCCCGCCAGCACCCCTCCCCGTTCGAGTTGAGCCTGCGGATTCCGCTCCAGGATGGCCTGACGCCACCGGGCCCTCCAGCCGCCCTCGCCCCGCCCGGGCAGCCCCGGGTCTCTCCCCGGGCCCTCCCCGTGACCTGGTTCCCCTCCCGGGGTGGTGGGCGTTCTCCCCGCACCTCCTCCGTCGCCCGGCTCGATGACGGGGGGTTGCCCCTCTCCGGAAGGTGGTCCCTCCTGGCCGGGAGCGGGACTCGCGTCGCCCGCTTCGGCTGCCTCCCCGCCGCCTACGCCGGCCTCGCCTGCCGCCCCGGGGGACGAGCCGGCGGTCAGGGACCCTGGCTGGCGGCCGAACCGGCCAAGGCTGGCGACGATCTCCTTCAACTCCTGGCGCCGCTGGCGACTGGTGGCTATCTCCTCTTCTGCCCTCCTCAGCTTTTCATCCCAGTCGTCGCTGCTGCCCAGCACAGCCCGCACCTCCTCGCGCAGGCGGACAACGTACGCCTGAGCCGAAGCCGACATAGATATGGGGCAGCAACGCAGTAGGCCGCACACGAGGGGCCGAAAGGCCCTGAAACACGAGGGCCGGGCGGCGCACCCCAAAAAGTTGGAAGTCCAGAACAGTCCATCCGGAGAGCCCACGTTCCAGTGGGTCCAGAAGAGTTCGTTAGCAAGGCGTTAGCAAGGCCGAGGTCTGGAGGGGGATTT
>JACIYH010000080.1 GCA_014360055.1 Bacillota bacterium | reverse complement strand
AACTCGGTGTGGAGGTTTTCGCCGCCACGGATCCTCCTTTCCGCCGCTGGCCAGTCCATTCCGGCATACCCCCTGCTTCTGTTCCAGTTCTCCCCTGGCCCCTCCCTCCAAGCCAGCCTGGTGCAGGCCCTCTCCTCACGGCCATTATGCCAGCAACCACATACGGGATACAAGGGCAAGCGGTCTGGCTGCCTCCCCGACGTCGTTCGCCCCTGCCGGCTTTTCACTACCCTGCCCGCCGCCGCGTTATCAGGGATACTGGCAGCGGACGCACAAAAAATCGGGAGTCACTTGCGCAGGGAAGCCCGCCCACCGTTGCGAAGTAGCCTGTAAGGGGGGGTCTCCGTGACCAGGCCCGTGGTGGCGCTGACCCGGTGGGATGATGCCGGTGACGCCGTAAGGAAAGCGATCGAGCTGTGCGACGGGTTGGCCGGCTTTCGCAGCACCGATCGCATCCTCATCAAGCCCAACCTGGTTTACTGGGACTTCGACCTGCCCTTTCCCCCGTACGGGGTGGTGAGCACCACGGCGGTGGTCTCCGCCCTGGTGCGCCTCCTGCACGAAGAAGGCTTCCGCCACGTCACCATCGGCGAAGCACCGCTGCCCGTTCCCGCCAGCCGGGGCAGGGAGATCTTCAGGGCGCTGGGCTACGAGCGCCTGCGCGACCGCTACCAGGTGGAGCTGGTCGACTTCAACGAGGAACCGTTCGTGCCCGTCCCTTTCGGCGAGTTCAGCCTTCGCCTGGCCCGCCGGGCCCTGGAGGCCGACTGCATCATCAACGTACCCGTCCTCAAGACCCACAACCAGTCCGTGGTGTCGCTGGGCCTCAAGAACCTCAAGGGCTGCCTCAGCAAGGGCTCCAAGGTGTTTTGCCACCATCCCCGCCTGCCCCTCGACCACCTGTTTCCCCGCATCGTGGAACATCTGCCGGTGGCACTGACCATCATCGACGGCCTATTCACCCTGGAGCGGGGGCCCGGCCCCACGGGCAGGGCCTACCGCAAGGACCTCCTGGTCGCCTCCCGGGACGCCTTCGCCTGCGACGTGGTGGGGGCAGCCCTGATGGGGTACAGCGCCGAGGAGGTGCCGCACCTGGACTTCTTCGCCCGCCGCCACGGCCGCAGGCCCCACCTGGACGCCATCGACACGAGAGGGGAAGAACTCGCCACCCACCGCTTCCGCGTCGAGTACGACTGGGAGTGGACCGAGGACGACACCGGGCCGGCCGGTTTCCGCGAGCGCGGCATCACCGGGATCGCCGTGCGCAAGTACGACGACTCCCTGTGCACGGGGTGCTCGACCCTGTTCAATCCCATGCTCATTATGCTCATGGCGGCGTATCGGGGCCAGCCCTTCCCCAACGTGGAGGTGGTGAGCGGAAAGCGGCAGATCGCCCAGCCCGGGTTCGCCCGCACGGTGCTCTTCGGCCGCTGTTCCTGCCGCCTCAACCGCGACAACCCCCACATCCGGAAGGCCATCCCCCTCCCCGGGTGTCCCCCCGACCTCGGCCAGTTCGTGACCCTCATGCGCGAAGAAGGCATCGCCTGCGACCCCCGTGAATACGTCCGGTACCGCCACTACCTCTTCAACCGCTACCGGGCCCACGACGGCTTTGACCCCCGCCTCTACGACTTCCACCCCTGACCCCGCCCGCGTTGCCGCCCGGGCACCTCCCTTAACCCGGTGATCGTCTACCCGGCCTCTTGGCGGCCTTGCCGGCCCAGGAAATCCCGTATGGAACGCCTCCCGCTCAAGCCGACTCAGCTCTTCCAGTTCTGTGAGGTAAGATTTTATCAGAGACAGTCGTTCCTGAACCAGAGACACGTTGATCACCGTCACACCTCTTCCAGGACCTCCTGGTGGAACCGATCCAGGAAAGGCTTGAAATCGGCTGCCGGCCGCAAGATAGACATCTCGTACCGATCCCGAAAGGCGGGACTGGCTTCGAAAACGCAAATCCCCGCCAGTGCCTCGGCCTGGAAGACAGAGTGGTGTTCCTCCAGCAACACCAGATCAACCGCATAGGGAGCGAAGAAATCGGCCAAGTCACTGTACAGAGACGTATACATCTCCAAACGTCCGCGGGCATCGGAGGGCAATGGTCGCACGGTGACGACACCTATGTCTATGTCAGCAAGGGGATCCCGGAGTTCCTCCTCTTCGTCATGCAGCATGCGTAAAGCATTGGCCGCCTGGGACCGAACAGGTAGACCAGGGCCAACCCGTGCTCGCGGCAGCACGGCCTGAGGAGCGGCCGCTACCAGGTGTCATCAACCAATGCCGACCGTGGAGGCGGTAGCACTGTCAGCTACCTGGCTGTCCTGGGACCAGTAGCACTGACAGCTACCTGGCAATCCAGGCCGTACCACTGTCAACTGGTTGACCCTGACCCCCACCTGACGCAGCGTCGGCGCTAGAACACGTTAACATAAACCGCAGCTGCCTGGGATCATGTATACTGCGGCCGCGCATTCCCCACCGCCCAGTGCACCACCGTCAGGAAGTTGACAGTGGCGATCGTGGCCGCACTGCCATCTAGCTGACACTGGTGCCAACCACCGTCGCCCCGCGCCGAACAGCACGGCCTGAGGAGCACGGGTGGCGCAACAGAGCACCACCGGCGTCGACACCGCCGAGCGGCCTGGCAACAAGCCCGGTGAAAAGGGGATCAGGTGGTGCGGGACGCCCTCCGTGCGGCGGGGGCCAGGCTCCTCCGGGGCGGGGCGAACATGTCCCGTAGCGATCTCAACTGGACGTCGTGATCGGCCACCTTGCCCAGGAGGCACTCGTGGCGCATCTCCAGCTGCAACTGCCTTTGCTCCAGCTTCTGCTGTCCCTCCTCAAGACGTACCTGCCGCTCCTGAAGTGCCTGCTGTTGCCTCTGCAGTTGTTCGTTGAGCGCCTGCAATCCCTGGAGCGCAGCCAGGATCTGGTCCAGGGTTTCCATGGCGACAACCTCCTCACTCATCGCGCCGGCCTCTGTGGTCGCCACCACCTCGTTAAGCGGGTTCACCCCTGCCCCGGCATCCCCTCAGCAGGGGAGTTCCTGAGCGCGAGAGCTCCTCAGCGCGACAACTCCTCAGCGCGAGAGATCCTCAGCGGGAGAGCGTCCGGAGCACGTATCCGCGGGAGTCGCGGACGGTCACCTCCATGGGCATCTGCCCCGGCAGGGTGTGGGTGGCACAGCCGAAGCAGGGGTCGTAGGCGCGGAAGGCCATCTCCACCCGGTTGAGGATGCCCTGGTCCACCTTGCCCCCGTGGATGACGCCCTGGGCCGCCTTCTTCACCGACATGCAGATGGCGGCGTGGTTGTTCACCGTGGCCACGATGAGGTTGGCCGCCGTGATGCGACCCCGCTCGTCGGTGCGGTAGTGGTGGAAGAGGGTGCCCCGCGGGGCCTCCACCACCCCCACTCCCTCACCGGCGATGCGCTCGGGGATCACCCTGACCTGGGGACTGGTGATCTCGGGGTCGGTGGCCAGTTCCAGCAGCCGCTCGGCGGCATACAGCAACTCGATGAGCCGCGCCCAGTGGTTCGCCAGGGTGTGGTGGACGGGCTTTCCCCCCAGCACGTCGTAGAACCGCTCGTACTCGGCCTGGGCCAGCGGGGTGGCCATGCCGGTGGCCGCGTTCAGCCGGGCCAGGGGCGCCACCCGGTAGAGGCCGTTGTCCCTGCCGTCCTGGTACCCCTTCCACCCCACCTTCTTCAGGTAGGGGAACTTCAGGTAGGACCAGGGCTCCACCCGCTCGGCCACGTGGTCCAGGTACTCGGCGGGGGCGAAGGTGGCGAACTCGCGGCCCTCGGGATCGACCACCCTTACCTTACCGTCGTAGAAGTTCACCCGCCCGGCCTCGTCCACCAGGCCCATGTAGTAGGTCCGCATGGTGTAGGGGTCGCTTTTGATCATGTCTACGTAGGCGGGATTGCCCAGCACCACCTGGTCGAAGATGCGCAGCGACTGCCCGGCGAAGGCCACGCAGGAGCGGGCCATCTCCTCGATCTGGGAGCGCTCCTCTTCGCTCAGGGGCTTGGACATGCCCCCGGGGACCCCGCAGGCGGGGTGGGTGGCCTTGCCGCCCAGCATGGCCTGGATCTTCTGGGCGTAGGCGCGGTGCCGGATCACCTCTCCCCCGATCTCGGGGCCCACCTTTGCCACCAGCCCCAGGACGTTGCGCTCGGCGGGGTCGGCGTCGGGCCCGGGGAGGAAGTCGGGGGCGGCCAGGGCAAAGAAGTGGGCGATGTGGGAGTGGATGAAGTGGGCGGAGTAGAAGAGTTCCCGCAGCTTCTTCCCTGCCGGGGGAGGCTCCACCCCGAAGACGCCGTCTGTGGCCTTGGCGGAGGCCATGTGGTGGGCGCCGGGGCAGACGCCGCAGATGCGGGGGGTGATGAGGGGCATCTCCTCGGCCGGCCTGCCCTGGCAGAACTGCTCGAAGCCGCGCAGTTCGGGCACCTGGAAGTAAGCGTTCTGCACTTCCCCTGCGTCGTCGAGGAAGATTTCGATCTTGGCGTGCCCCTCCAGCCTGGTGACGGGATCTATGGTGATGCGCATTATCTCTTCCCCCCTCCCGCGGTCGGGCCGCCTCTGCCTGCCGTGGAGGCAGCGCTCCCGCCCCCGAGGCGCCGGAGTGGGCAGCCGTTCCCGCCACCGCGGCCGCTGTGCGGGAGGGCGGGGCGGAGCCGGCGTCGAAGGCGCGGCCCCCCAGGAGGGAGGCGGCCATGCCGAAGCGCCAGAAGGTGCCCACGGGGTCCTCGATGCGGCCCAGGGCCAGGCGGATCTCCTCCTCGTCGTCGGAGTCAAGGATGGAGGCCACCGCAGACAGCATCTTGGCCCCCTGGTCCACCACCTCGCGGGTGGGGCCGTAGCAGCCCCGGCAGGGCATGTTGGCGCTCGGGCAGAGGGCCCCGCAGCCACCCCGGGTGGCCGGACCCATACAGATCAACCCCTGCTCCAGCAGGCAGCGCTCGGGGTCGGGGATGATCTCATAGTGCCGCCGGAACTCCTTCACCTTCTTGTCCGACTTCTGCCGGGAGCAGGTGTCGCACACCGTCTTGTCCAGGGCCAGCACCGCCCCCCGCGGGGGCAGGTTCCCCGAGGCGATGGCCTCCACCGCCTTGAGAATCCACTCCGGAGTGGGCGGGCAGCCGGGCAGGAAGTAGTCCACGGGGACGAAGTCCCCGAGGCGGTAAGCGCCGGCGTAGAACTCGGGCAGGGTGAGTTCCCCCTCGGGGGCGGCGAAGCGGGGCTGGGGGCGTATCCCGGCCGGGTTCTCGGTGGAGAAGGTGCCCTGATACACCCAGTCCAGGATCTCCCCTTTGTCGAAGAGATTGGCCAGGGAGGGGATGCCCCCGAAGCAGGCGCAGGACCCGAAGGCCACCAGGGTTTTGGCCTTGCGGCGGAGCAGGTGGGCCAGGTGCTCCTGCTCGGAGTTGCGCACGGCGCCGTTGAAGAAGGCCACGTCCAGGAAGCCGTCGGGGAGGGATTCCACGTCTTCGTACTTGAAGTCCATGGCCACCGGCCACAGGTAGATGTCGGCCAGGGCGGCCACGTCCAGGATCTTCTCGTGGATGTCCAGCACGGCCACGTCGCAGCCGCCGCAGGCGGCCGCCCAGAAGAAGGCGAACTTCAGCTTGCCCTCGGACCGGGTGACCTGCGCGGCCGCGTCGGGCGCCGCGGGAACGGCGCTCTGCCCGGCTGCGTCAGGGCCACGCCTGGTGTCAGTCATGGGCCTCACCTCCCGCCGCCACCGTCGCCGCGGGCGCGGCCGCCCCGCGCTCACCGGGGACGGGCGCGGCCGCCGGGCGCTCAGCGGGGCCTGGCGCGGCAGCGCCGAGTTCGGGGAAGCGGGAGCGGGTGCCGGGGAAGGGCCCCAGCTTCTTGATCTCGTCCACCATCTCGGTCACCACCTGCACCAGCTTCTGACCCTCGTTGGCGGAGATCCAGGCCAGGCGGAAACGGGCGGGGTGGATGCCGAACTGGGCCAGGGTGCGCTCCAGCAGGGGGACGCGGCGCAGGGTCTTGTAGTTGCCCTGCTGGTAGTGGCAGTCGCCGGGGTGGCAGCCTGCCACCAGCACCCCGTCCGCCCCGCAGGCGAAGGCTTTGAGCACCATGGTGGGCTCCACCCGGCCGGAGCACATCACCCGCACGATGCGCAGGTTGGCAGGGTACTTCAGACGGGAGACGCCGGCCAGGTCGGCTCCCGCGTAAGAGCACCAGTTGCAGAAGAATCCCAGGATCTTGGGTTCGAATTCCTCGCCCGTCATACCGCCAGCACCTCCTCGATCTGGGCCAGGACCTGGGGCGTGCGGAAGTGGCTCACCGACAGGGCCCCGGACGGGCAGGCGGCCACGCAGGTACCGCACCCCTTGCACAGGGCCTCGTTGACCAGCACTACCTTCACCCCCTCATCGTAGGTGAGGGCATGGTACGGGCAGATGGGCAGGCAGGCCCGGCAGCCGGAGCAGATCTCGTCGGCCACCTGGGCCACCACTGGCGAGATGGTCACCCGCCCGGCGGAGAGCAGGCGGAGCACCTCGGCCGCCGCTCCCGCCCCCTGGGCCACGCTGTAGGGGATGTCCTTGGGACCCTGGCAGGCGCCCGCAATGAAGACGCCGTCGGTGGCGGTCTTGAGGGGCTCCAGCTTGGCGTGGGCCTCCAGGAAGAAGCCGTCGGCGGACCGCTGGATGCCGAACACCTGGCTGATGCGCGCGGCGTCCGGGCGGGGCTCCATGGCCGGGGAGAGGATTACCATGTCCACCGGTATCTCCCGGTACTTCCCCAGCAGGGTATCCTCGCAGCGCACCACCAGGCGGCCGTCCCGGCTGCCCACCTCGGCCCCCTTGCCGCGGATGAAGTAGACGCCCTCGTTCTGCACCCGGTTGTAGAACTCCTCGTAGGCCTTACCGAAGGCCCGGATGTCGATGTAGAAGTTGTAGACTTCCGCGCCGGTCTTCTCCTTGACCAGGTGGGCCAGCTTCAGGCTGTACATGCAGCACACGTTGGAGCAGTACTCGTGGTAGTTGGTGTCGCGGCTGCCGATGCAGTGCAGGATGGCCACCGCCCGCGGGGTACTGCCGTCCTGGAGCTGCACGTGCCCGCCCGTGGGGCCGGAGGCGTTGACCATGCGCTCGAACTGCAGGGCGGTGAGCACGTTGGGGTAGCGCCCGTACCCCCAGGGACCGCGGCCGGGGTCAAACAGGGAGTAACCCGTCGCCACGATGATGGCGCCGAAGTTTTCTTCCACCAGTTCGTCCTGCTGGTTGAAGTCAATGGCCCCGGTGGGGCAGAGCTTCTGGCAGGCGCCGCACTTGCCGCTCTGGAACTTCACGCACCGTTCCCGGTCGATGACGGGTTTGTTGGGGACGGCCTGGGGGAAGGGGATGTAGATGAGCTTGCGCTTGCCCAGGCCCTCGTCGAACTCGTTGGGCGCCGTGTACGGGCACTTGGACCAGCAGGTCCCGCATCCCGTGCACTTTTGCATGTCCACGGAGCGGGCCTTGTGGCGGATGGTGACCCGGAAGTTGCCCACGAACCCGTCCACCCGTTCCACTTCCGAGTAGGTGTGCAGCACGATGTTGGGGTGCTGGGCCACCGCCACCATCTTGGGGGTGAGGATGCAGGCGGAGCAGTCCAGGGTGGGGAAAGTCTTGTCCAGCTTGGCCATCTGGCCCCCGATGGAGGGTTCTTTCTCCACCAGGTGGACGCGGAAGCCGCCGTCGGCGATCTTGAGGGCGGCCTCGATGCCGGCGATGCCGCCGCCCACCACCAGCGCCTGCGGGGTGACGTCGGCGTAGCGCTCCTCCAGGGGCTGGTGCAGGGCCACCCGGCGCACGGCCCCCGCCACCAGGGCCTTGGCCTTGCGGGTGGCGGCGGGAACGTCGGTGGTGACCCAGGAGACGTGCTCGCGGATGTTGGCCATCTCGAGCAGGTAGCCGTTCAGCCCTGCGCTTTCCAGGGCCCGCCGGAAGGTGGGCTCGTGCATGCGGGGGGAGCAGGAGGCCACCACCACCCGGTCCAGGCCCATCTCGGCGATGTCCTTGCGGATGAGGTCCTGGCCCGGATCGGAGCACATGTACTGGTAGTCCCGGGCCACCACCACCCCGGGCAGGGCGGCGGCGAAGTCCCGCACCGCCGCCACGTCCACGGTGGCGGCGATGTTGGTGCCGCAGTGACAGACGTAAACACCTATCCTGGCCAAATTGCCACCTCCTTTACCTCGGCAGGGGTTCAGCGCAGGCCGAGCACCCGGTCGGCCGGCACGAAGCTCTGTCCGATGGCCAGGTCCCGGCGGTCGAGGCCCAGGGCCAGGCCCACCACCTGGGTGAAGTAGAGCACGGGCGTGTCGTGATACGTGCCGTAGCGGGCCCGGAGCTTGGCCCGGTAGGCGTCCAGGTTGAGCTGGCACAGAGGGCAGGCGCACACGATGAGGTGGGCGCCCCGCTCCCGGGCCTCCTCCAGGATCTCGAAGGTGAGGCGGAGGGCAACCTCCTCCTTGGTGTTCATGAAGGAGCCGCCGCAGCACTTGGTCTTGCGCTCGAAGGGGAGCACTTCCACCCCCAGGGTGGCGAGCAGTTCGTCAAGGGAGGTGGGGTTCTCGGGGTCGTCGTACGGGTTGCGGGGGCGGGAGAGCAGGCAGCCGTAATAGGGGACGGCTTTGACCCCGTCCAGGGGCCTGCGCACCCCTTCCTCGACCCGGTCAAGCCCCAGGTCGCGGGTGAGGATGTGCACGCCATGCCTGACCTCCACTTCACCCTCCAGGTGGCGATCCACCGCGTCCAGCACCCGCTGCAGGCGGTCGCGCACCCGCCGCTCTTCCCGGTACGCCTCCAGGGTGGGGGCGAGGTTGGCGTAGCAGGCGTTGCAGGTCACCGCCAGGTCCAGGCCGGTTGACTCGGCCAGGGCCAGGTTACGGGCACACAGGGCCATGCCCAGCAGCGGGTCCACGTTGGAGACCGCCGTGGAACCGCAGCAGGACCAGCCCGGTACCTCCTCCAGTTCAATGCCCAGGGCCCGGAAGGTGGCGTAGGTAGACCGGGTGTAGTCACGGGCGGAGGCGTGGGCGGTGCAGCCGGGGTAGAAGGCGTACCGCAGGCGGCTCACCTCAGCGCCACCTCCTCGCGCCGTGCCGCCCTGACGGCCTGCGGGCACCCGGCGCTGCGCAGTGCCACCTCCCGGGCACCGGCGCTTTCGGACCCGCGCACCTTCTCCACCGCCTCCATGAGCCGCCGCACTTCCGCCAGGCCGGGAGCGCGGTCTGGGAGAGGGGCCATGCGTCCCCGGCGCACCAGCCCCAGGGCCATGGGCATCATGCCCAGCACCCGCGTGGGCCGCGTGCGCAGGGCGTAGGCGGCCACGAGGGTGGGCTCATGGACCCGCCCGAACAGCCGCAGTACCCGCAGGAAGCTCTCGTAGAAGGCGGGGGCGTCGTCCCGCGGGTTGACGTGCCCGGCGCGCAGGGCCAGCGACTTGAGGGCCATCATCACCCGTGTCACCTGGATGCCGCGCGGGCAGCGCACGGTACAGGAGTAGCAGGAGGCACAGTACCAGATGGCCCGGCTGGCCAGCACCTGCTCCCTGAGCCCAGTACGCACCATCTCCATGATGCGGCGCGGGGTGTGGTCCATTTCCTGCGCGAACTGGCAGGAACCGCTGCAGGTCCCGCACTGCATGCAGGCCCAGACCGACTGCCCCGAGATGTCCTCCACCTCAGCCGGGAAAAAGCGGTTGCGGATCTCCTCGGGCAGTACCTCGCGGGGGATCTCCCGTTCCGTGAGCGTCGACTCGGCCACAGCCATTCCCTATCCCTCCCCAGGGGGATGCGAATACTGGTTCGTTACCTGAGCTTCTATCCACGCACACCAGGCGTCAACGCCTTCACCCGTGCGGGCGGACACAGGGAACACTGCCGCGGCGGGGGCGCAGCGCCCGAGTACGTCCAGGAAATCCTCCCGCCTCAGGTCCAGATGGGGGAGGAGGTCCACCTTGCTCAGCACCACCGCGTCCGCCCTGGAAAAGGCCAGGGGGTACTTCTCGGGCTTGTCCGGCCCCTCGGTGACCGAGAACACCACCACGGTGCGGTCGGTGCCGATGTCCACCTCGGCGGGGCACACCAGGTTACCCACGTTCTCCACGAAGAGCAGGCGCCCGCCCCCCGGCAACTCCTCCAGGGCACGGGCCACCATGGCGGGATCCAGGTGGCAGGCACCCCCCGTGTTCAACTGCACCACCGGGACGCCCAGGGCGGCGATGCGCTCGCCGTCCCGGGTGGTGGCGATGTCGCCCTCCACCACCGTGCACCCGTACCGGGGATGAAGGCGGGGCAGGGTTGCCTCCAGGAGCGCCGTTTTCCCCGCCCCGGGCGATCCCATGAGGTTGATGGCAAGCACTCCGTGCTGGCGGAAGCGGTTCCGGTTGGCCTCCGCCACCCGTTCACTGGCCGCTTGCAGGTCCCTCGCCAGGATCACTTTCAAGCTGAATGTCACCTCCCCGGGTCGCTCTTCAGGCGGGCAGTCCCGCCGATGCGCGCCCGTGCCGGTCGTCGTCTCCCTCCAGGTAGTCCACCCGCAACTCCAGGCCGCTTTGCAGGCGGGGGAGGGCGGCTCCACAGGCCTGGCAGCGGCCCACGGGCTCGCGGTACTCGGCCCCGCAGCGCGCGCAGACCCAGGTGGCCGGTACGGTCCGGATATCCAGCGCCGCTTCCTCCAGCGGCGGGAACCGGCCTCGACAGGCCACCCAGGCGAAGCGCAATGCATCCGCGCAGGCGGCCATTTCTCCCACGGTGATGTGCACTGCGGTGACCTTGGTCACCCCGTGGGAGGTCGCTGCCTGCCGGCACGCGGTCAGGATTTCTTCCACCAGCGCCAACTCGTGCACAGTTTCACTTGCCCGGTGAAATGATACAAAATGGTGACAGCATTTGGCTTGTTGTAACGTTGCGGCTTCCTTGCACAAAATGACACAAACTTGGCGGCCCGGGCCCACAAGTGACGGGGCTAACATGGCCGGCGGCAGTGGGTGGCGCCACGGTGGGGGTCGGCCGGCAGGGCGTCCGGTCCGAGGGGGTTACTGGCAGCCAGATAAATACTCAGGAATCTCCACAGGTTCCTGGCAATAGTTGCAAGGGACCAGGTAACAGCGAGGCACGAACATCAACAGGCGGCCAATAGGCGGCGAACATGCGTTGACATGGGGTCATCCCCCTGGTATAATGCCTACGAACCGATGTGCGAAGATGGCCCGGGCGCAGGGTGTGTTCGGGCGCAACCGGCAGGTGCGGTGGCGGTGAAGGTGACCTTTGAGACCAGAATCAAAGACAGGTCTTTGTATCCCCTGCTGGAGGCCTTTGCCGCCCTCTTTGGCCGCGTCGAGCGGACCCTCTTCC
>JACIYH010000008.1 GCA_014360055.1 Bacillota bacterium | reverse complement strand
GGAGCGGTGACGTGGTTGCAGGGCCGGCGGCTTCCGGCCGACCTCCTTTTTTTGACCACCACCAGTGCCTACGGCCGCTCCAGCATCTACAACCGGCTGACATTTCGCGGTCGGCCGGTGGCTGAACCCCTCGGCTTCACGGCCAGAACCGGTACGTTCCACCTACCGGACGAACTCTTCCCGCACATCCGGGCCTTCCTGGCCCAGCACGGCCTGGACCCGCGGACGGGCTTCGGCTATGGCCCCCGCCGACGCCTGCAGTTCGCCGTCCTGGCGATGCGTAGGCTGGGCCTAGACCCCGAGCTGATCGTCCACGGCATCCCGCGCCAGGTATTCCTGTTCCGGCTGGCCGAGAACCTCGAGGAGGTCCTATGTGAGGGGGCCCGTCCCCGCTTCCGGGACTGGGCAACCACCGAGCTGGCGGAGGAGTGGCGGCGCCGCTGGGGCATCCCGAGGGCCCAACGCGTAATCGAGTGGCGGGACTTCCGACCGTCCCGCTACCTGTCGGAGGTGGAGCGGCAGCTCACAGCGCTGGTGCTCCACGGGTGAGGCCGCGCTGGCGCCGTCCTGCGGGCTAAGACGGACCCTGGTGCAGAAATACTTCAGAAGCCGCCCTCTCAGCGGGCGCGGACACTCTCGAAAGTGGGTGGGCCCGGCAAACGGGCGGCCGTGATCGTCTACGGCCGGCACCCGTTCCTCGCCGCGGTGCTGAAGACTTGGCTCGGGAGCTTACCGCTGGGTCACAGGAAGACGTTCCCCTCGCCCGGCGTGCACCCGCAGTCTGTGGACAACCGGTGGTCATCACCCACCAAAACCCTTGTCTGGTAACAAATCTATGGAGCTCACACCCGGGATCGAACCGGGGACCTCCGCCTTACCAAGGCGACGCTCTGCCGACTGAGCTATGTGAGCCCACTTATGTGCTTGGTTGCGGGGGGAGGATTTGAACCTCCGACCTCCGGGTTATGAGCCCGACGAGCTACCTGGCTGCTCTACCCCGCGACGTGATTCAGTTGGGTGGTGGAGAGGGCTGGATTCGAACCAGCGAAGGCTGCGCCAGCGGTTTTACAGACCGCCCCCTTTGGCCGCTTGGGTACCTCTCCGCCACTGGAGCTGGCGGTCGGACTCGAACCGACAACCTGCTGATTACAAATCAGCTGCTCTTCCGTTGAGCCACGCCAGCTCGGCCCGACAGCCAACGCTCATTATAGCCGCTTTGCTGCCATCGGTCAAGTGCAGGCCGAGCGCTGCGAGCGCCGCAGAGTCGCGGCAGCGCCGACGCCACACCCCCGGCGAGGGCGCGGCGCTGACGCCGCGCCGCTCGGCGACCGGCAGCGTGGGCGCTGACGCTGTGGCGCCGTGGGTATCAGGCGTGGACGTGCTCCGCCTCTTCCTCGCACCGGCGGTCGAGGTAACGCTCCAGCTTGCGCTTGACCCGCTGGAGGGCGTTGTCGATGGACTTCACGTGCCGGTTCAGGTCGCCGGCGATCTCCTGGTACGACTTGCCGTCCAGGTAGGACATGAGGACCTTCCATTCCAGGTCGCTCAGGATCTCGCCGATCTTCTCTTCGATATCTCCAAATTCTTCCCGGTTGATCACCAGTTCCTCGGGGTCGCTCACCCGGGAACCGGAGATCACGTCCAGCAGCGTGCGGTCGGAATCCTCGTCGTAAATGGGCTTGTTCAGCGACACGTAGGAGTTGAGGGGGAGGTGCTTCTGCCTGGTGGCGGTCTTGATGGCGGTGATGATCTGGCGGGTGACACACAGTTCCGCGAAGGCGCGAAAGGAGGAAAGCTTGTCGGCACGAAAATCCCGGATGGCCTTGTAAAGCCCGATCATCCCTTCCTGGATGATGTCTTCACGGTCGGCTCCGATCAGGAAATAAGAACGCGCCTTACTGCGCACAAAATTCTTGTACTTGTTGATAAGGTACTCCAGGGCGGCGCTACAACCGCCCCGTGCGTATTCCACAACCTCCTCGTCCAGCATCGCCTCGTACTCTCTAAAAGTCCCCTTGTGGGCAGAAACACTCACCATATCGCCCCCCAGGAAGCACACCCTCTTTTACACGAAGCGACGCTGACGCCAAAAAATTGGACAAACCGCCGTCACCCATTATATATGTGGTTTCCCGGCATATCAAGTACTTCACGGCGCAATGGCTCACCACACAACGGTTCAACCGCCCGCACCCACCCGCGGGGCAGGACGCCCGCCGGAAGACGCAAGCATCCGGCGCTGGCGGCCGACCTCGTAAAGCAAGATGGCGGCAGCCGCCGCCACGTTGAGTGAGGGCACGCGGCCGGAAGTGGGAATGCGCACCACCAGGTCGCAGGCCTGGCGCACCGCGTGACCCAGCCCCCGCTCTTCCCCGCCCAGCACCAGTACCAGGGGCACGCTCAGGTCGACCTCCCAGGGCAGGGACTCTCCATCCGCCTCCGCCCCCACCACCCAGAGACCTCGCTCTTTGACCTCGCCCAGCGAGCGCGCCAGGTTGACCACCCGCGCCACCGGCAACCATTCCAGGGCACCGGCGGCGGCGCGGGCCGCTCCCGGCGTCAGTCCCGCGCTCCGCCGGGCCGGGATGATGAGCCCGTGGGCACCGAGGCACTCGGCGGAACGGCAGATGGCACCCAGGTTGCCGGCGTCCTCTACCCCGGACAGCGCCACCAGCAGTGCCGGGGCACCCGCCGGTATGCCCGCGAGCAGGTGGTCCAGGGACCGGTATGACAGCGCCGCCGCGACCGCCAGCACGCCCTGGTGGCGCAGGCCGCCCGCGCGGGCTTCCAGCACCTGCCGGGTGGTCACCTGCACCGGCACTCCCCGTTCCCTGGCCAGGGATACGATGCGGGATACAGCCGCCCCCTCCGCTACCATAATACGGTGCAGGGGCCGTCCCGCTTGCAGCGCGCCCAGCACCGCCTGCCGTCCCGGGATAATTTCGCACGAAGACGCATCCGCGCCCCCGCGCCCTTCGCCCGCCCGCCCGCGCTCTTCGCCGGCGCGGCGGCATCGCCGCGTGCCCCCGCGTCTTTCACCCGCCGGCCCGCTCATGATGGCCTCCGGCCCGGGTACCGGGGGCACCCGGTCCATTCCTCAGGGCAGGTCCCGTCTACCTGGCAGGGCGGCCCCGCCTTCGCGAACAGCAGGGGTGCCACCTTGCGGCATTCCCTGAGCATGAGGTAGGCCACCGCCCTGATCTCCCACTGGGCACGCTGGCAGCAACGCAGGCGGAAGACGTGGAGCAACTCGCGGGCGTTCATGGTTACCACCATGCGGGTGGCCACCGCATTGGGGAGCACGTAGCGGGCATCCTCCCGGGGTACCCCCATGGCCGCCAGAGCCCGGTACACCTCCCCGGCCCGGGCCAGGAAATCCGCGAAGAGGCGGGCGGCCTCGGGACGCCGCGCCACCGAAGGGGGCACCACGTGCCAGGCGGCGTCGCCCCTCACCCACCTCTGCGATTGCTGGCTGTAGGACGCCAGGCGGTGACGCACCAGCTGGTGGCTGCAGGCACGGGAGATACCCTCCACGGCGAAGGTGAAGGAGGCATGCTCGAAGGGTGACTCGTGCCCCCGCTGCCGCAGGAGGTCAATCAGGCGCTCCACCTCATCACAACCCATGTCGAGCAGGGCGTCCACCCCGGATGCCGAGTAACACAGGCGGGCTGCGGCTGCCACCGTCCTCTCGGGATCCGGTGTGTACTTTAGAAGCTTCACCTTCACGGCAACTCCGCCCCCTCGAGCACCATGTTCAGGATCTCGTGCAGCCGGCCGGTCTCGCCGCACAGGTACAGGTGTCCCAGCAGGGCCTCAAAGGCGGTGCTGGCCCGGTAGTCGGCAGGGGCAACCCCCCGCGGGACCGGTGCCCCCTTGAAGTTGCGGGCGCGGCGCACCAGGTCCTGTTCGGCCGGAAGCAGATGAGGTTCCAGGGCATGGAGGAAGGCGGCCTGCGCCGCTGCCCGTACCCGTCGCACCGCATCCCGGTGGCGTGCCGCCGGGGAGGGGCACCGCGCGAGAAGGTATTCCCTCACCGCCAGCTCGAAGACGGCATCCCCCAGGTAAGCCAGGTCGCGGGGAGTCATCTCCCGCCCCGCATCCCGCTTCACCTGATACCGCCCTCTCCACCGGGAAGACGCCACCGCGTCCCCAGGGGGGTGTCTTCGAGGGTGATCCCTAACTCGCCCAAACGCCCGCGGATGAGGTCGGCCAGGGCCCAGTTCTTCTCCCCCCGCGCCCGCGCCCTGAGGTCGAGGAGCACGCCCAGCAGTTCCCGCCCCAGGGCATCCCATCCGCCAGTTCCGACCCCGCCCCCGACTCTCTCTACCGCCGCGTCCTCCCCGCCCTGGGCCTGGTCGCTTCCGTGGACGAACCGTGCCGCGGCACCGCCGCTGGGGGTGCAGGGCGATTCAACCACTCCCAGGACGCCCCCCAGCTCGGCCAGGGCAGTGCGGGCCCGCAGCAGCCCGTCGCGGGCGTCTCCGCTCAGGGAGAGGGGGCCGCCCCGCAGAAGCAGGGAAACCGCCGTATTGCCGGCCCGCGCCAGATCGAACAGGGCAGCGAGCGCCTGGGGGGTGTTGAAGTCGTCCTCCATGGCCATGCGGAACCGCTCCCGCGCGCGCCCGGCCTCTTCTCCCAGGCGGGCGGCCGCCGCCAGCGCCTCGTCGCCCGCCGCCACCTCGCGCTCGAGCACCTCGTCCAGGGAACGGAGCGCGTTCCCCAGCCGCTCCCACGCCCGCCTGGCCTCGTCCAGGCGCTCGGTGTCGAACTCCAGGGGCACCCGGTAATGGGCGGAGAGGAGGTAGAGCCTGATGGCTCCCGCCGGGTACCGGTCGAGGAGTTCCCGTACGGTGACGAAGTTCTTGAGCGATTTGGACATCTTTTCTTCCCGCAGGGTAACCAGGCCGTTGTGCACCCAGTAGCGCACGAAGGGTGCTTCCCCCGTGTACGCCTCGCTCTGCGCGATCTCGTTTTCGTGGTGGGGGAAGATTAGTTCCACGCCGCCGCCGTGCATGTCGAAGCCGTTGCCCAGGTAACGGAGGGCCATGGCGGAGCATTCGATGTGCCAGCCCGGCCGGCCCGGCCCCCAGGGGCTCGGCCACGAGGGTTCCCCCGGCCTGGCCGCCTTCCAGAGGGCGAAATCCTCGGGGCTTTCCTTCGCCTCCCCCGGCTCCACCCGGGCGCCGGCCCGCAGCTCGTCCACGCTGCGCCCGGAGAGCTTGCCGTACTCCGGGAAACTGGCCACCCGGAAGTAGACGTCCCCCGAGGCTTCGTAGGCGTGGCCCTTTTCCACCAGTGTGCGTACCATCTCGACGATCTCGGGGATGTGTTCGGAAACCCGCGGATACTGGTGGGCGGGCTTCACCCCCAGGGCGGCCATGTCCTCCAGGTAGCGCTGGGAGTAATGACGCGATATTTCCAGGGGATCCCTGCCCAGTTCGCGGCCACGGGCAATGACCTTGTCGTCTATGTCGGTAAAGTTCTGCACCAGGTGGACGCTGTAACCCCGGTACTCCAGGTAGCGCCGGATAACGTCCCAGACCACGGCGGGGCGCGCGTGGCCGATGTGGGCCTCGTCGTAAGGCGTTACGCCACACACGTATATGGTCACCCGCCCCGGGTCCCGGGGCTGGAACTCCCGTTGCGTCCGGGTCAGGGTATCGTATACGCTGATCAAATCCTCCACCTCCCCGGCGCCCGCACCGCGCACACGGCCCAGGCCGCCATGCCCTCCCGCCGCCCCAGGGCTCCCAGTCCCTCAGCCGTAGTGGCCTTCACCGCCACTGCCCCCTCGTCCAGCCCCAGGGCGCCGGCCAGGCTCGCCTTCATGGCAGGTACCAGCGGTGACAGCAGCGGCTCCTCGGCCACCACGGTAACATCGGCATTCACGGGGGTGAACCCCCTCTCCGCCAGCCGTGCCACCACCTGCACGAGCAGCTCCCGGCTGCGCGCCCCCCGCCACCGGGGATGCGAGGGAGGAAACCAGAAGCCGATGTCCCGCTCACCCGCCGCCCCCAGGAGGGCGTCCATGAGGGCGTGGCAGACCACGTCTGCATCCGAGTGGCCGGCCAGCCCCACCGGAGAGGGGATCTCCACTCCCGCCAGCACCAGGGGCCTGCCCGGGGCGAAGGGGTGGACGTCGAATCCCATCCCCACCCTCACCGTGGTACTGCCCCGCACCAGTTCTTCTGCCAGCCTGAGGTCTTCTGGCCCGGTGATCTTGAGATTGTGATGGCAGGAAGGCACCAGCCTCACCGGGTGACCCAGCCTCTCCACCAGCACGCTGTCGTCCGTGCCCGCAAAGCCCTCACTCCGGGCGCGCCGGTGGGCTTCCTCCAGCCAGTCCCGGCGGAAGGCCTGGGGGGTCTGGGCGTGCCACATCTCCTCCCGGGGGACGGTCCGCCGTACCGTGCCGGTCCCCTCTTTGAGAGTGTCCACCGCGGGGGCCGCCGCCACTGCCGCTCCCGTTTCCCGCGCCGCGGCGAGGACGCGGGCCACCAGTTCCGGAGTGGTGAAGGGCCGGGCGGCATCGTGGACCACCACCCACCCCACCTCTTGCGTAAGTGCCTGCAGTCCCGCGTACACGGAATCCTGCCGGCGAAGGCCACCCGGCAGCACCGACCGCACGGCCGGGAAGCTCCCCCGTGCGCCGATCAGGCGCCTCACCTCGGCCGTGGCCTCCGGAGGCGCCACCACCACGATCTCGTCCAGCCCGGCTTCCTGTAAGGGCCGCAGAGCCCACAACACCAGGGGCCATCCCCCGAGCGGCACCAGGGCCTTGGGGCCCAGCCCCAGCCTCTCCCCCCGGCCGGCTGCCGCCAGGATGGCCCCCACCCGGTGGCTCATCCCGCCTTGTCCAGCTTGGGCCGGGCGAAGATCATGCGCCCGGCCGCGGTCTGCAGCACGCTGGTGACCGCCACTTCGATGGTTTCCCCGA
Organism: Bacillota bacterium; assembly: GCA_014360055.1. GTDB lineage: Bacteria > Bacillota > Sulfobacillia > JACIYH01 > JACIYH01 > JACIYH01. Next base: position 49,635 of record JACIYH010000008.1, on the reverse strand, counting down.
TGTGCCGCTTGCCGCCCTCCACCACGATCATGGTGCCGTCGTCCAGGTAGCCCACGCCCTGCCCGGCTTCCTTGCCGTCGCGCAGGATGTGCACCGACATTTCTTCTCCCGGCAGCACCCTGGGCTTGAGGGCATTGGCCAGTTCGTTGAGGTTCAGCACGGGGATGCCCTGCACGGCGCACACCCGGTTCAGGTTGAAGTCGTTGGTGACAACCTTGCCCCGCATCTGCCTGGCCAGCCGTAGCAGCTTGCTGTCCACGTCACGCCCGGGTACGTCTTTGTCCCAGACCTGCACCGGCACCCCCGGCGTCTGCTGGAGCTGGGCCAGCACCTCCAGGCCCCGGCGCCCCCGGTTCCGGCGGGTGCCGTCGGCGGAATCTGCGATGTGGCGCAGCTCCTCCAGCACGAAGGACGGGATCACCACCGGGCCCTCCAGAAACCCGGTCTGGCACACGTCCACGATGCGCCCGTCGATAATGGCGCTGGTGTCGAGGATCTTGGCCATCCCGTCGCGCGTCCGTTCCTTGCCGGCCCAGCGTCCCAGGAAAGGAACCAACCCCGCCAGTTCATCGCGCCGGTGGACGGCCAGACTGGCACCCAGGTAACCGATGATGATGCTGGCCACCGGGGGCAGGAAAGGCCCCACGCTGGGCAGACGGGAAAAGGGATAGGTAAGCAGATTGGCGATGAGCAACCCGCATATCAGCCCCACGGTACCCGCCACCATATCGGGGATGGGGACCCGGGACAGGCTCCCCTCCAGGCGTCTCGTCCCCGCCAGGACCGCCCACACCAACTGGGGGAATACGATGAAACCTATGAGGCCGCCCAGCACCGCCCCCAACACCAGCACACCCACGCGCTGGATGGGCGGCAGAGAAACCCCCAGGTAGAGGAGCAACGGATCAGCACCCCACGCACCGCTGGCCAGCCCGGCCAGCAGACCCACTACCGCTACCACCCTCCTGAGCTTAACGTCCAACTCGATTACACCCCCTCTCCGCCCCGCCTGTCTCTCTGCTGAGACTAATTATAGGGCAGGAAAGCGGAAGGCGGCAAGGAACCCTTCCCCGCCCATCCGCGCCCGTCCCCGCCCGGGGCACAGGGAACCCCGTTCCGGCGGCTGCCCTGAGCGGGCAGGACGCACCCCGCGCGGAGGGTACCCTCACGCCAGCGCCCGGTCGAGCAGGGAGGAGGCCTCCTGCAGAGCAAGACCCTTGGAGAGTATCAGCTCCGATACCAGAATCTGCCTGGCTACCTCCAACATGCGCCGTTCCCCGGTCGAGAGGCCCTTTTCCCGATCGCGCCGGGTGAGGCTGAGCACCACTTCCGCAACTTCGAAGGCGTTGCCGCTCTTTATCTTTTCCAGGTTAGCGCGGTAACGGTGGTTCCAGTTCCCCGGTGTGGAAGGAGCCGGCCGTCCCAGGGTGGCGATTACCGCATCCATGCGCTCCGCCGGCTCCACCGCCCGCAGACCCACCTGATCCACGCTGTTGACGGGGATCATGACCTTCATGTCTCCCAGAGGCAGGCGCATTATGTAGTACTCCTGCTTCTGGCCCAGCACCTCGTGCTCCTCGACCGCCTCTATCACTCCCGCCCCGTGCATGGGGTAGACGACCTTGTCACCGACCTTGAACATGGCACGGCCTCCTGCAAACCCCTCTCCTGTAAGCGTAGCACAACGCGCTGCCGGGGGTCAACTTGACGCCCCGCAGGGCTCGTTGTAAAATGGCCCTGCGAGAAGACTGACGGTGGGCGTGTAGCTCAGTGGGAGAGCGTTCGGTTCGCATCCGAGAGGCCGCGGGTTCGAGTCCCGCCACGTCCACCACCACTGTCTCTGGAAGGTGGTGCCGGTTTTTGAAAGATCTTCTGTGTGACGGATTCCAGCAGGCAGTGGAGGGGTCCCTGGTCCGGCACCGCAGCATCCTGGACGTTCTCTCCAAGCTGCAGGAGTCCAGCGCACGGATCAACCGGGCGGTAAGCAAGGCCGTCACCACCTGCGGGTGCCTGCACGTGCACGCCCACAGGCAGCACATCCCGCCCGACGTGTCCTCCCTGCAGGAGATGCGGCGGTACATGGAAACCCACCTGGAAGGCAAGTTGTGCGAGCATTGCCGGGAAATCCTGGAACAGGAAGTGGGCAGCCACCTCTTTTACCTGGCTGCCCTTTGTAATCTCCTGGACCTGAATCTCTACGACATTCTCCTCAAAGAACACCAGCACATATCGACCCTCGGCCCCTACTCCCTCACCTGACCTCCGCCGCTTGCCCCGCTGGCCCCCGGCGGGCCGGATGGGGCCGCCGGGCACGATCTGCACGGGCTAGCGGGGGGTAGGTGAGGGGGACAGCCGGCGGGAGAGGTCCTCGCGCATGCGCTTGAGGCCCTCGCAGACGGCGCGGGCCCGCACCTCGCCTATGCCCTCCACCTCGTCCAGTTCCTGCAGGCTGGCCTGCATGACGGCCGGAAGCCTTCCGAACCGGGCCACCAGGTTGTCCACCACGGCTACGGGAAGGTGGGGGATGGCACGCAGGACGCGCAGCCCCCGGGGGGAGACGCGCGTGTCCGCGAAGCCGGGAGGCGAGGGGTAACCCAGGATGCGCGCCAGGGTGGCGCTGTCCCGCAGCGCCTCGCGGCTGAGGGCGGTGAGTTCGTCCCGGGCCTCGTCCGGGTCCCGGCCGTCGGCCACGTAGTCAGCCAGCACCAGCTCCTCCTGTTCTTCGATGCCCACCTGCAGTTCGCGCAGTTCCAGGTTCACCAGCCAGCCTTCCGTGCCCAACTCGCCCACGTAGCCGTCCACTTCGGCCACAATACGGTTGGCCATCTCCGCCCGGTGGACCACGGTGAGGACGTCCCCCAGGGTCACGGCGTCCTCCAGTTCCAATGCGGTCAGTCGCTGAAGGTCTTCCTGGAAAACGCTGCGGTACTTCTCCAGCGTCTGCAGCGCCTGGTTGGCCTTGGCCAGCACCACGGGGGCGTCGGGGAGCACGTAGCGCAGGTTACCCCGGTAAAGGGTGATCGTGTTCCGGCGCTGCGATACGGCGATGACCAGTTCCCCCGTCTGGCGGGCCACCCGTTCGGCGGTGCGGTGCCGGATACCCGCTTCCTCCGAAGGGATGGTGGGATCGGGCACGAGCTGGGTGTTGGCCCACAGTACGCGGCTCGCATCACGGCTGAGCACGATGGCACCGTCCATCTTGGACAACTCGTACAGCACCGCCGGCACCACGGGCACGTCCAGGGGAAATCCCCCCGTCACCAGCTTCATGACCTCGGGGCTGTCACCCACCACAATCAGGGCCCCGGTGCGGGCGCGCACGATGTTGTCCAGCGCCTCCCTGAGTACCGTTCCGGGGGCCACCATGCGCACCGTCCTGCTCCAGGTATCCGCGGTTTCAGCCATCGCTCACTCCGCCCCGTTCCTGCCCCGCTCACCTTCAGCCGAGTACCAGTTCGAGGGCCTCGCCCACGCCGGATACGCCCTCCACCTGTATCTTGCCCTGCCATCCCATCCGCTCCAGGCTCCGCAGGCCCGACGCGGGCAGGATGAACCGGCCAAAGCCCACCCGTTCGGCTTCCCGCACGCGTTCCGCCACCCGCGGGATGCCACGCACTTCACCGGCCAGCCCCACCTCGCCCGTCACCACCACATCCGGCCGCACGGGCAGGTCCCGGAAACTGGAGGCCAGGGCCACCGCCACGGCCAGATCGACGGCGGGCTCATCGATCTTCACGCCGCCGGCCACCTTCACGTAGGCATCCTGGTTGCCCAGGTGCAACCCCAGGCGCTTCTCCAGCACGGCGGCCATGAGCACGGCCCGGCCTGCGTCCAGCCCCGCCACCATACGCCTGGGCACAGCGAAGGGAGTGGGGCTCACCAGGGCCTGCACCTCCACCAGGAGGGGACGCATCCCCTCCAGACATGCCGTGACCACCGATCCCGGCACCCCTTGCGGCCGCTCGGCCAGGAAGAACCCCGAAGGGTTGGGCACGTCGATCAACCCGGACTCCGCCATCTCGAACACGCCCATCTCGCTGGCAGAACCGAACCGGTTTTTGTGCGCCCGCAGCACCCGGTAGGCGTGGTGCCTGTCGCCGTCCAGGTAGAGGACGGCGTCCACCATGTGCTCCAGCACCCGGGGACCGGCGATTTCGCCGCCCTTGGTCACGTGCCCCACGATGAAGATGGCCACCCCGGTGGCCTTGGCCACGCGCAGCAATTCGGCGGCGCACTCCCGCACCTGGCTCACCGACCCCGGGGCGGAACCGAGATCCGCCCGGTAGACAGTCTGGATGGAATCCACCACCGCCAGGCGGGGGACCACCTCCCCGATGCGACGGGTGATGTCGTCCAGGTCGGTGTGGGCCATGACCAGCAGCTGGTCCGAGAGGGAGCCCAGGCGCTCGGCACGCAGCCTGATCTGCTGAACCGATTCCTCTCCCGATATGTACAGGACGCGCGCCTCCCGGCTCACGGCGCGGCTTACCTGGAGGAGCAAGGTGGATTTCCCCACCCCGGGGTCACCCCCGATGAGCACCAGCGACCCGGGTACCACGCCCCCTCCCAGCACCCGGTCCATCTCGGTGCTGCCGGTGCCAAAGCGCGGCCGGGGGCGGGCCTCCACGGCGGTGATGGCCACGGGGGCAGCCGATTCCTGTATCCAGGCCCGCCCGCCCGGCGCGCGGCCGGGCAGGAGTTCCTCCACCAGGCTGTTCCACTGGCCGCATTGCGGGCAGCGGCCCAGCCAGCGGGGTGCCTCGTACCCACAACTCTGGCACACGTATCGGCTGCGCGCTTCCGGCACCCGTAACCCCCCCCTGACCCCGGGCCACCCGTCAGGTGTGGAACTCCACCACATCCCCTTCTTCGAGGACGAAGTCGCGGGGCACCATTTGCCCGTCGAACGTGCGGGAACTCCAGATGCGGGCGTACTTCAGGTTGCGGGCGATATCCTTGTGCAGGTCTTCGGCGGCCTCCAGCACCGTAGAACCACGGGGCAGCACCAGGGGGGAATCGAACTCCACCTTGCGCCCGGGTGCCTTGGGATACACCCGAATCTTCTCCAGCAGGGAGAAGATGCGGCCGCGCAGTTCCTCCAGGTGGAGACCCGACGCCGCCGAGATCGCCAGCACCGGCAGGGGCTCGTGCCCACCCGGCGGGGCCGCACACATCCCCTCCAGCAGTTCCAGGTGATCCATGGCCCCGGGCAGGTCGGCCTTGTTACCCACCACCAGGGCCCGCTTGCGGAAACGGTCAGACCTCCCCTCGCCCACCAGGGTGATGCGGGCATCCTGCAGCATCCCCAGCACCTCATCGGCCTGGCTGAGCAGGTCGTCGTCCCCGAGATCGAAAACCAGCAGGACGGCATCGGCCGCCCGCACCAGCCCCAGCACTTCCCCCGGCGTCATGTCCCGGGCCAGGGGAGGGAGATCCACCAGCTGCACCTGCACGTTCTCGAAGGGCATCATCCCCGCGAGGGGGAACCGGGTGGTGAAGGGATAGGGAGCCACCTCGGGGGCGGCGTTGCTCAGGCTGCCCAGGAGCCGGGACTTACCGGCGTTGGGAGGACCGGCCAGCACCACCTGCCCGGCCCCGTGTCTCTCCACCCGGTAGAGGGAGCGACGGCGGGCCGCCTGGGGACGCGACGCGAGTTCGGCGCGGATGCGGGCCATGCGGCGCTTGATGTCGGCCTGCATCTTTTCCGTCCCCTTGTGCTTGGGGATGGTGGCCAGCATCTCCTCCAGCGCATCCAGCTTGTCCTCCAGCGTGACCGCTTCCCGAAAGCGCTGTTCCGCCGCCAGATAGTCGGGAGTCAGGTTAGCCGGCACCTCGTTCCCCCCGGTACGAGTGTGCTGTTCACTGCTTCACGCCAGCCTCCTCGGGCTGGGGCTGCTCCACTTCCCCCTTCTTGCGGAAGGTGAGGGTGCGGCCGTCCGGCCCCGCGTCTACCACCACGGTATCACCGTAGGCGAAACGCCCCTCCAGCATGAGGTCGGCCAACCGGTCCTCCACCATGCGCTGGATGGTGCGGCGCAGGGGACGGGCACCGAACATGAGGTCGGACCCCTCCCGGATGAGGACCTCTTTGGCCCCCTCCGTGAATTCGAGTTCGAGCCCGTTCTCCTTCAGCCGCCCGGACACCCGCCGGAGCATGAGTTCCACGATCTTCTTGAGGTGGTCCTCGGTGAGCGGGTGGAACACGATGATTTCATCGATGCGGTTGAGGAACTCGGGCCGGAAGGTACGCTTGACCTCCTCCATCACCCGGTCCTTGAGGTCCTGGTAGTTGCGCTGCTCATCGTGGGCCGCCCGGAACCCCACCGCGGTCTGCCCGCGCAGGTAGTGGGACCCGGCGTTGGAGGTCATGATGACCACCGTGTTGCGGAAGTCCACCGTGCGCCCCTTGGCCTCGGTGAGCCGGCCGTCTTCCAGCACCTGGAGCAGGATGTTGAAGACCTCCGGGTGGGCCTTCTCGATCTCGTCCAGCAGGATTACCGAGTAGGGCCGCCGCCGCACCGCCTCGGTGAGCTGGCCGCCCTCCTCGTAGCCCACGTAGCCGGGTGGCGCACCCACCAGACGGGAGACGGTATGGCGCTCCATGTATTCGGACATGTCCAGGTGGACCATGGCGTCCTCGTCCCCGAAGAGGGCCTCCGCCAGCGCTCGCGCCAGCTCGGTCTTGCCCACCCCGGTGGGACCCAGGAAGATGAAGGAGCCTATGGGGCGCTTGGGGTCCTTGAGCCCGGCCCGGGCCCGCCGGATGGCCCGAGCCACCGCCTGCACGGCCTCGTCCTGGCCGATCACCCGCCGGTGCAGCTCCTCCTCCAGGTGGAGCAACCGCTCCTGCTCTTCCACCTTCATCTTTGACACCGGGATGCCCGTCCAGGCCGACACCACCTGGGCGATGTCCTCGTCCGTCACGGTGGCCTTGGCGGAGGACTTCTCCTTCTCCCATTCCTTCTGCTGCCTCTCCAGGTCGGCCCGCAGCTTCTGCTCCTGGTCGCGCAGGCGCGCCGCCTTCTCGAACTCCTGGCACTGGATGGCGGCTTCCTTCTCCTTTTTGAGTTCCTCCAGCCGCTGTTCCAGGGCCTTGAGGTCGGGCGGCGCCACAAAGGAGCGCAGTCTCACCCGGGAGGCGGCCTCGTCCATGACGTCGATGGCCTTGTCGGGCAGGAAGCGATCCGCCACGTAGCGGTCGGACAGCCTCACCGCCGCCTCCAGGGCCCCGTCGGTGATCTCCACCCGGTGGTGGGCCTCGTAGCGGTCGCGCAGGCCGCGCAGGATGGCGAGGGCCTCATCGGGGGTCGGCTCGTTCACCATGATGGGCTGGAAGCGCCGCTCCAGGGCGGGGTCCTTCTCCACGTGCTTTCTGTATTCGTCCAGCGTGGTGGCCCCCACGCACTGCAGTTCCCCGCGCGCGAGAGCGGGCTTGAGGATGTTGGAGGCGTCGATGGCGCCCTCGGCGGCCCCGGCGCCGATGATGGTGTGCATCTCGTCCACGAAGAGGATGATGTTGCCCGCCTGGCGGATCTCCTCCATCACCTTCTTCAGCCGCTCTTCGAACTCGCCCCGGTACTTGGAGCCGGCCACCATGGCGGCCAAATCCAGGGTTACCACCCGGCGGTCGCGCAGGATCTCGGGCACCTTGGCCTCCACGATGCGCTGCGCCAGTCCTTCCACGATGGCGGTCTTGCCCACCCCGGGCTCCCCGATGAGCACGGGGTTGTTCTTGGTGCGGCGGGACAGGATCTGGATCACCCGCTCGATCTCCTGTTCCCGCCCGATCACGGGGTCGAGCTTGCCCTCGCGGGCCAGGGCGGTGAGGTCGCGCCCGTAGGTATCCAGGGTAGGGGTGGTGCTCCGCTGCCGGCCGGCCGGCTTCCCCGGCGGTGCCGCAGGCATGGGACCGCCCAGCAGGTGGATCACCTGGCTGCGCACGCGGTCCAGGTCGGCCCCCAGGTTGTCGAGCACCCGGGCGGCCACACCCTCACCTTCCCGCAGCAGCCCCAGCAGGATGTGCTCGGTGCCGATGTAGTTGTGGCCCAGCATGCGGGCCTCCTCGGCCGCCAGCTCCAGCACCACCTTCTTGGCCCGAGGCGTGAAGCCGATATCCCCTTGCGGTGCACCCTGTCCCCGGGGAATCATCTTTTCTACTTCCTGCCGCACCCGCTCCAGGTCCACCCCCAGGCTGATGAGTGCCTTGGCCGCGATGCCCTGGCCCTCCCGGATGAGGCCCAGCAGCAGGTGCTCCGTACCTACGAAATCGTGGTTCAGGCGGCGGGCCTCCTCCTGGGCGAGGACGATGACCCGCTGCGCTCGTTCCGTGAACCGTCCGAACACTCTTCTCCCCCCTATCTCACCGGCGGAGGCGGTGGCGGATGAGGGCCGCCCGTTCCGCATCGCGTCCGGCGGGCTCCAGTTCCCGCCCCACCACCTTCTGGATGAAGCCGGGCCGCGTGGCCACCAGCAGTTCGTTCAGGGCCTCCGTGGAGATCCCGTCGGTTATGATCCCCAGATCCACTCCCAGGCGCACGTCCGACCACAGCCTGATGGCCTCCTCCGAGGAAATCACGCGCGCGTGCGACAGGATGCCGTACGCCCGCCACACCCGGTCCTCCAGCTGGAGCCGGGTCTGGGAGAGCAGGGCCCGCCGGGCGTTGCGCTCGTGGGCGATGACCTGGGCGGAGACCGCCTTGAGGTTGCGCAGGATCTCCTCCTCGGACGGACCCAGGGAGGTCTGGTTGGATATCTGAAAGATGTTGCCGTGGGCCTCGCTGCCTTCCCCGTACAGGCCGCGCACGGCGAGTCCCAGCTTACCCAGGGCGGAAAAGACCTGCCGGGCCTGCCCCACCATGGTAAGACCGGGGAGGTGCACCATTACGGACCCGCGCAGGCCCGTCCCCACGTTGGTGGGACAGGTGGTGAGGTAACCCCTGCGCTGGCAGAAGGCGTAGTTCAACCTGCCCTCCAGGACGTCGTCGGCCGCCTGGGCGGTGCGCCAGGCTTCGTCGAGCTGCATGCCCGGGGTCAGGCTCTGGATGCGCAGGTGGTCCTCCTCGTTCACCATGATGCACAGGCTCTCGTCCTGCCGCAGGATGACCGCCCTCCCCCGGGGCTGCTGGGCGTGGTTGGGCGAAATCAGATGCTTCTCGACCAGCACCTGGCGGTCCAGGTTGCCCAGCTGGTCAAGCCGGAACATGCCCACCGGCCCCAGCTGGGGGTCACGCTCCAGGTCTTCCACCGCCCTCTCCACCATGCGCAGCACGCGCTGGGCACCTTCGTCCCCCATGCGGGAAGGAAAAGCCACGTCCTCCAGGTTGCGGGCCAGCCGCACCCGGGACGAGAGCACCACGTCGCTGTCCGGCCCGGAAGGGTCCATCCAGGAACTATAGGAGTTGTAAAGGATCTCCTCCAGGTTCACCGCGGGCCACCTCTCACCGCAGCTTCTTCTCCAGGTCCCGGATGCGGTCGCGTATCTGGGCGGCCTTCTCGTACTCCTCCCGGATGACAACCTGGGCCAGTTCTTCCTGCAGCCGGTTTATCTCCCGCTTCAGGCGCGCCTCCTCGCCCGTGCGGCTAGGCACCTTGCCACCGTGCACGGTGGTACCGTGCAGGCGCCGGAGCACCGATTCCAGCTGGTCCTCGAAGGCCTGGTAGCAGTGTCGGCAGCCCAGCATCCCGGTGCGGGCGAACTCGGCGTACGTGAGGCCGCACCTGTCGCACTTCAGCCCCGCCGCCTGGCCCGCCCCCGGGAAAGTGTGCCCGCCGTCGGTGATGATGCTGGAGAGCAGGGTGGGTATGGTGAACGGTTCCCCTATAATTCCCAGCTCTCCGCGGGCGCGGGCACACTGCTCGCACAGGTGAAGTTCCCGCTTCTGCCCGTTGATGATCTGCGTGAGGTGAACGGTGGCCGGCCGCTTACCGCATTCCTGGCACAGCACCGGTTTCACTCCTCCCCCTCGGCCCGCTCCCGCGCCACGGCCTCGACCTCTCGCGTCACGGCCTCGACCCGCTCCTGCGCCACAGCCTCGGCCGCGTCCCTGGCCAGGGCCAGCAGCATGGCCCGGAACACCCGTGCGCGCACCTGGTCCCGCCAGGGAAGGGCCAGACCCAGTGTCTCCCGCCCCAGGGCAGCCGCCATGAGGCGTGCCTCCCGCGCGGTTATTATCCCCTCCCGGTGCAGCCGCACGATGCACCGCTCTGCCTGCATCTGGCTCATGGCGTCGGCAGTGTGTTCCAGGGCCCGGCGGATCAGTTCCCGCGCCGGGGCGGGGAGCTTCACTACCCGTACGTACCCGCCCGAACCCCGCCGGCTTTCCACCAGGTATCCCTGGGCGTAGGTGAAACGCGTGTCCAACACGTAGTTGATCTGCGAAGGGGCACACCCGAACTTCTCCGCCAGTTCGCCCCTCTGCACCTCCACCGCCCCGCCGGGGGCACCGCCCAGGAGCGACTCCAGGTACTCCTCGATGAGATCGGCCAGGTTGCGGGCCATCTCCTGCCTCCTCACCGCTCCGGTCTGACTTTATTTGACCTTCGCCTTGATTATACGAGAACCATCCCCAAAAATCCATACCCTGCATCAGGTGCGGCAGATGAGGCACTTCAGGTAGCGGCTCTCGGGGTAACCGAGCAGGATGGGGTGGTCGGGGGGCTGGCCGCGCGCCTCCAGCACGAGCACACGGCGGCCGGCGTCGCGGGCGGCCCCTGCTACCACGCCCAGGAAGGTATCCGGGTCCAGGTGGGAGGAGCAGGAACTGGTGACCAGGTACCCGCCCGGATTGAGCAGGTGCAGCGCCCGCAGGTTGATCTCCTTATAGCCGCGCAGAGCCCCCTCCAGGGCCTCGCGGGAGCGCGCGAAGGCAGGTGGGTCCAGGATCGCGAGGTCGAACCTCTCGCGTTCCTGGTCCAGGGTGCGCAAGAGGTCGAAGGCATTCCCCTCCTGGAAGCGGCAGCGGTCCGCCACCCCGTTGAGTTCGGCATTCTCCCGGGCCAGTCCCACTGCCCAGGCGGACGCCTCTATTGCCAGCACCTCGCGGGCACCGGCGCGGGCGGCATGGATGGCGAAACCCCCGGTGTACGAAAAGGCATCCAGCACCCGGGCACCGGGCGCCAGGCGGGCCGCGGCCGCCCGGTTAAGGCGCTGGTCGAGGAAGTGGCCGGTTTTCTGCCCTTCCGCTACGTCCACCCACAGGCGGACGTCCCCTTCCGTCACCTCCACGCGCGTGGGCAAGTCCGGCGGGGTGCCGGGGGCCGGCCCCCGTTCCTGGGGCAGACCCTCCAGTTCCCGCACGGGGGCGTCGTTACGCAGGAAAACGCCCGTACACCCGGTCAGGGAGCGCAGGGCCTCCACCAGGAAGTCCCGGCGCACCTCCACCCCCAGGGCCAGGGTCTGCATCACCAGCCAGGGGCCGAAGCGGTCGACCACCAGCCCGGGCAGTCCGTCCGACTCGGCGAACACCACCCGGAACGCGGATTCCACCCAGAAGGACCGCCGCAGTTCCCAGGCGGCGCGCAGCCGGGCCAGCCAGAAATCGTCGTCCACCTGCTCGTCCCGGTGGGTGAGCAGCCTCACCCTGATCAGAGAGGCGGGGTTGATGAAACCCCGCCCCACGAATCGCCCGCGGTGATCCACCACGGTGACCAGATCGCCGGGGGCGAAATCGCCCCCGATGGTCTCGATTTCGCCCGCGAACACCCAGGGATGCCCGTCCTGGGCCCGGTGCCACCCCCGGGTGAGGTGGACGATGGCCATGACTACTTCTCCGCCGCTTCCCTGGCCGCCTTAGCCTGGGCGATGATCTCCTGGGCCAGGTGAGCCGGCACTTCCTCGTAATGATCGAACTCCATGGTGAAGGTGCCGCGGCCCTGGGTGATGGACCGCAGGTCGATGGCGTACCGGAACATCTCGGCCAGCGGCACCATGGCCCGGATGACCTGGAAGGAACCGTGGGGCTCCATGCCCAGGATGCGGCCCCGCTTCTTGTTGAGGTCACCCATCACGTCCCCCATGAAGGCCTCCGGGACCATGACCTCAACCCGGTAGATGGGCTCCAGCAGAACCGGCTTCGCCTCGGCCATGCCCTTCTTGAAGGCCATGGAGGCGGCGATCTTGAAGGCCAGCTCCGAAGAGTCCACGGTGTGGTAGGAGCCGTCGTACAGGGTGACCTTCACCGCCGTGACCGGGTACCCGGCGAGCACCCCCTCCTGCAGCGCCTCGCGCACGCCCTTCTCCACCGCCGGGATGTACTGCTTGGGCACCGCCCCGCCGAAGATGCGCTCGCCGAACTCGAACTCCTTCTCCGGGTCGCCGGGCTCGATCTCCAGGAACACGTGGCCGTACTGGCCGCGACCGCCGGTCTGCTTCTTGTGCTTGTACTCGGACTTCACCGCCTGGCGTATGGTCTCCCGGTAGGGAACCCGGGGCGGTTCCAGGTTCACCTCCACCCCGAACTTGCGGCGCAACCGCTCTACGATTACATCGAGGTGCAACTCGCCCATGCCGTAGATGAGCATCTGACCGGTGGCGGTGCTTTTCTCCACGCGGAAGGTAGGGTCTTCCTCGGCCAGCCGGGCCAGGCTGGCCGAGATTTTCTCCTCGTCGCCACGGGCTTTGGGGGAAACGGCGACCGCGTACACGGGGGAGGGGAAAGCGATACCGGGCAGCCGCACCGGCTGTGCCTGGTCGCACAGGGTGTCCCCCGTAGCGGTCTCCTGGAGCTTCGCCACCGTGCCGATATCACCCGGACCAACCGCCTCGGTCGGTTCCTGGTGCTTGCCCTTCAGGAAAAACAGCTGGCCCACCCGCTCGGTCCGGGCCCGGGTGGCATTGAAGACCTGGGAGTCGGAGTGGATCTTGCCGGAATACACCCGGAAAAGGGTCATCCTGCCCACGTAGGGGTCGGCCGTGGTCTTGAAAACCAGGGCGGCGAAGGGGGCATCGGGGTCGGCCCGGCACTCCACGCTCTCGCCCGCTGCAGTCTCCGCCCGGGCCGGCGCCTCGACCGGCGAGGGCACCAGCTTCACCACGGCATCCAGGAGCGGTCCCACCCCCAGGGTGCGCAGGGCCGATCCCGCCAGGACGGGAAACACCTTGCGCTGCCGCACGCCGGCGGCCAGCCCCTGCCAGATCTCGTCGGGGGTCAGCTCCTCCCCCTCCAGGTACTTCATGAGCAGTTCGTCGGAGCCCTCGGCGGCCGCCTCGACCAGCTGCGCCCGGTAGGCTTCCACCTCGTCCCCCATCTCCCCCGGGATTTCGGCTTCACGCGGTTGGGCGCCGCCGTCCCAGACCAGCGCCCGCCTGGCCACCAGGTCCACCACCCCGCGCAGCCCTGCTTCGGCCCCGATGGGGATGGTCAGGGGGACGATTCCGCGCCCCATGTTCTGCACGAGACCGTCCAGCGTGCGGCGGAAGCTGGCGTTCTCGCGATCCATCTTGTTCACGAAGACCAGGCAGGGGAGATCCCGCTCACCCGCGTATCCCCACACCAGTTCCGTGCCCACCTCCACCCCGGCCACCGCGTCCACGAGCACACAGACAGCTTCCGCCACCCGCATACCCGCCTTAACCTCACCCACGAAGTCGAAATAACCCGGGGTGTCGATGAGGTTCACCTTATGGTCGCTCCACCGTATGGGGGCAATGGAAGTGCTGATGGAAACCTTACGGCGTACTTCCTCCGGGTCGTAGTCCATGGTGGCCGAACCCTCGTCCACCCGGCCCAGACGATCGACGGCACCCGCCAGGTACAGCATGGCCTCGGCCAGGGTGGTCTTGCCGGCCCCGCCATGGGATACCAGCGCCAGATTCCTTATCAGTTCCGGCTTCGTCACCTGCTCCCCACCTACTTTCTCTGCTCGCCGGCGAAAAAGTCCACCCGGTATTATACTGGAGGGCGGACCGCGCGGTCAAAGACTACATGGGACTGGGCCTCGGGAGTCCGGGGACTGTACCTGCCGCCCGTCCGGCTGGAAACCACAGGCGCTCCTGTTTCGTCTGTAGTGCGAGGGAGAGATGAGATGAAGACCCGGTTTGTGATCATGATGATCGCGGTCCTGCTGGCCCTGCCGGCGCTACCCTCCTGCCGTCGCGCAGCACCCCCGCCCCCATCGCTAAACGTGCAGGCCTCGCTGGTCCAGGTCACCGAGACCCACCTGCTCCCCGGCGAAGTCGCCGTGGGGGCGGGGAAGTCCTACCTGGTGGGCACGCCGGAGGTGGTGGTAACCTTCCGCTTCCCCGAAGCCATGGACAGGGGATCGGTCGGGGCTGCGCTGGCGGTGACGCCCGCCCTGGAACGGGAAATCCAGTGGACGGACGGGAACGTCCTGCAACTGCGCCTTGCCGGCCTGCCCCTGGACCGCCCCGTCGAAATCACCCTGGCCGGGGGTGCCCGCGCCACCTCGGGGGCCACCACCCTTCCCTTCGGGTTCACCGTGCTGCGTAACGAACCCCCGCGCGTGGTGGCATCGGTCGAAGGCCAGCCGGGGGTGACGGCACCGGGTATGTACAGGCTGCTCGCAGGCAGGAAAACCATCCGGCTTGACTTCACCCGCGCCATGGACCGCGGGGCCGTGGAACAGATGCTGCTCACCGCCATCGATCCCCGCTGCCAGCCCGCCCTGCGCTGGGAAAGCGACGAACTCGCCCACCTGGATCTCGACCTCCTGCAGGGCCTGAGCGTGCGCGTCTCCTTCCTGGGATGGCCCGACCACCGGGGAGTACCGGTCATCGATCCCGCCCCCCTGGTGCTGGAGGGGGTGGGCACCGTGCAGTTGGCCAGGGGAACGCCTCCCGATCACACCGTCCTCACCACCCTCCTGGACCAGTTCCAGGAAGGGAGCGTCTCACCGGACGGGCGCCGGGTGGCCCTGTTGGAACGATTCACGGGCCAGGACGAGGCCCAGGAGGTGGTGGTGTGGGCCTTGGACCTGGGCACCAAGGGCCTTACCCGCCTGGGCTCCTTCACCGACTACGGCCAGTTCGCGGCGTCCTGGCTGCCCGACTCCCGCCACCTGGTCGTGAACACGGGCAGCAACCTGGTGGAACTGGATGCCACAGGCCGCGAGGGGCCCCGCGAACTCCTCGAGCCGGCAGATCGTACCCTGCTGGGCATGGCGGTGGCCCCCCGTTCGGGCCGCATCGCCTGCTTCGTGGCCGCCGGCCGTGAAGAAGGAGCAGCCCTGGACCTGCTCATCACGGGGAAAGGGACGACCACTACCTACCCCGCCGTCAGCCACCTGTACTCGCGGGAGGGTTTCTGGGTGCCGGTGGCCTGCGCCTGGTCCTCCGATGAAAGCGCCATCGCCTTCGCCGACCTCCGTACCCGTAACGAAGCTATGCTCACGCTCATCGATCCCGAGAAAGGCGGTACCCGGGTCCTGGGCGGCCAGGCCGAGTTCCTGGCCTTCTCCCCGTCTGGGAGGGAGTTGGCCGTCCGCAACCCCGACGGCAGTTGGGACCTGGTTGATACCGGGGACGGCTCCCGCACGCCGCTCGTGCCCGCCCAGGATGCCTGCGCAGTGGTCTTCTGGGCACCCGGCGGTGAACGGGCCTGCTTCGGCAGGCCCGAGGGCGGGCTCCTCGTCTGGGACCGCGAACAGGGCACCGTGGCCACCGCCACCCGGGGCATCCCCCTGGGCTGGCTCGGCAGCGAGATCCTCTGGTTAACCCCCTGAGCGATTCAGGGTCCGGGAGCGGGGAGGTAGCGCAGCATAGCCCCCACACCCCGAAGCTGGTCCAACCGGGGAGCCTCACGCACCCTCTCCACCTGGCAACCACGTTCCAGCGCCAGTTCCACCAGTTCCGTGACCAGGTCGGGCTCCTCCACCAGGGGACGCGCGCAGCGCGGGCAGGACCCCGCCTGCAGGTCCAGGTGGCCACAGGCGGGGCAGCGGAAGCCCAAAGCGCTGAAACCGGCGTCCACCACCACGGTGGTGGCGGCACCTTCCCGCACTGCGCGCAGGGTGCCCGGCAGCCCGGTCACCACCTGGCCTCCAGCCCTTACCGCCGCCAGCAGTTCGTCCAGCGCCCTGCGGCCACGGGTGCGGGAAACTTCGGCGTGTAAGCGGTTCACCGCCTCCTGCACCTCGGCGGGTCGGGCCGTGGCAGGCAGGGGCAGCACGCCCAGGACTCGCTCGCGCCAGGGTGCGACCACGGACTCCACGAACTGCCCGGAAAGCTCGGCACTACCTCCCAGCACCAGGTAGTCCCAGTCCTGTTCCCCGGCCAGGGCCACCGCGCGGGTGGCCGCATCTTTGACGTGGCGCTGCACGTGGTCGTCTATGTGCCGCTGGATCCGCCGCCCCTTCAACCCGGCCCAGCCCGACCGGCGCACCCGGGAAGGGACGTCGGAGGTGGCGGTCTCCAGTTCCCGCACCTGCCCGCCCGCCACTTCCAGGAAGCGCGCCCCGGCCCGCTCCAGCAGGACCACCCCGAAGCGGGGGTAATCATACAACTGCAGCCACAGGGGTCGCAGGTAGGGTGTGGCGGCCGGGACCACCAGGTCGGGAACCGGGCCCGGCAAAGGATAAGCCTGCCACAGTCCCCGCGGCTCACAGGCGAACACCGACAGCCCGCGTGTACCCCCTTCGCGCTGGAACCCAAGGGCCACGAACTGCTCGATGCGGTCGAGGTCCCCCTCGGCGGCCCGCCTGACCTCCCGCGACAGCCCGGGATCCAGGGCATCCCGCGCTTCCTTGATCAGGGTACGAGCTTTCACCTGATACTCGCGCCGCGGGTACCTGTCGGCAGACACATCCAGGTAGAAGCTGACCACCACGTCCTGGCCGGGTTCGAACTCCCGCAGTGCATTGACCTGTCGTCGGCTCAGCAATACCCACCCCTCCCCTATCTCTATTCGTCAAGCCCGTCCCTCAAACG
Source organism: Bacillota bacterium (assembly GCA_014360055.1). Taxonomy (GTDB): domain Bacteria; phylum Bacillota; class Sulfobacillia; order JACIYH01; family JACIYH01; genus JACIYH01. The sequence continues at coordinate 32,753 of JACIYH010000008.1, read as the reverse complement.
GCCAGCCCTGCGTCTTCGCCGCAGGCGCTCGGCGCTGCTGCATATACTGGGGCACGAGGCGAGCTATCACCTTGTCCCGCTACTTCCCTCAGGCAATGCCTTTCATCTGGAGCCGCGTTTCCTGGGGAGCCCGACCCCCCACCGGCAAACTCTCTCCGCTGTCGCAGCCGCGCACGATAGTGCTCCATCACACCGTCTCCGCTCCCGCGGCGCCCTCCCGGGAAATCCGCACCATCCAGGACTATCACCTGCAGAAGGGGTTCGCTGACATCGGTTACCATTTCCTGCTCGACCGCCCCCCCTATGTAAACGGGCAGGACGTTTACTGGGGCCGGGAAACCGGGGCCGACGGTTCCCTGAACGTGGGAGCCCACAGCCGCGGCCACAACCAGGACAGCATCGGCGTGGCCGTGCTCGGGGACTACGAGAGCGAGCAGCCCTCACGGGAGCAGTTGCGCAGCCTGGCCATCCTGCTGGCCTGGCTGTGCTTCGCCTGGGATATCGACCCCGATGCTATCGTGCCTCATTCTGCCCTCAATCCCACCTCGTGCCCGGGGCGATTCCTCACCGCTGCGCTCCCCTGGCTGCGCTGGCAGGTCACCTGGCGCCTGCACGGCCTGGACGGCGAGGCCCCCTTCCAGCCCCCCGAGGGGGACCCGGACACGGTGCGCATCGTGGTGGGCAACGGAGCGCCGACCATCAGGGGGTGGCTGCTGGACGGTACCCTGTGGGCCCCCGTGCGTGCCCTCGCCACCGCCCTGGGCCGCCGCGTGGAGTGGGACGGCGCCACCCGCACCGCCTACGTCTTCCTGCAGCGGCGGCCCCTCCTGGCGCTCCCCCCTCCCCCGCCCCCGCGGGTACGCGTGGTGGTAGAAGGGAGCGAACTGGCCGCTGACCCTCCACCTATGGTGAAGGACAACATGTCCGTGGCCCCCCTGCCCGCCCTGGCCGGCGCCCTGGGGCAGGTCGTCCTCTTCGACGCGCCCTCGCGCACCGCCGCGGTAGTCACGCCGTATCCGATCACAAAAGCTGGTGGAGGTGCCGGGAGTTGCACCCGGGTCCGCAGGTGAACAGGTGCCAGTCTCTACGAGCGTAGCCCGCGTTTTCCGTTCGCCGCGACCGGCTCCCACGGGCGGGATCCGCTGCGGCTACCCTGGTTGTTTTCGCGCCCCGAGCCTCCAGGGGGAAGGCCCGGCCGCTATCCTGCTGGTCGGCACCCGGTAGGTCCCGCAGGCTGGACCCGCCGGGCGTAGTGGCCGTTAGGCCGCTAGAGCGAGATTCTCGTTGGCAGTTTGCTCTTCCCGCAGTTTAACGAGGCCACGGGACCTCGGCTCGCTGCTCTCACCCGCACTACCTGCGTCGAACCTAGCTCACCCCCAAATCCTGTGGCTGTCAGTATTTTACCATCCCGGGTGCCAGCACGCAACCGGAAGCACGTGGCACTGTCGCTCGCCGAAAAGCGTCCTGAGCCAGGCCGGTCAGGACGTGCGCGAGAGTTCGCGTTGCGCTTCGCGGCGGGCATCGCGCTCGGCTATCTCGCGTCGGCGGTCATAAAGGCGCTTGCCCCGAGCCAGGCCGATCTCCACTTTGGCCCGGCCCCCGCGGAAGTAAATGCGCAGGGGTACCAGGGTGTAGCCGCGCTGCCTGACGCGCGCTTCCAGCCGGCGGATCTCGGTGCGGTGGAGGAGCAGCTTCCGCGGCCTCTTGGGATCGTGATGGCCGAAAAAGGCGGCGGCCCGATATGGGGCGATGTGAGCGTTGACCAGGAACGCCTCTCCCTGCCTGATCTCCGCGTAGCTGTCCTGAAGGCTCACCGCGCCCTGCCGAAGGGACTTGACCTCGGAGCCCAGCAGGCACAGGCCCGCCTCCACCGTGTCTTCGATGTGGTAGTCGTGGCGGGCCCGCCTGTTCTCGGTTACCACCCTGACATCCTCCGGCCGCGCGGGCACCGTATCATCTACCCCCTCGCCCCGGCTGCCCCCGGCTGCGGGCCGGCCTCTCCCTGGGGCTGCCCCCGGTTACCGGCCGACCGCGGTCACAGGCCCAGTTCCGGGGCAATGGCCTGCATGGCCTGCAGCCCGATGGTCACGAACTCCTCCAGCTCCAGCCCCAGTTCCGAGCAGGTTCGGATCTGGTCCCGGCTGGCGCCGCGGGCGAAAGCCTTCTCACCGAAGCGGTTGAGCACGAACCCGGTATCGATGGCCGCCAGCTTCTTGTCAGGGTGAATGAGGGCGGCGGCCACGATGAGCCCCGTGAGGGGATCGCAGGCATACAGTGCCTTGCTCATGAGGCCGTCCCGGGGCAGGCCGTGGGCGTCGTTGTGGGCGCGCACGGCGTCCACCACGTCGGAGGGCAGGCCCATCTCCAGAAGCATGTCCGCCCCCACCATGCTGTGGCGCCCGGGGTCGTCCCGGGTCTCTTCGTAATCGATGTCGTGGAGGATGCCGGCCAGCCCCCACTTCTCCTCGTCCTGGCCGAGGCGGCGCGCCAGCGCGCGCATCACCGCTTCCACGGCCAGGCTGTGCTTGCGCATGTTCTTGTTGAGCAGATGGCGACGCATGAGGGCTGCTGCCTGTGCCCTGTCCAATCTAATGCCTCCCCATTTGCTTTCTTGAGGGCGTGGTCCGGCCGCGGAGCCACCGGTGCCGAGAGCCGCCCGTTACACTTCCTCAACCGTGGAACACGGTCAGGATGAGAGACGTGATCATGAAGGCGGCGGCGAAGAACGTGGAAACCCTGGCGAGCAGGTCATCGAGGCCCTTCTTCTTGCCGAAGAGTTGCTCCGCCCCGCCCGCTATGGCCCCCGACAGCCCCGCGCTGCGCCCGGACTGAAGCAGTACGGTGGCGATCAGGCCAAGGCAGAACACAATATGCAGTCCCAGCACCACGCTGGCCAGCACGGTATCACCTCCAGCGGCCTGATTGTACCACACTCGCCCCTGCGACGGCGAGGCACCCGCCGGAACCCGCTGGGGGGTTTCGGCTGGCCGCGCGTTAGCGATGCGCGGGCCAGGCCCCCGTCAGCGGGGACCGGCCGGGCCCCCCGCACTGGCGGGCGTGCGGCTCAGGTGCGGCGCGGATACAGGGCGGAGGCGGCCAGTTCTTCTTCGATGCGCAGCAGGCGGTTGTACTTGGCGGTGCGCTCCGAGCGGCAGGGGGCGCCGGACTTGATCTGGCCGCAACCCATGGCTACGGCCAGGTCGGCGATGAAGGTGTCCTCGGTCTCACCGGAGCGGTGGGAGATCATGACGCCGTACCCGGCCCGGCGGGCGCGTTCCACCGTGGCCATGGTTTCGGTCAGGGTACCCACCTGGTTGGGCTTGATCAATATGGCGTTGGCCACCCCTTCCCGAATGCCCCGCTCCAGCCGGGCCGGGTTGGTGACGAAGAGGTCATCGCCCACCAGCTGGAGGCGATGCCCCAGGTCCGCGGTGAGGGCACGCCAGCCCTCCCAGTCATCTTCCCCCAGGCCGTCCTCGACCGACACCAGGGGGTAGCGGTCCGCCAGTTCCCGGTAGAAGGTGCTCATGCCGGCCGCGTCCCGCACCGCTCCTTCCAGGCGGTAACCCCCCTCGCTGACGAGTTCGCTGGCCGCCACGTCCAGGGCCAGGTGGATGTCTTCCCCGGGCCGGTACCCCGCCTTCTCGATAGCCTCCACCAGCAGGTCCAGGACCTCCCGGGCCGTGCCCAGCCGAGGCGCAAACCCTCCCTCGTCCCCCACGGAGACGGACAGGCCCCGCCCGGCCAGCAAGCTCCGCAGCGCCGCGTACACCTCCGCCCCCGCCCGCAGGGCCTCCCGGAAGTCGGGGAGACCGTCGGGTACCAGCATGAACTCCTGGATCTCGAGGGGATTGTCGGCGTGCCGGCCCCCGTTGATCACGTTGAGGAAGGGCACCGGCAACAGGCGCGCCCCCGGACCCCCCAGGTAGCGGTACAGGGGCAGGCCGCAGTAGTCGGCGGCCGCGCGGGCGCAGGCCAGGGAAACCGCCAGCAGGGCGTTGGCGCCCAGGCGCGTCTTGTCCGGGGTGCCGTCCAGTTCTAACAACCTGGCGTCCACCCCGGCCTGGTCCAGGGCATCGCGCCCGCGCAGGGCGGGGGCGATCTCCTCCCGGATGGCGCGTACGGCGCGCAGGACGCCCTTGCCTCCGTACCGGGTACCGCCATCCCGCACCTCCAGTGCCTCGTACCTCCCCTTGGAGGCCCCCGCCGGCACCGCCGCCCGTCCCACGGTGCCGTCCGCCAGCACCACGTCCGCCTCCACGGTGGGATTGCCCCGGGAGTCCAGTATCTCCCGCGCCACGATATCCACTATCTCCGACAACGCCATCACCTCCGCCTGGCCGCCCACCCCGCGCCGCCACGGCTCGCCACCGTTCAACCGTGGGCCGCCGGGAGCCGGGGGTGCGGCCTGCCTTCAGGCCAGCAGCGACTGGCCCTCCATTTCCGGCGGCACGGGCAGCCCCTGCATGAGGAGGAGCGTGGGCGCCACGTCGGCCAGTCCCCCCGTGCGCAGCCGGACGCCGCGGGAATGCTCGTCGACCAGGATGAAGGGCACCGGGTTGGAGGTGTGGGCGGTGTGGGGACCGCCTTCCTCATCGAGCATCTGCTCCACGTTGCCGTGGTCCCCCAGCACCATCACCACTCCCCCGCGCCCGAGCACCGCCGGCACCACCCGGGCCAGGCAGCCGTCTACGGCCTCCAGTGCGCGCACCGCCGCCTCCAGCACCCCGGTGTGGCCCACCATGTCGGGGTTGGCGTAGTTGAGCACGATGCAGTCGTGGACGTCCCGCTCGATCTCCCCTAACACGGCCGCCGTCACCTCCGGCGCGCTCATCTCCGGCTTCCGGTCGTACGTGGCCACCTTCGGGGACGGTATCAGCCGCCTCTCCTCGCCGGGAAACGGTTCCTCGCGGCCCCCGCTGAAGAAGTAGGTGACGTGGGCGTACTTCTCCGTCTCGGCGATGCGCAGTTGCCTCAGCCCGTGCTGCGACCACACCTCCCCCAGCGTGTTGCGCACGTCCTGGGGAGGGAAAACGCAGGGCACGGGGAGCTTCTCGTCATAGCGGGTGAAGGTGCAGAAACTGAGGGGTAACCGGCCCCCCGGTCGGGAGAAACCCTCGAACTCCTCGGCCGCCAGCGCCCAGGAAAGCTGGCGGGCCCGGTCGGCCCGGAAGTTGAAGAACACCACCCCATCCCCCGGGCAGATGCAGCCGGGCCTGCCCGGGGCACGGATGACGGTGGGTGTGATGAACTCGTCCGTCTCACCCCGGGCGTAGGCGCGGGCCACTGCCTCCGCGCCGGAGCCGGCCGCTTCCCCTTCGCCCGCCACCAGGGCGCGGTAGGCCCTCTCCGTGCGCTCCCACCGGCGGTCGCGGTCCATGGCCCAGTACCGGCCGCTCACCGTAGCCACCCGGCCCACTCCCAGCGAGGCCATCTTCTGCTCCAGCGCCGCCATGTACCCCGCCCCGCTGGTGGGCGGCGTGTCGCGCCCGTCCATGAAGGCGTGCACGAACACCCTCTCCACGCCTTCCCTGCGGGCAAGTTCCAGCAGGGCGTACAGGTGTTCCTGGTGACTGTGCACCCCCCCGTCGGAAAGCAGGCCTAAAAGGTGCAGGGCCCGCCCCGGCTCCCGTGCCCGGCGCACCACCTCCAGCAGCACGGGATGGCGGTAAAACGAACCGTCCCTGATGGACCGGAAAATACGCACCAGGTCCTGGTACACCACCCGCCCCGCCCCCAGGTTAAGGTGCCCGACGTTGGAGTTGCCCATCTGGCCCTCCATGAGCCCCACCCACTCACCGTCCGCCCGCAGCAGGGTGCACGGGAAGGTGGCCTCCAGGTGGCGGAAAAAGGGGAGGCGGGCCAGGGCCACCGCGTTCCCCTCCCGGCGGGGACTGTATCCCCAGCCGTCCAGGACGAGGAGCACCCAGGGGCGCCGCTCGAGCCCCATCAGGCACCACCCGGCTCGGAAAAGGCGGCCACGATGGCGGCAAAGGACGCGGGGTCCAGGCTGGCCCCGCCCACCAGGGCGCCGTCGATCTCGGGACGGGCGGCAAAGCCGCCGATATTGGCGGGCTTGACGCTCCCGCCATAGAGCACCCGGATGCGAGAGGCTCGCTCCCCGCCCAGGTACCGGGCCAGGACTCCGCGGATGAAGTCGGCCACCCCGGCCGCGTCAGCAGGCTCGGCGTTACGCCCCGTGCCGATGGCCCACACCGGCTCGTAGGCCACCACCACTTGTCCGGCCGGGGCGGGCAGATCGGCCAGGGCCAGCTCCAGCTGGCGGCCCACCACGTCCTCCGTCCGGCCCCCCTCCCTCTCCTCCAGGGTCTCGCCCACGCACAGGATGGGCACCAGCCCGTGACCCAGCGCCGCCCTGAGCTTGCGGGCCACCTCCGCGTCCGTTTCCCCGAACAACTGCCTCCGCTCGGAGTGCCCCACGATGACGTAATGGCACCCCGCCTCCACCAGCATCGCCGGGGAAACCTCCCCCGTGAAGGCACCTTCCTCCTCCCAGTACACGTCCTGTGCCCCCACCGCCACCGGGTGGCCCCCCACCAGCCCCACCACGGTCTCGATGGCCAAAAACGGCGGGCAGATGACCACGTCCACGTCCCGGGCGGTCAGCCGGGGCAGGAAACCCTCCACGAAAGCGCGGGCCTGAGCCCGCGTCTTGTACATCTTCCAGTTGGCCGCCACCAACGGCCTCCGCGACCTCATCGCTTACCCCCTCTGTGCAGGGACGCCGTGCCCACCGGGCACCCCGCCCGCTCTCGCCGCGCCGCCACCCGGCCGGCTAGCCGGTACGCAGGGCGGCCACGCCGGGCAGTTCCTTCCCTTCCAGGAATTCCAGGGACGCCCCCCCGCCCGTGGAAACGTGCGCCAGGCGCCCTGCCACCCCCGCACGGGCCACGGCGGCGGCGGAATCCCCGCCACCCACCACCACCATGCCCGGTACGGTGGCCAGGCCCCGTGCCACCGCCATCGTCCCCCGGTCGAAGGGCTCCACCTCAAATACCCCCAGGGGACCGTTCCAGAACACCGTACCCGCCCGTTCCGCCTCCTCCAGGATGGCGTTCACCGTGGCCGGTCCCACGTCCAGGGCCTTCCACCCGGCCGGCACCAGCGGCCGCTGCTCCCCGCGGGAACCACCCGGCGGCACCGCATCCGCGCGCCCGGTAACTCCGCGCCGGCCCACCACCCCACCCGGTGCCGGAAGCGTGACCACACGGGTGGCGGCACCCGCCTCCGCCCCCCCGGCCACGACCAGGTCAACGGGAAGGAGCACACGCACCCCTGCCTTCTCCGCTTCCCCCACCAGGTCGCGGGCCAGGCCAAGGCCGCCTTCTTCCACCAGCGAGGACCCCAGGTCCCACCCCAGGGCGGCCAGGAAGGTGTTGGCCATGCCGCCCCCCAGGGCGAGCACGTCCAGGCGGGGGAGCAGGTTGCGGATCACCCCGATCTTGTCCGATACTTTGGCCCCGCCCAGCAAGCACAGGAAAGGCCGCCGGGGAGCCTCCAGCAAACCACCCAGGAAGGCCACTTCTTTCTCCATGAGCAGCCCCGCTGCGCCGGGCAGCAGCCCCGCCACCCGAGCCACCGAGGCGTGGGCGCGGTGGGCGGCCCCGAAGGCGTCGTTCACGTAGGCATCCGCCAGCCGCGCCAGGGCCCGGGCGAAATCGGGGTCGTTCGCCTCCTCCCCGGGGTGGAAACGCAGGTTCTCCAGCAGCAGCACCTCACCCGGCCCCAGCGCAGCGGCCGCCCGTTCCGCCTCCGGCCCCACGCAGTCGGAGGCCCAGCGCACGGGCTGGCCCAGCAATTCCTCCAGGCGATCGCGCACCGGCGCCAGGCTGTACTTCTCATCGTACCGACCCTTGGGCCGCCCCAGGTGGCTGCACAGGATCACCGCCGCCCCCCGCGCCAGCAACTCCTGCACGGTGGGCAGGGCCGCGCGGATGCGGGTGTCGTCCGCCACCTTCCCCTCCGCCAGGGGCACGTTGAAATCCACCCGCACCAGCACCCGGCGCCCGCGCACCTCCAGGTCGGCCATCCTCTTCAACTGCACGTCCTCGAACCCCCCGTTACCCCGCGGGCACGCCCGGTCCCGCCATCACAGGCCCCGGCGGGCCATGTAGCGGGCCAGGTCCACCAGCCGCTGGCAGTAACCCCACTCGTTGTCGTACCAGGCCACCACCTTCACCAGCCTCTCACCGACCACCATGGTGAGGGAACTGTCCACGATGGCCGACTCGGTGATGCCCCTGAAGTCGGCGGAAACCAGGGGGACGTCGCATACGCCCAGGATGCCGTTCAGGGGCCCCGCCGCCGCCTCCCGCATGGCCTGGTTGATCTCCTCCTCCGTGGCCGGACGGGCCAGCTCCGCCACCAGGTCCACCACGGAAACCGTGGCCACCGGCACCCGGAAGGCCAGCCCGGTCAGCTTCCCCTTCAGGTGCGGGATGACCAGACCCACCGCCCGGGCCGCCCCCGTGGTGGTGGGGATGATGCTCAGCGCCGCCGCCCGCGCCCGCCGCAGGTCGCGGTGGGGGAAATCCAGGATCACCTGGTCGTTGGTGTAGGCATGGCAGGTGGTCATGAGGCCCTTCACCAGGCCGAAGCACTCGTCCAGCACCTTGGCCACCGGCGCCAGGCAGTTGGTGGTGCAGGAGGCCATGGACACCACCCGGTGACGGGCGGGGTCGTACGACTCGTGGTTCACCCCCATCACCACGGTGATGTCCTCGCCCTTGGCAGGGGCGGAGATGATCACCCGCTTCGCCCCGCCCCGGTCGATGTGCAGGACCGCCTGCTCACCCGAGGTGAAGCGCCCCGTGGACTCCACCACCAGGTCCACACCCAGATCGGCCCAGCGCAGGGCGGCCGGGTCCTTCTCCCTGGTCATATGTACCCGCCTGTCCCCCACCAGCAGGGTATCGCCGTCCGCCCGCACCTCGGGCTCGAAGGTGCCGTAGTTGGAATCGTACTTCAACAGGTGGGCCAGGGTGGGGGCGTCCGCCAGGTCGTTGACCGCCACCACCTCCAGGCCCTCCCGCCAGGCAGCCCGGAAGAAAATGCGGCCGATCCGTCCGAAACCGTTGATGCCCACTCTCATCGCGCACCCCTCCATACTACTTGTGGTAGCAGCGTCGCCTGGCCGACGGGGCGATGCCCAGCTCGGCCCTGTACTTGGCCACCGTACGCCGCGAAATGTCCACTCCGCGCTCCCGCAGGAGGACGGCCAGCGCCTCGTCGCTGTACGGTGACGAGGGGTCCTCCCCCGCCACCATCTCCTGCAGCAGCTTCTTCACCGAGGCGGTGGCCACCGCCTCTCCCGCCCGTCCCGCCAGGGCGCTGGGGAAGAAGAAGCGCAGGGGAAACATGCCCCGGGGGGTCTGGGCATACTTGCCCGCCACCGCCCGGGACACCGTGGACTCGTGGCAGCAGGCAGCTTCCGCCACCTGCCGGAGGGTGAGCGGCCGCAATCCCGGCCACCCCCGTTCCAGGAAATCTCGCTGGAAACGGAACACCGCCTCCGCCACCCGGTGCAGGGTGTGGCGCCGCTGCTCAACGCTGCGCAGGAACCATACCGCCCGCCGCATGCGGTCTTGCAGGAACTGGCGGGTGGCCTCATCTACCAGATCCCCCTCCAGGAGCCGGCGGTAGTACCTGCTCAGCCCCAGGCGGGGCACCCCCCAATCGTTCACCAGCACCACGTAGTCGGACCCGACTCGCTCCACCACCACGTCGGGCTGCACGTAGCGCACATCCTGCTGTCCCCCAAAGGCCAGACCCGGCTTGGGATCCAGGGCGCGCACCAGTCTCACGGCCAGATGCACCTTCTCCAGGTCCGCGCAGAGGACGGCAGCCAGCCGATCCACACGTCCCCCGGCCAGTTCCTCCAGATGCTCCCGCACGAGGCGCTCGGCCAGGCGGACGACTTCTGCGTCCGCCCCTTCCACCGGCGACCGGGAAAGCTGTAAGAGCAAGCACTCCTGCAGGGAGCGGGCCCCCACTCCGGGGGGGTCCAGGCTCTGCAACAGGGCCAGGGCCTCTTCCACCACCGCAATCTCGCAGCCCAGGGCGCCCGCCACCTCATCGGTGGGGAGGCTGAGGTACCCGCGCGGATCCAGACATCCCACCAGGTACTCGCCCACCACCTGCAGTTGGGGGGGCGCACCACTCACGTGCAGCTGGAAGAGGAGATAGTCGCCCAGCCCGCCCACCAGCCCCCCCGCAGCACCCGCGGCGGGCTCTCCCGCGCGGGGCTCATCCCGCACCGGTTCGCCACGAACCAGCCCCAGGTCGCTCGAGTCGCCGAAAAACTCAAGCCAGTCCGGTTCCTCGGGGGCGGCCTCCTCCTCGTGCCAGACTGGTTCCTCCCTCACCTCCAGCACGGGGTTTTCGCACAGTTCCTGCTGCACCAACTGGGCCAGCCCGGCCAGGGGCAATTGCAGCACCGACAGCGCCTGGCGCAGTTGCGGGCTCAGAACCAGCTTCTGGCGCTGTTCCAGGCTGAGGAATTGTCCCTGCAACACCTCACCTCCAGCACACAGTCCGGGCGTGTCCCGCATTGGTATTCTAGCCCCGCCCAGCCTGTTCCTTTCAACGGCTGCCTTCCCCGGGCACGAGCCACCGGCACACTCTTTCCCACCAGGCCACCCAAGGGAGTTCCACCAGGCTGGTGCCCAGGTTGAAGAGGGTGTGGATACACGCCACCTGCACGGCGGGGTGGGCGGACACTCCGGTAGCCAGTTGAGCCAGCGCGGAGGCCGCCGGGAAGAACACCGCCACCCCCACGGCGTTGCACAGCACGTGGAACACCGCCACCCGCCGGCCGGCGACACTGCCCGCCACCAGGGCGGCCAGCAGGGTGGGCAGCGACGAACCCAGGTTTGCCCCCATGACCACCGGGGCCGCCAGCACCAGGGGGAAGTCGCCCCGGGCCGCCACGCCCTGCAGGATGGCCACGGCGGCGTTTCCCGACTGCATGGTGACGGCCATCACCACGCCCAGGGCCAGTCCCAGGAACGGTCCGCGCAGCCCCTGCAACAGGGCGGGCCAGTCCACACCCCGGGCCAGGGGCTGAAGGGACGAGGCCGCTGTGTTGAGGCCGAACAGAACCAGGCCGAAACCCATGAGGGCCTGTCCGGCGGCCCGCAGGCGCAGGCGGGGAGCCGCCAGCCTCACCATCGCCCCCAGCCCCGCCAGGGGCAACCCCCAGTCACCCACGGGGGAGGCGAGCAACTGGGGGACCACCGTGGTGCCCACGTTGGCCCCCAGGATGAGGCCAATGGCCCCCCGCAGGCTCACCAGACCGGCCTCCACCAGTCCCACCGTCAGCAGGGCGGTGGCCCCGGAGGAGTTGAGCAGGGCCGCACACAGCGCACCGACCAGGAGCGCGACGAGAGGGTGGTCGCTGCCCTTCCAGAGCCGGTCCTGCAGGTGACCCAGCGCCCCCCGTGCGCCCCGCGCCAGGGAATCCAGTCCGTACCAGAAGAGACCCAGCCCGCCCAGCAACCGCAATAAGGGCAGGGGTATCCCCCCTGCCACCATTTATTCCGGCGCCCCGTCCGCCATTACGGCGACTGGGGCTCCGCAGAATAACCCGTTGCGCCACGGGGTACTGGCACAGGCCCACGCGCGCCGGGGACGCATCCCCCCGCCGTCCCCTGCGCCGGGCAGGAGCTAGGAGGGCAGGCCCGCGAATACCGCCGCCATCTCGGCCAGTACCCGGGCCGCCATCACCGTCTGCTCCTCACTCACGTATTCCACCCGGGCGTGGGCCCCTCCGCCCCCCGGCCCGAAGATGGCGCAGGGCACGCCCGCCTGGCCCATGAGCACAGCGTCCGTCCAGGGGTAAGAACCCGTGAAGGCAGGCTCCTGCCCCAGGGCACGCCGGTACCCCTCCCGCAGCGCCCGCACCACGCGCTCCCCCGCACCCACCTGGTAGGGCGGCCGGGAAAGGACGATTCCTACCCGCCACGGCTCCGGGGGGACGGCCAGCCCCGCCCTCGCCTCTTCTTCGGTGACCTGCCGCACCAGCCGCTCCACTTCGGCCCGCACCTGCTCGTCCGTCTCCCCGGGCAGGGTGCGGCGTTCCAGGTGCAACCGGCAGTGGGGCGGGTAAGTGCTCCACTCCCCGCCTCCCTCGACCAGGGAGGCGTGCAGGGAGGGAGAACCCAGGTAGGGGTGGTGACGGGCCATCAACTCGCTCCGCTGGTACACGTCCAGCGCCGCCAGGAACCGCCCCATGCGCAGGATGGCGTCCACCCCTTCCCGGTAGTTGCTACCGTGGGCCGCCCTGCCGGCAGCCTCGACCTCTACCCACACGAACCCCTTGTGGCAGAGCCCCACCCCCAGGGCGGTGGGTTCCAGCACCAGGGCGCCAGTGGCCCGGTACTCCCTTACCAGGGCCGAAGTGCCCAGGCTGGCATACTCCTCGTCGCACACCCCGGCCAGCAGCACATCCCCCGGCGGCGGGCCCGCACGCCGGATGGCAGCCAGGGCCCCCACCGCGGCCGCCAGCCCCGCCTTCATGTCGTAAGCACCCCGCCCGTAGACGAACCCATCCTCCCGCCGGGGGGAGAAGGGGGCATCCATCCCCTCCACACCCACGGTGTCCAGGTGCCCGTTCCACAGGAGGGACGGGGCGGAAGGGTCTCTGCCCCTGAGGATGCCCACCACGTTGGGCCGCCCCGGGGCCACCTCCTGCCAGTGCACCTCCAGCCCCAGATCCCGCAGCCGTTCGCCCAGGTAGGTGGCGATGGCCCGTTCTCCCGGAGCGCCCGGCACCAGGTCGGGGTTGCGGGAGTCAATGGCCACCAGGTCGCACAGCACCTCCACCACCAGGTCGGCATCCACGTGACGGGCATAATCGCTCCCCATGCTATCCCTCCACCACCAGCCTGCGGGCGCATACATTGATCCCCAGCACGTTAAGGGCCGTCATGTATTCCAGGGTATCGGCCACCTTCTCCTGCACGGCGGGCATGGTGTGGGCCAGCCCGGGAGATCGCCGCAGCGCCAGGTCAATGTTCACCACCACCCCCTCCGGCTTGAGGTCAACCCGGGCGCGCACCACCCGGGCCACCCCCTCCACCTCCCGGCAGGCCCGCGCGGCGATGGCCACCACCACCGCCTGCGAGATGAAAAACTTACCCAGGGAACTGTACGTGGGCCTGACCACCGACTTCTCCACCACCAGCCGGGCGGGCTCGGGGGCCTGCCGCGGCCGGAACAGGAAGCGCAGGGGGTCCACCAGGTAACCGGAAAACCCCTTCTTCACTTCGAAGGTGGGGGCCGGGATGACGTGCTTGCCCTCCTGGCGGCGGGCCCGCAGGGCGAGGCGGATCTCTTCGGCCGAGGCCACCTGCTCGATGGAGATGTATTCCTGGGGCAGGGGCAGGCCCAGGGTTCGGCAGATGCGGTCGGCCATCCCCGTGGAAGTCGCCAGCACCAGCACCCGCTCCGGTGCCAGTTCGCGGATCTTGGCGGCCGCCTGCCGGGCGTGTTCGGGATCCACGAAGAAAGCGGCGCGCAGGGCACCCACCCGGGTGGCCTCCCGCTTGGCGGACTTGCCCGCCACGATGCGCCCATCCCGGATCACCAGGCCGTCATCCACGATGAGATCGGCCTGGGTCTCGTATGCCACCAGGGAAGCGTGGTGGCTCTTTCCCGTCCCGCTGGGTCCCACGAAGGCCAGCACTTCCATGCCGACCAGGATTCAACACCTCCCCGGCCACCTCCTGCTGCCGGACGGGATCACCCGAACCACTAACACCGCACAAAAAGAGGGCCCCGCCCGGGCGGGACCACTCTCTTTCTGCGCAGCACCCCAGCGTGCGTGCTCGATCAGGTGGGGTTGACGGGCGGGTTCGCCCGGTCGTCGCGGCGACCCTTCCGCCCCCTCTCCCGGGCCTGGCGGGCCCGGTTGGGGTCCACCCCTATCTCTTCCGCCACCTCGTACTCAAGTCGTTCCTGATCCAAGTCAGGGAGACGGGTCCTGTTTCCGGACCTGTCCTGCTGGCGACCCAAATTACCACCTCCACCCGTATCTTCTCCCGCCTCCCCAGCCACCATCCCTGCCCCACACGGCACGACCCGCTTTCAAGTCCGAACGCCTATGTCGCGGGGCCGCGGGAGGGAAGCGGGCGCAGCCGTGGAATAGGGTGAAGGGCCGTCGTCCGCGCCTGGAGGCAGGTGTAACGAAGCGGTGACATTATCTTGTGGGCGGCGCTGCGGTTCGTCCGGGGCGATGCCGGGGGACTGGTGCCCCCCGGGAGTCACCGGAAACAGCCGGGGAGTGAGGTAATTGCCTGAGGCCGTCCCCATGTTCGGGGTTACCGGAGCGTCCGGGAGCGGCAAGACCACCGTGCTGGAGGCGCTGGTCGGCGTACTGAGGGAGCGCGGGTGGCGGGTTGCCGTGCTCAAGCACACTCCCGGCGGGTTCAGCCTCGACCGGCCCGGCAAGGACAGCTGGCGGTTCACCAGGGCCGGCGCGGGCCTGGTGATGCTGCATTCCGACCGTGCCCTGGCCGTGCTGGGGCAGACGGAGGACCCCCTGGACCCCGCCCGCACGGCCACGGCCCTGGCCGCCTTTTGCCGCCACCTGGGCGTGCCTCCCCCCGATCTGCTGCTGGTGGAGGGTCATCACGACCTGGAGGTGCCCAGCGTGCACGTGGAAGGCCCTGGCCTTCACCGTGAGCCGGGACCGCGCTGCCTGGGCGTGGTGCGGGGGCCGCAGGAGGCCAGCCGCCTGGCCGACCTGGTGGAGCAGACCCTGGGCCTGGCCCGCCGGGAAGGGGGGCCGGACCGGTGACCGGCGCGGAGAGGCTGCCGCGGGAGGCGGTGGCCGGTCTGGTGCTGGCGGGAGGAAGTTCCTCGCGCATGGGCTTCAACAAGGCCCTGGCCGCAGCGGGCGGGGAAACCCTGGTGGCCAGAGCCGCCCGGCTGCTGGGGGGCCTGGCGGGAACTGTCCTCATCGTGAGCCGTGACGCCAGCGTGGCGGCCGGCCTGCCCTACCGCCTGGTAGACTCCGAAGTGCCCGGCAGCGGGCCCCTGGGTGCCCTGGCCGCCGGCCTGCGGGCGTGCCCGGCGCCCTGGGCCCTGGTGCTGGCCTGCGACCTGCCCCTGTTCCCGGCCGGGCTGGCTGCCCGCATGCTGGAACTGGCAGCGGGCGGGGAAGGCTGGCAGGCGGTGGTACCACGGTGGAATGGCTTCTGGGAACCCCTGGCGGCGCTGTATGCCCGCTCCTGCCTGGCCGCCGTGGAGGAGACGCTCGCCCGCGGGGAAAGGCGGGTCGTCTCCTTCTACCCCCGGATCAGGATCCTTGCCCTGCAAGAAGATGAAATCCGCCGCTTCGCCCCGCCCCGGCTGGCCTTCTTCAACGTCAACAGCCCCGAGGACCTGGACCGCCTGCGCAGCCTGACCGCCAGCCCAGGCACCGCCCTCCCTGACTGAACCGGCTGCCGAAAGGACCACCCTCGGGCTGCCAGCTTGCCCGCAGGGGTGGGGTCGTGGCCCGGGTCGCTGCGGGGGCGGAGGGCCGGGTCAGGGCGCCTGCATCAGTTCGTCCAGGAGCAAGGCCAGCACGCGGGCGGCAGTGCGATCCTTCAACCTTTCACTCCAGCGCTTCAACTCTTCGGGATCGAGGATGTCCCGGCAGGCTGCCAGGGCCCGGGGGACAAAACCGCGGATACGGGCGGCCCGCCGCAGGGAGCGTACCACCCCCAATTCGTCGTCCCGGCGGGCCGACGCCAGCAGTTCCACCACCGCCGACCGTGGGTCGTCCGCGTCCAGTTCGGCCGCCTCCCGGGCGGCCTGGCGGGCCCGCTCAAACTCGCCGCTCAGGAGCAGGGTCTGCGCCAGGTAGCTGCGGGCTTCCGCATTACGAGGTTCGGCCCGCACCACTTCCTCCCACAGGGCGATGCCCTCGGTGGCGCGTCCCTGCTGCACCAGCAAGGTGGCCAGAGCCCGGCGGGCAGGGAGGAAGCCAGACCCGCCGGCCAGCACCTGCCGCCAGTACGAGGCCGCCCCTTCGGGCCGGCCTTCCCGCAGGGCCGCCACCCCCAGGTCGTAGAGGGCCACGGGATTGCCCGGGTCACGTTCCAGGACCTTCTCCCAGGCCTGCCCGGCCTCGGCCAGGCGGCCGGCAGTGGCGTATGCCTCCCCCAGCGCCACCAGGGTGGGGATGTGGGCGGCATCGATGGCGTGGGCCCTTTCCAGGTGCTCGATGCTCTGCTCCACGTCTCCCCGGCGCAGGTAGGCCAGCCCCAGGTTGTAATACAGGGCGGGGTGGGAAGCGCCCGCCACCAGGGCCCGATTTCCCTCCTCGATGGCCTGATCGTACATACCCCGGTCCACGTAGGTCGCCACCAGGTTGCGCCGGGCGTGGTGGTCACCCGGGTCCATCTCCAGCAGCTTGCGCCAGCACGCGGCAGCACGCCCCAGGTCGCCCAGGGAAAGGTATAGCTCCCCGAGGTAGGTGATCATGCGTGGGTGGGGCTGGATGTCCACGGCGCGGCGGACGGCCGCCTCCGCTTCGGCCAACCTGCCCTGGAGTCCCAGGATGCGGCCCAGGAAATAATGGGCCAGGGCGTGACGAGGCCTCACCTTCACCACCTGGCGCAGGTGGGTGGCCGCTTCGTCCAGCCTGGCCCCCTCGGCCAGGCACAATGCGAGCAGGTAGCGCGCGCCCGCATCGCGGGGATCCCGCTTCACCACCTGCTCTAGCTCGTTCGTAGCCGCCGCCACTTCCCCCAGTTGATAGAGGGCCGAACCCAGGTCCCGCCGCGCCGCCAGATTGCGGGGGTCCCGGGCCAGGACAGCGCGGCTCTGCTCCACGATCTGCTGCAGCGCCTGCCGCGAGGCGGGGTCGAGCCGCGGGCCCAGGTCGGAATCGCCGGCCAGGGGTCCGGAAGGAGGCCCTCCCGGCGCGGGAGGATCGGGACGGGGACCGTCGGGGGATGGGGTCAACCGCACATCACCACGGTGCCATTATACCATCCCCCGCGGGGAAGTTCCTGCCAGGGCTCGCGCCTTCTCGAGTTGGGCCGCCACGCTCGCGGGGGCCGTCCCCCCCGGGGAAGTGCGGGCGCGCACACTGGCCTCCAGCGTAACGTGCTCCCGCACATCGTCGCCGAACAGGGGCGAAAAGGCGGCGTATTCCTCGGTGGTCAGTTCCCACAACTCCTTCTGCCGCTCCAGGCAGTAGCGGACTATGCGCCCCACCAGTTCGTGAGCCTGCCGGAAGGGCATCCCCTTCCTGGCCAGGTAATCGGCCAGATCGGTGGCGGTGAGGAGCCCGCCCCGGCAGGCCCGCACCATGGCCTCCGCACGGGGGCGCGCAGTGGCCACCATGCCCGCCATCACCTGCAGGGAGGCCAGGGTGGTATCCAGGGCCCCGAAGGCGGCCTCCTTATCCTCCTGGAGATCGCGCGCGTACGTGAGGGGGAGCCCTTTGAGCACCATCAGGAAGCCGGTGAGTTGCCCCACCACCCGTCCCACCCGACCCCTCACCAGTTCCGCGACATCCGGGTTTTTCTTCTGGGGCATGATACTGGAACCGGTGGTGTAGCTGTCGTCCAGCTCCAGGAATCCGAACTCGCGGCTGGTCCACAGTACCAGTTCTTCGCCCAGGCGTCCGAGGTGGATCATGATGAGGGCGCAGGCGGAGAGGACGTCCACCACGTAGTCCCGGTCGGAGACGGCATCCATGGAGTTGTCGTACAGGCGGGAGAAGCCCAGTTCGGCAGCCACCCGGCCGGGGTCGATGGGGAAACCCGTACCGGCCAGGGCCGCCGCCCCCAGTGGCATGCGGTCCAGCTGCTCCCGGCAGAAAGCCAGGCGCTCCCGGTCTCGCTGCAGCATGAAGAAGTACGCCAGCAGGTGGTGGGCGAAGAGTACGGGCTGGGCGGGTTGCAGATGGGTGTAGCCGGGCATGATGAGGTCGCGGTGCCTCTCCGCCAAGTCGAGGATGCTCACCTGCAAGGTGCGCACGGCGCCATCCAGTTCCCTGACCCTCTCGCGCAGATAGAGGTGCATGTCCAGGGCCACCTGGTCGTTGCGGCTGCGGGCGGTGTGCAGCTTCCCCGCCACCTCTCCCACCAGCTCGCGCAGGCGCGCCTCCACGCACGTGTGCACGTCTTCCAGTTCGGGCCGGAAGGGAAAGCTACCCTCCTGGATCTCGCGCGCGACGGCGTCCAGTCCCTCCAGTAGCTGCGCGGCTTCTTCACCGCTCAGGATGCCGCGGTCTCTCAACATGCGTACATGGGCCCGGCTCCCCTCCACGTCGTGGCGGGCCAGGCGGCGGTCGTAAGGAAGGGAGGATGTGTAGGCCAGCACCTCCTCCTGCGGCTCTGACTCGAAGCGCCCCCCCCACAACCTCACGCCCGGCATCCCCCACCGGCCGCCGCCACGCCGGAGGCCAGAGGCTCCTCCACCGCCCCGGCCCCCGTTGCGGTCGCGGTGCTCACGGCTTCCGCACTGCCGCCAGCAACCCGTTCCGGCGCCGCCGCGTGCGGCGCACGGGCCGTCCCCTGCACGCGGGCGGCCACCCGGGTGGGCAGGCCCCAGATGTCGATGAATCCCACGGCGGAATCGTGCCGGAAGGTGTCGGCGGGGTCGTAGGTGGCAAGCCCGTAATCATACAGGGAGTACGGCGAGCGGCGGCCCACCACCTGACAGGTGCCGTGGTGGAGTTTCACCCGCACCGTGCCGGTGACGTAGCGCTGGGTGGACGCCACGAAGGCGTCCAGTGCCTCCCGCAGGGGGGAGTACCACAGGCCAAAGTACACCAGTTCGGCATACTTCTGCTCCACCAGGGTCTTGAAGTGGGCGGTTTCCCGGGGCAGACACAGTGTCTCCAGGGCGCGGTGGGCGGCGAGCAGCACGGTGGCGGCCGGAGCCTCGTACACCTCGCGCGACTTGATCCCCACCAGCCGGTTCTCCACGTGGTCGATGCGCCCGACCCCGTGCTCGCCAGCCACCTGGTTCAGGCGCACCAGCAGGTCGACGGGCCCCAGGGGTTCGCCGTCAACGGCCACCGGTATTCCCTCGGCGAATTCGATCTGCAGGTAGCAGGGCCGGGAGGGCGTGTCGGCCACATCTCTTGTCCAGGCAAAGGCCTCCGCGGGCGGTTCCACCCAGGGGTCCTCGAGCACGCCGCACTCGATGCTGCGCCCCCAAAGGTTCTGGTCGATGGAAAAGGGGTTGCGCTTGCCCACCGGCACGGGAATGCCGTGCTCGCGGGCGTAATCGATTTCTTCCTCACGGGACCAACTCCATTCCCGGACGGGGGCGATCACCTTGAGACTCGGGTCCAGCGCCGCCACGGAGACATCAAATCGCACCTGGTCGTTACCCTTACCGGTGCACCCGTGAGCCACCGCCTTGGCCCCCTCGGCGTGGGCTGCGTCCACCAGGAGCCGGGCGATGAGGGGCCGTGACAGCCCGGCGGAAAGGGGGTACACGCCCTCGTACACGGCGTGGGCCCGCAGGGCGGGGAACACGAACTCCCGCGCAAAGCGCTCCCGGGCGTCGACCACCCGGCAGGAGACGGCGCCCACCTGCACCGCCTTACTCACCAGGGCATCCAGGTCACGCCCCTCTCCCAGGTCGGCGATGAGCGCGACTACCTCCATGCCGTACTTTTCCTTCAACCAATGGATGGCCACAGAAGTGTCCAGCCCGCCCGAATACGCCAGCACCACCTTGTCCACGGTATCCCTCCTTCACTGCGAGACGCCCGGCGCCGGGACGTCCTGCGCCCCCGCGGGGGCGCCCGCCAGGGCCTCGTCCGCCACCGCCAGGGCCCGGTCCAGGATGCCCAGCGCCAGGTCCACCTCTTCCGCGCTCACGTTCAGCGCCGGCAAGAGGCGGATCACCACTTCCTCGGTGCAGTTCACCAGCAGGCCCAGGTCCCGGCAGGCCGCCACCACCGGCGCACCCGGTACCCGCAACTGGAGCCCTGCCATCAGCCCCACGGAGCGCACCTCTGCCACCGCCGGGTGCCGGGCGGCCAGCGCCCTCAGCCCGGCGCCCAGGCGCTCACCCATGAGGGCAGCGTTTTCCACCGCCCCTTCCTCCTGCAAGGCCTCCAGGTAGGCCAGCGCCGCCCGGCAGGCCAGGGGATTGCCCCCGAAGGTGGAGCCGTGATCCCCGGGACCCAGGCAGGCCGCCACCTCCTCGCGGGCCAGCACCGCCCCGATGGGTACCCCTCCGCCCAGGGATTTGGCCAGGGTGACGATGTCCGGCCGGAGCCCGTAATGCTGGAAGGCAAACCACCTCCCCGTGCGCCCCAACCCGCACTGGATCTCGTCGCAGATGAGCAGGATACCCTTCCCCTGCCAGCCGGCGAGAGCCTCCATGAACCCGGGCGGGGCGGGGTAAATACCCCCTTCCCCCTGCACCGGCTCCACCATCACCGCCACCGTCTGGGGGGTGATGGCCCTTTCCAGGGCCTGCACGTCTCCCAGGGGGACGTAACTGAAGCCGGGAGGCAGGGGGCCAAAGCCCCGGTGGTACTTCTCCTGTCCCGTGGCGGCCATGGTGGCCAGGGTGCGCCCGTGGAAGGAGCGGCGCACGGTCACGATGTGGAATCGCCCCTCCCGGGAGCCGAACTTGCGCGCCAGCTTGATGGCCCCCTCGTTGGCCTCGGCACCCGAATTGGCGAAAAACACCCGCTCCAGGCCGCTTAACCGGGCCAACTCCCGCGCCAGCAGCACCTGAGGAACCGTGTAGTACAGGCAGGAGGTGTGTACCAGTTCCCGCGCCTGCTCGCAGATGGCCCGGGTAACGCGGGGGTGGCAGTGGCCCAGGCCGCACACCGCCAGGCCGGTGACGAAGTCGAGGTAGCGGCGGCCGTGTATGTCCCGGACCCACGACCCCTCTCCCCGCACGAGCACCAGGGGCTGGCGCCGGAATACCGGCCAGTAGTGCTGCCGCTCCAGTTCCACAACGGTATCCTCGGCGGCAGCCCCGGCCGCAGCCGCAACCGCGACATCGTGGTGGCCCGGGGTGACCATGGTGCCGGCCCCCTCTTGGGTGAAGATCTCCACCAGGAGGAAGTGGGCCCGCCGCCCGTCCACGATGTGGGCCGACTTCACCCCTCCGCCCACCGCCCGCAGGCACGCCTTCAGCTTGGGGATCATGCCCCCTTCCACCCCGCCGCGGGAGAGCATGTCCTCCGCTTCCCGCACGCCCAGGACGGAAACCAGGGAGCCGGGGTCGGCCCGGTCTCGGAGCAATCCGGGGACGTCGGTTAACAGGACCAGCTTCTCCGCCCCCAGAGCCACCGCCAGTTCGGCCGCGGCGGTGTCCGCGTTCAGGTTGTAAGCTTCTCCACCCGGTCCCAGGGCGATGGGCGCGCATACCGGGATGTAGCCGCTCTCCAGGAGGGTGGTCACCAGACGGGGGTCGACTTCCTCCACTTCTCCCACGAACCCCAGGTCGACGGGACCGTCCTTCTTGCGCGCCCTGATGAGGGCGCCATCCTTGCCGCTGAGGCCCACGGCGCGGCCCCCGCGGGACGCGATGGCGGCCACTATCTCCTGATTCACCTTGCCCGAGAGGACCATCTCCGCTATTTCCGCGGTCTCGCGGTCCGTGACGCGCAGCCCCTCCACGAACACGGGCTTCTTGCCGAGACGCTCCATGAGAGCGGAGATTTCCCGCCCGCCCCCATGCACCACCACCGGCCGGATGCCCACCAGGTGGAGAAACACCACGTCCTGGGCAAATGCGCCCAGTTCCCCGTCCAGGTGCCCCCCGTACTTGATCACCACCGTCTTACCCTGGAAGGCCTGCACGTAGGGCATGGCCTCCAGGAGAACGGCCGCCTTCTCTTCCGCCCGCATGGGATTCCCCCCACCCGCGCCCGCACCGCACCTAGGTGCGGTAACTGGCGTTGATGCGTACGTAATCTTCCGTGAGGTCGCAACCGAAGGCCCGGGCCCGGTGGGGACCTCCCCCCAGGTCAACCAGGATGTGCACCTCCGTCCCGCTGAGGGCCCGCCGGGCCTCACCCTCGTCGAAGGGTATCTCCACCCCGCGGTCGGCGACCTGCACGGGACCCAGGAAAACGGCCACCCGCCCGGGATCGAAGGAGGCACCGGAGTACCCCAGGGCGGCCAGGATGCGCCCCCAGTTGGGGTCGGCCCCCGCCACCGCGGTCTTCACCAGGGAGGAAGATGCCACCGCCCGCGCCGCCCGCCGGGCATCGGCAAGGGTAGCCGCCCCCCCGACCTCCACCTCCAGATAGCGGGAGGCCCCCTCCCCGTCCCGCGCGATCTCGCGGGCCAGTTCCAGGCACACGGCTGTCACCGCTTCCTGCAGGACCTCGCGTGCCGGCTCCACCCCGGCGGCCCCGTTGGCCATGAGCACCACCATGTCGTTGGTGGAGGTATCCCCGTCCACGGTGAGCATGTTGAAGGTATCGTCCGCCGCCCGTCCCAGCACTCCGCGCAACTCCTCGGTACCGACCCGGGCATCGGTGAACAGGAAGGCCAGCATGGTGGCAAGGTCAGGGTGGATCATACCCGACCCCTTGGCCATGCCGGCCACGGTGAACTCGCCTCCCTGCGCGGACACGGTGACGCCCGCCATCTTGGGACGGGTGTCCGTGGTCATGATCGCACGCGCGGCCGCCGCAAACCCGGTGGTCGAGAGCGCCGCCCCCGCGCGCCGGATCCCTTCCTTCACCGCCTCCATGTTGAGGGGAACCCCGATCACCCCGGTCGAGGCCACGGCTATCTCGCCAGGGCCAATCGGTTCACCCAGTACCTCCGCCAGGACCCGGGCTGCTTCGGCCGCCATGGTGCGGGCGTCCGCCAGGCCCCGCTCCCCCACGCAGGCGTTGGCCCGCCCGCTGTTGCACACCAGCCCCCGCAACCGGCCACTCTTCAGGTGCTCCCTGGTAACCAGCACGGGGGCAGCCTGGACCCGGTTGCGGGTGAACACCCCGGCCGCCGCGGCGGGCTGGAGGCTCGCCACCAGGGCCAGATCCAGCTTCCCGTTCTTCTTGAGCCCCGCGTTCACTCCCGCGGCCAGGAAACCGGCCGGCCAGCGCACTTCACCTGTTCCCACCGTCACCGCACGCAACTCCCCCATGCCACTTCCAGCCCCCACTGATCTGCCAAAACTGATCTACCGTAATTGGCCCCCGCACCACCATTCCCGGCGTCGGAGAGCGCCCGAACCCGGTCAGGGGAACAGGCCGGGGGCCTGCAGCCCGGTGTCTTCCGGCCACCCCATCATGACATTGAGGTTCTGCAAGGCCTGCCCGGCGGCACCCTTGCCCAGGTTGTCTATGGCGGAAAAGACCACCACCGTCCCCGTGCGCCCGTCCACCGTGACCGCCAGGTGGCACCGGTTGGTCCCCCGCACGTGGGCGGTGGCGGGCAGTTCTCCGGGCTCCAGCACCTCCACGAAAGGCTCTCCCTCGAACCGCCGGCGGTAGGCCGCCTGCAGTTCCTCCACCGACGGTACCGGACGGCACCGCAGGTAGACCGCGGACAGCATGCCCCGCGACATCGGCACCAGGTGGGGCGTGAAAGCCACCCGCACCGGGCCGCCCACCAGGGATTCCAGTTCCTGCTCCATCTCGGGCACGTGCCGGTGGGCACCCGCCACGTTATACGGTCGCAGGGAATCGTTGACCTCGGGGTAGTGGGTGCCCTGGGA
This sequence comes from Bacillota bacterium, assembly GCA_014360055.1. Lineage (GTDB taxonomy): Bacteria > Bacillota > Sulfobacillia > JACIYH01 > JACIYH01 > JACIYH01. The sequence goes on along the minus strand of JACIYH010000008.1, from coordinate 9,074 downwards.
GGGACTGCGGCCGGCGCCCGTCACACCGGACTTGCAGTCGGCCACCACCGCCGACCACTCCACCCCCGGCCAGCCGGCCAGGGGAGCCAGCGCCAGGATCACGCTGGTCGGGTAGCAGCCGGGGTTGGCCACCAGCCGGGCCCCCGCTATCCGGGCGCGGTTGACCTCGGGTATCCCGTACACCGCCTCCCCCAGGAGATCCGGGCAGGCGTGGGGACGCCCGTACCACTGCTGGTACACGGCGTCGTCACGCAGGCGGAAATCCGCCCCGAAGTCGATCACCCGCTTCCCCGCCTCCAGGAGGCCGGGCACCTTCTCCATGGCCAGGCCATGCGGCAGGCAGATGAACACCACCGCGGCATCCCCTACCGCCTCGAGGACCGGGGCCGAGGTGGGCAAGAGGCGGATGGGGCAGGGACGCAGGTGGGGGAACACCCGGTCGAGTCGCTCACCCGCGTGGGAGTCCGAGGTAGCGGCCACCACCTCCACTCCCGGGTGGCCCATCAGCAACCGGACCAGTTCCACGCCGGTATAGCCGGTCGCCCCCAAAACCGCCACCTTAGCGCGCCCCTGGCCCCGCCCCGGCGCCGGCTCACCGGCAACCGGTCGGGCGAGGTCTGCCCCGTGGGTGAGTCCAATCCCGTCTGCCAAAACCGCTCGGGCCCCCCTTCTCCATGCTCCACATTATACTTCCCCCCGCATAACTATGCAAGCACTGGCGACCTGCTCGGTCCGCTCAGCCTAACCACCGCCCCTGCTCAGGGGCTCGGATTTCCGTCGCACGCTCCATTCCCCCGACCGGTGCCTGGCTCTTGACGGATACGGAGATACGTGGATACAATAATGCTAGCTGCGGGGGGCGGGAGCGTGGAGGACATGAGGGCTCACGGCGAGAATGAGCAGGAATGGGCGAGAGAGTGGTTCCCGCACCGGCCGACCTTCCCGGCTGGCGAATCTTCGCCCGGGGCGGAAACCCTGGCCATGTGGGAACTGATAGTCAACGACTTCCTCGCCACGCTGCCCCTGGAGGATTGAAACAGCGGTGGCCGAGTCACTGGACGCACCGGAAGGCGCACCCGTCTCCCTGAAGAGCCAGGTGCTCGCCCGACTGAGAGAGGCGATCGTCTCCGGCAGGTACCAGCCGGGGGAAGTGTTGCTGGCGGCCCGCGTGGCCGAAGAGCTCGGCGTCAGCCGCACTCCGGTCAGGGAAGCCCTGCAGGCACTGGAAGCAGAAGGGCTGGTACGCACCCTCCCCAACCGCGGCGTGGTGGTGGAGGGGATCACGCCCTCAGAAGTGGACGACATCTTCACCATCCGGTCGGTGCTGGAGGCCCTGGCCGCCCGCTGGGCCGCCCAGCACATGACTGACCAGGAACTGGCCGAATTGGGCGAGATCGTCGACCTGATGGAGTTTTACACTGCCCGCCAGGACGTGGAACAGGTCACCCGCCTGGACGCCAGATTCCACCAGTTGATCGTGAATGCATCCCGCAGCCGGCCCCTCAAGCTCGCCCTGGGAGGGGCCGTATACTATGTACAGCAGGCCCGGGCAGCCTCCCTGCGGGTACCGGGGAGGTTGCAACGGGCCCTGGAAGAACACCGCCAGGTCTACCGGGCCCTGGCCGCCCGCGACGCGGAGGGGGCGGCCAGGGCCATTTCCGCACACATCGAGCACGCCCGCGCCAACGTGCTGGGCGGTCGGCCAGGTTACTGAATCCCCATGCGCTCAATCGGCCCCGGCTCCCGTTCCCGCCGCCGGCTGGGGGGCCTCCGCCTCCGCCGCAAAGGCTTCCAGGAGGCGTGCCGCCCGCTCGTGGTTGAAGATGCCGCAGGGGCACATGCGGGCCAGGCGCCTGGCCGCGGCGGCAGGTTTCACCTTGCCGCGCCTGACGTCCTCGATGGTCTTCTCCACCAGCCGGGAGGCAATCATGTGGTGGCCGCACATGGTGGTGATGGCCAGCACCTGGGGCGAGGGCAGCAACTCCTTCCTGCCCCACACCCCCAGCGAGAAGTTGATGGTGTGCGGCTTCACACCTGCCTCGTCGCAGGCGGCCAGCACCTCGTCCAGCAGGCCGCTCACCACCAGCGACAGCCCCACATCCTTTTCCCGCAGGAGACGCAGGAAGGAGACCACCTGCTGGCGGGAGGTGAACACTCCGCGGATGCGGGAGGTCTGTCCCAGTCCGGCCTTTATCTGGGCGGGATCCAGGTCGAGGACACACCCGGCCTTGACGTCGCCCCAGTTGGTGCAGCCGGCTTCCTCGGCCGCCTCCAGCACCTCCCGGGCCTTGCGCGGGAAATCGTCGTCGTTGATCCCCTTGGCCTGGTAGGCCAACCAGACGAAATCCTCATCCATGAAGCGGCGGTCGCCAATGCGGTGCAGACTGTGCGTCAATTCCCCTCTCTCCCTTCCACGACGCAGGGTAAGTCGTCAGTGCCTGCAGCCCAGGTGGGCCGCCACCGGGGCGGTCCGGGCGCGCGGGAGGATGTCACCCGCACGGCGCCCGCCGCCACCGGGGCGGGTCAGCCTTCCGCCAGGGGACGCCCCAGTCCCACGTTCACCTTGGCCCGGAACGGGTAGGGGATCCCCAGGCGATCCAGCACCTCCCGCAGGCGCGGGGAAAGACCTTCGTCGGCCCGCATCACCAGCCCCACCGAGAAAACCGTATCGACCCGGGACTCCACCTCACGGAGGGCCTGTAGCACCGGCTCCAGCCGATCAAGAGGGGCTTTTCCCTCGATGATGATGGAGAGCAGGTGCTGGTCCAGCACGTCCTGCCGTAACCTGCCCGTCTCGGGGTCCTCCACCACCATCCCCAGGGGACTCACCTGGGGGGGCTCCAGCCTGAGCCCGGCCGCCACCACCGCCCGGGACACCCTGTCCACGTCCCGCAGCCTCACCCCGATGCCCGGCCGCCCCATGTCGATGCAGAGGCCGAACTCGCCCCGCCGCACCCGGCCGGTCACATCGTTGGTCTTGGATTCCTCCGTACCGCGGCCCGGGACGCCCGTCTCGGCCATGGTTTCCGTGGGGTCCGAGAGCAGGTGGCGGAACACATCTATGAACTCAGGTAGGGGACCGGGCTCGAGGGCCTTGCGGGCACAGGCGTGACGGATGCACACGTAACAGTCAGTGCACAGGCTCCCGTCCACCACCGCCCTCTTCCGGCCGGCGTCCACGCTGAGCGCTCCCACCGGACAGTAAGGAACGCACACTCCACAGCCGTTACAATGATCGTTGACTGTGACCAATTGCGCGCAACCTCCTACGATCCCTCCGCCCGAGGGCTCAGGCGCGGCTCGCCCGCACCCGGATCACCCGGCCCAGCGACCTGAGGGCCGGGGCCAGGAGCACGGCGGCGGCGATGGCCAGCAACACCGCGCTGATGGGCCGTGTCACAAAGATGGCCATGCTCCCCCCCGAGATGATCAGGGACTGGCGCAGGCTGGTCTCCACCAGATTCCCCAGCACCAGGGCCAGCACCAGGGGGGCGGGCGGGTAGTCCAGCTTCTTCATGAGGTAGCCCAGCACGCCGAAGAGCAGCATGAGCCACACGTCAAACAGGTTGTTGTCAAGGGTGTAGGCACCCACCATGCAGAACACCACGATGAGCGGTGACAGGATCCGCTGCGGGATGCGGAGGACGTTGACGAAGGCGGGGATGAAGGCGATGTTCAGGATCACCAGCAGCACGTTCCCGATGTACATGCTGGCCACCAGGCCCCACACGAAGTCGGGGTTCTTCTGGAAGAGCAGGGGACCCGGGTGCAGTCCGTACATCATCAGGGCGCCCATCATGACGGCCGTGGTGGCCGAGCCGGGCACGCCCAGGGTGAGCAGGGGCACCAGGGCCCCCACACTGGCCGAGTTGTTGGCTGACTCCGGACCCGCCACGCCTTCGATGGCGCCCTGGCCAAACTCCTCCGGGTGACGGGAGGACTTCTTCTCCACCGCGTACGAGATGAAGGAGGCCATGGTGGCACCGGCGCCGGGCAGGGACCCGATGAGGAACCCGATCACCCCGCCCCTCAGGATGGACCGGCGGCTCCTCACCCAGTCGGCCATGGTGGGGAACACCTTGCGCAGGGATAGGTCGGCACGGGTGATCTCCAGTTCCGCCGGGCTTTCGGCACTCGCGAGCACCTCTCCCACCCCGAAAAGCCCGATGGCCACGGGGAGGAAGTCCACGCCGCTGAGCAGGTCGGGTCTGTGGAAGGTGAAACGGGCCACTCCCGTCACGATGTCCATACCCACGAAGGAAAGCATGAGGCCGAAAGCGGCGGCCGCCAGGCTCTTCCACATGGAGCGACCGGTGAGCCCGCTCAGGGTGGTGAGGCCCAGTATCATGAGGGCGAAGTACTCGGGCGGCCCGAAGGAGAGGGCGAAGCGGGCAATGAGCGGAGCCAGGAAGGTGAAGATCACCACGCCCCCGGTACCGGCCAGGAAGGAACCGATGGCGGCGATGCCCAGGGCGGCGCCCGCGCGTCCCTTGCGGGCCATCTGGTACCCGTCCACGGCCGTCATCACCGAGGACGATTCACCGGGCACGTTGATGAGCACCGAGGTGATGGTACCGCCGTACATGGCCCCGTAGTAGATCCCGCACAGCATGATGATGGAGGTCACCGGGCTCATACCAAAGGTGACCGGCAACAGGATGGCCACCCCGGCCGAGGGCCCGATGCCGGGCAGGGCACCGATCAGGGTGCCCATGACAACCCCCAACAGGCAGAAGAGCAGGTTCACGGGGGTGAGGGCCACGGAGAAGCCCATAAGCAGGTTGGAAAGCGTGTCCACGCGCAGCCCCCTTTCTACCAGCCCACGAGCCCGCGCGGGAAGGGAACCTGCAGCCAGTACCCGAACACCAAATGCACCGCCAGCACGGCCCCCACCGCGGCCGGGAGGATGAGCACCAGCCGGCGTTCACCCATGGCCAGGGCCAGGCCCAGGGTCACCAGACCGCAGCACAGGCGCATGCCCAGGTAAGGGGCCAGTCCCACCCCGGCGCCCATCACGCCCACCATCACGGGCACCCGCAACACCCCCGGCCCGCTCACGAAGGGCTCCCGTCCGCGTTTAGCCCGCAACACTTCCGCCAGGATACCCAGCCCGCAGATGGCCATCAGGGCGGCTGACCAGAGGGGGGCAAAGCCAGGACCGGGCACCCGCTCAACCAGGTAGGGCATGGAGGCGGCCTGCGCCCCTGTGAAGAGGGCCAGGCCCAGCACCACCAGACCCCCCACCACCTCTGCCGTAATCATCTCGCCACCACCTCCGCCGGGAGTGGGGGCGGGACGCCGCCCGGCGACGCGCGGCCGCCGGAGGCATCCCGCCCCTACCCACACGTCACTTCTTGAGCACGCCCAGCTCTTCGAACACCTGCTTGTAGGTGTTGTTCATCTGCTCGATGGCGGTCTTGAATTCGGCCGCCCCCAGGAAGGTGGGCACCAGGTCGTTCCTCTTGACGTAGTCGGTCTTCCACTTGGGGCTTTCGGACACCTTCTTGAGGACCTCTTCCATCACCTTAACGGCGTCCTCAGGCGCTCCCGCCGGCATCACCACGCCCCGCAACTGCCGGAACACCAGATTGATACCCTTCTCGTTGAAGGTGGGCACGTCCGGCAGGCCTTCCAGCCGCTTCTCGGCGGCCACCGCCAGCCCGCGCGCCTGCTTGGCATCCAGCTGTCCCCTGGCTTCGCCGGGGTTGGCCCAGGCCACGTCGATGTGCCCGCCCAGCAGGGCGGTCATCACTTCACCGCCGCTCTGGAAGGGTACCAGCTTGAACTTGACGTTGGCTGCCTTCTCCAGCAGGTAGGTGACCACGCGGTCGTCAGAAGAGACCCCGGTCGCCCCTATGGTGAGGCCCTCGGGCTTGTCCTTCATGGCGTTGAGCACATCCTCCAGGGAGGCGAACTTGGAGTCCTGCCTCACCAGGAGGACGTAGCTGTCGTAGCACAGGCCCGCCACCGGGGTGAACATGGTGTAGTTGAAGGGCGCACCACCCAGCAGAGGGGTGGTCCAGAAGCTCGAGCTCACCGTGCCGATGTAGTAAGGATCGCCTTTCTTCTCGGCCAGGTACCCGTACCCCACGGCCCCACTCCCGCCCGCCTTGTTCACCACCTGGACGGGCTGGGGCAGCAGCTTCTCGGCCTCGATCACGGCCACGATGTTGCGCGCCAGGATGTCGCTGCCGCCGCCCGGGTTGAAGGGCACCACGAACTCGATGGGCTTGGTGGGGTACTTGGCCTGCTGGGGGGCCTTCTGGCAGGCCGCGCCGGCCAGCAGTGCCAGGGCAAGTACCATGACGACGGTCACCAGCCAGTGTCTCCTCACTGCGTTCATCCCTCCCTCAGATTGCCTTTCCACCCGCCGGAACCTCTCGTCTCACTCCTGCTCCTCTCGCCCCCCCGCCGGAACATACTTGCGGAATAATTCCGCCGCCCGCACCGGATTGAAGATGCCGCACACGCAGGGAGGTGCGATCATGCGCGCCGCCTGTTCGGGCGTGCGGCGCCCCCGCCTGACCAGATCGATGGCCTTCTCCACCAGGTAACGGGAGATCAAGCCGTGCCCGCACATGGTCACGAACTCGAGCACGTCCTCGGAGGGGAGGGCGGCGGTGTTGCCCCAGACCCCCAGGGACAGGTTGATGGAGTGGGGCTTCAGGCCCACCTCCCGGGCCAGGTCCAGCACCTCGTCCGTGAGGCCGCTCACCGTGACGGAAAGCCCCAGGTCCTTCTTCTTGAGTTCCTCGAGGACACGCTTCACCTGCTCGCGTCCGGCAAAGGCGCAGCGCACCCGGGGTTGCTCCCACAGCCCCTTCCGGATCTCCTCCGGAGTGGCCCCGGCAAAGACGGTGCCGGTGGCGTAGGACCCGATGTTCGCCGGTCCCGCTTCCAGGACCACCTCCAGGGCCTCGCGCAGCTTGTCGGGAGCACCCTCGTCATTGAACCCCACCGCGGGCGTGACCAGGATCACATAGTCGTTGGCCAGAGATGCGGACGAACCCCGCCTGTGCAGGGAGTGGGTCACGAGGCCGCCACCTCCTTATCAACCGCACGGGGTCGACCCATGCCCAGGTTCACCTTGGCGTTGGGCCGGGGTTCGATCCCCAGTTCACGGAGCACGCTGAGGACGGGCAGGGAACCGTCCGGTTCGAAGCAGCTTATGAGGTCGAGCGAGAACACCGTCTCCAGGGTGGGTGCGACCTCCCGCAGCACGCGCAGGATGTCGGGCAGCAGGGCGGCCGGGGCGGTGAACTCGATGATGGCCGAGATCACCCGCTGGGCCTTCACCTCGGGAGGGAAGGTTCCCCGCGTGCGATCATCCATGAGGTGGGTAAGGGGATTACACTCCTCGAAGGCGATCCCCAGGGGGGCCAGGGCCCGCGTCACCTTCTCCACCTCGGCGAAGCTGGTACCCAGGCACGGCCTCCCCATCTCGATACCGATGCCGACCTCGCCCCGCTTCACCCGGCCGGTGACATCGTTCGTCTTCACTTCCTCGGTACCCCGGCCCGGTACGCTGGTAACCGGGTGCTTGACCATGGGGTCCGAGAAAAAGCGGCGGATGGCGCGGGCGGTATCCCAAATGCCCGGATCCTCGGAGAAGGCCGAGGTGGGGCACTTCACCACTCCCCGGTGAATGCAGTTGCCGCACTCCAGGCAGGCTTCCTGGTCGACGACGGCCACCCGGCCCCGCTTGCTGCCGGGCGCCTCCACCAGGGAAATGGCCCCCGCCGGACAATAGGGGATGCAGATGCTGCAGCCGTTACACTTCTGCGGATCGATGTACATCTTCGTCGGACGCCTCCATTTGTGCGAGGGCGGCCAGGCGGCCCCTCCTTATGTGCTCGCTCACCAGCACCTCTGCCCGGTCGGCATCGCCCGCCGCCACGGCATCCACGATATCGGCGTGCTCGCGGATGGCCTCTTCGGGGCGACCGGGACGGGAGAGAGCGGTGGCCCGGAGCAGGTTGATGTGGTCCTGGATTTGCTCGAACAGGGTCACCAGGGGGATATTGCCACTCATGCGCGCCAGTTCACCGTGGAACCGCCGGTTGAGGGCGTTGACCCCGGGGTAGTCGCCGTTGCGCGCCGCCACCTCGGCCTGCTCGATGATGGAACGCAGGAGCAGGATGTCGGCCGGGCCCGCCCGCGCGGCCACCAGGCGGGCGGTCAGACATTCGAGGGCCTCCCGCACCTGGAACAGCTGCTCGGCTCGCTCACGGGGCACCCGCACCACCTCGGCACCCCGGAAGGGCCGCAGCACCACCAGCCCCTCCCTCTCCAGGCGGCGCATGGCCTCGCGTACGGGGGTGCGGCTCACGCCCATCTGCTCTGCCAGTTCCACTTCCAGGAGCCTTTCCCCGGGGAGGAGCTTCCCCACCAGGATGGCCTCCTTCAGGTGCTCGTACACCACGTCGCGCAGGGGACGGGCCAGGATCTCCGGGAGGCGCTTCAATCTTGTCCCCCCTTTCTGACTGCATTTTGTATGCAAGATACTATATATGCCGCCGCCCGACCAATTCCTGCTCGTACCCCGCACCCGACCCCCAGCCCGCCACCAGCAGGTGTTACTTGGTGGCGGAGGCGGCCAGTTCCTCGGCAATGGCGAGGGACAGCACGTCCCCCAGCAGGCGGGCAGAGTAAAGGGCTTCTTCCAGGGTGTTCTCCACCCCGCCGATCTCGAAGAGCAGGGCCCCCGGGGAAAGGTGCTGGTTGTAACGGGCATCCGCCACCAGCACCTTGCGCAGCAGCCCCGGATAGCGCTCCTCCATGATCTGGGCCATACGGTCGGCCAGAGCCCGGTTGCGCGCCCACCCCGGCCCCACCTGGTACGGTGATCCCAGCACAATCATGATGCGGGCCGCGGGCTGCCCGTTGACCACGGTGGTCGTGGCCTCCCGGCCGGGCGAATCGCGGTGAATGTCGAACAAGAAGAGCACGTCGGGGTACTCACGCAACAGGGCTTGCGCCGTCTGGAGAGATCTCAGGTAGGCACCGAGTTTCCCCTGCCGGTCGGGCACCCGCCGGGAAAGCACCGCCCCGATGCCGTGCTCCTCACTCAGGGT